>NZ_SMKR01000078.1 GCF_004348725.1 Kribbella turkmenica
GCAGATACCCGACCCCGTGCGGCGCGTCGGCGACGTACAGGGTCTGCTTCGGCTTCGGCAGCGGCTTGTGCCGGTACGTCGGTGAAGTGCCCGACATGCGGTGGACGATCCCGTCGACCGCGCCCGTCAGCGTGGTGCCGGTGACCTTCACGTAACCGCGCGAGTCGTTCAGGACGGCGTGCTCACTGCCCTCGATCCGGCCGGCCGCCAGCGTCATACCCCAGCGGTCGTCCATCTGGTCGACCAGTACGCCGATGTCGGTCCGGCGTACGTCGGGCTGCAGGAAACTGCCGGTGAACTGGGCGCGCTGACCGGCGACGACGTGGATGCCGACGCGGTAGTCGGACAGCGAGATCCGGTGGAACTGGTCCCACTCGAGGTCACCCAGGACCAGACCGGTGCCGTGCGCCCGGGTCCAGGCGTCCAGCGCCTGGCGGGACGGTGGCTTGTAGGCCGCCGGCGCCGAGGCCCAAATCGCGTTGTCGAAGGCAACGTTCTCCCAGGTGCCGACGTCGGCGCCGTTGTATGCCCGGGCGCCTTCGAGCAAGGCGGTGCCGTGGACGTTCCGGATGGTCGACGACTCGTGCACCTGGCCGGAGCTCGGTGCGTTGCCGCGGTCGTTCGGCATCGTGCTGATGCCGATGCCGCGGTAGGAGTTCAGCATGGTGACGTCGGCGACGGTCGCCATCATGTAGTTCTCGTTGCCGATCCACGCGCCGCCGGGGATCTCGAACGTGTAGTTGTACGGGACCGGGTCGGCGGCGTTCTGGTCCGGGTAGTAGGTGGTCACGCCGAGGACGCCGGCGCTGCCGCCGATCCGGAACAGGCTCGGCCCGTCGTCGCCGGGGGCGAGGTCGGCGATCACGACGGTGCCGTAGTCCGGGGACCGGCCGTGCTCGCCGCGCAGCGTGCAGAAGGCGTGCACCTCGATCGTGCCGGTCACCCGGTAGCGGCCGGCCGGCAGCCAGACCGTGCCGCCGCCCGCGTCCTGACAGGCGTAGATCGCCTGCTGGATCGCCTTCGTCGCATCCCGCCGGCCGCTCCGGTCGGCGCCGTACGCGGTCGCGTCGAAGTCCGCGATCACGCCGTCCTCGGTCGGGTTGGCGGTGGCGACCAGCCGGGGCTCCGGCGCGACGACCGGGGACTCGCGGAGCTGAAGCTCCTTGACGACGAACGACTCGGCGCCGGTCATGGCCACTCGCACGTACCGGGCCTTGGTGGTCGCGAAGCGGGTCTTGCTGATCTGGTTGGCGCCCGGTGATCCCGTCCGCCCGACTGTGGTGAACCTGGTCCCGTCGTTGGAGACCTGAACGGTGTAGTCGGGGGAGTGGGCCTGCGCCCATTCGACGCGTACGTCGTTCACCCGACGCGGCTTGCCGAGATCGACCTGCAGCCATGCGTCGCCCGGACCACTGGTCCAGGCAGTGGTGTGGTCGCGGTCGTTGACCTGGGCAGGCTCGGCACCGCGACTGGCGGTCGCCGTACCCTCGGGGGCGAAGTTGGTGTCGATCGGCTTGAAAGCGTCCACCTTGGCCTGCAGCGTCCGCAGCGCTTCCTTCACCTGTACGTCGGTGACGTCCGAAGTGGCCGCGATGGCTCGGGCGTCGTCGATCGCCGCCCGGAGGACTGCCCGGCTGCCGGCCGGATACTGGCCGTCGCGGGTGCCTTCGCGGGCGGCCCGCTCGGCCCGGGCCGCCTCGGCAATCACGTCGACCAGGCCTTCGGTGACGTCGAGAGCGCCGGCGACCTTGGCGACGCGGACGGCTGCGACCTTGAGGTCGACCGTGCCGTCACCGTTGTGGATCCGGAAGTCGGCGCCGTTCGAGCGGTTCGTCATCACCGCGTCGGGCAGTGCGAACGTGTGCGTCCTCCAGGTTCCGGTGTCGCCGTAGCTGACGAGCTCGGAGTTCTTGAACTTCTCCGGGAGGGTCTCGCCGGGAGAGTCGTAGTGCAGACCGAACTGTCCGTTGCCCTGGTCGAAGTAGTCGACGCTGATCAGGACCAGGCCGGCGCGGTTGTCGTACAGGTAGGTGTCGCTGACGTTCAGGTAGAAGAAGTTCGTGCCGGGCGACGGCGCGGTGCGGTCCGTCTGCCAGTAGGGGCGACCGTCCTGAACACCGGTGACCAGGTTCTCCGGACGGTCGCCGGCCCGCGGGCTGATGCGGTTCTGGATCGGTGCCGCGCCGAGTTGCACCGATGCGCCCGCCGCACTGATCCGGAGGCTCGCGATGGTGATGTCGGCGGACCCGAACAGCCGCAGGTCCGCGCCGCCGAGGCGATCGGTGAAGCCGATGTCGGTGAGCGCGAACGTGCCCGTCCTCCATCGACCGGTGCCGGCCGGTCGGATGTCGTCGGCGTCCGCCTGCGGGTCGGCGGCGGCGTCGTACTGGAGCTCGAGGGTGCCTGTGCCGGTGTCCAGGTACGTCACCGTCACCAGCACATCGTCGGTGCCGATCTCGTCGACGTAGTCGCGGTCGACGTCGAACTCCAGATAGCCGGTGTTCGCGGCCCGGTTCGTCCGCCAGTAGCCGCGGCCCTGCTCGGTGCCTGTCTGAAGCCCAGCGGGATCGTCGCCGGCGGCCGGGAGTACACCGAGGGTGGTCGGGGCCGGGCCGAGGTCGGCGCCGACCCCGCTCGGGTACATGGTGGCGGCCTCGGCCGGCGGCGCGGCGAGCACACCGGCCAGCACCAGGGCAGGGAGAATCCCCGCGAGCAGACGTCTGGTCATGCTGAAACCTCCAGGTGGCGGGCCGGAAGTACACGCTGGCAGGTGCTGCGCGGATAAGTTAAACCAAGCGTGTTACTTATTCAAGAGTCTGTGCTCCGGTCCGCGACCTGGGCTCTAACTGAACGCGGCCACGTTGCTTTTGGCCCAGTCGGCGAAGGTTGTGGCCGGACGGCCCAGGAGGCGTTCGGTGTCTGGGCTGACCGATCGCTCGGCGGCGGTCGGCGTACCGAGGATGCCGAGGGTGGACTCGACGACCGGCTCGGGCATGAAGGTGAGCATCCGGCTTCTCGCCTCGGCGCGCGTCAGTTCGACGAACTCGACCGGCTCGCCGACAGCGTTCGCGATCGCGTCGGACTGCTGACGCGGTGAGACCGGCTCCGGCCCGGTCAGGGTGTAGACGCTGCCAGTGTGGCCCGGTTCTCGCAGGACCGCGGCGGCAACCTCGGCGATGTCGGCCGGGTCGACCGCGGGCAGCGCGACGTCGGCGAACGGCGCCTCGAGCACGCGACGGGTGCGGACCGAATCCGCCCACTGGAACGCGTTCGAGCTGAAATTGCCCGGCCGGAGGATGGTCCATTCCAGACCGGACATCGCGACCGCGTCCTCGAAGTTCGAAGGGTGCCGCTGAGTACCCACGCCCTGCGAGGACAGCAGCACGACCCGCCGGACACCGGCGGCGCGGACGACGGTCAGGACCTTGCCGAGGTCGCCGCTCGCGAGGAAGCCGGGGGCGGTCAGCAGGAACGCCGCTTCGGCTCCGTCGAGGGCCGGCTTCAAACTCTCCGGCTCGGTCAGATCAGCCGGGAGGCGCCGGACTCCGCCGGCACCCGATGCCGGCCCGCTTTCTCCCGCGGGGATCGTCCGCGACACCGCTGCCACCTGCTCGCCGGCGGCAGCGAGGGCGGCTATCAGCGGGCGGCCGACGTTTCCGGTAGCACCGGTTACCACGATCATGTTCGCTCCTGTGTCAGTTCTTGTGCTTGACTGACGAGGACGCTACTTGCGTAGGCATAGTAGGTACCTAGAGGAAAGTACTGGGATTGTGATCGAGAGCACAGCGGTTGATCCGGTGCAGGCATGCCCGATCGCGCCGGTGGTCGACGTGGTGTTCAGCCGGTGGACGACGCCGATCCTGTGGACGCTGAACGAGTACGGGCGGCAGCGGTTCGTGGAGCTCGAGCGGCGGATCGGGGTGATCACGCCGAAGGTGCTGACGCAGCGGTTGCGGCAGTTGGAACGTGACGGCCTGATCGAGCGCACCTACTACCCGGAGGTGCCGCCGCGGGTGGAGTACGAGATCAGCGACCTCGGCCGCAGTCTCGCGCCGTTGTTCCACTCACTGGCGGACTGGTCGCCGAACCTGGCCAAGGTCGAGGAGGCCCGCCGGCGGTACGACGACCACGAGCCGGCCCATCGCCGTCCCTGACTGTCCGCGCACTCAAGCGACACCGACCAGGACCCGTTCGGGAGTCGGCTGCAGCTGGTCGAGCAGGGTGAAGAAGTGGGTGGCGGCGTCGCTGAGGCGGAGCAGACCGGCCTCGTGCGACTGCCAGCCGAACTCGAGCTCCCCGTCGATGGTGCGCTCGTCGAACGGTACGGCGTACCGGCTGAGCGTCGCCCGGGCCGGGCCGGTCCGCGGGTGGTGGTCACCGCAGCCGCACTCGGCCGCGATCGTGATCGTGGTCAGGGCGTCGGCGGGGAAGCGGCTGATCCGCAGCGTGGTGCCGCGCGCGGTGAACCGGGTGATCGTCGCGTCGTTCAGTTGCACGAGCAGCTCGACGGGGACGGCGTGCGAGCCGGGCAGCAGCC
Source organism: Kribbella turkmenica (assembly GCF_004348725.1). GTDB lineage: Bacteria > Actinomycetota > Actinomycetes > Propionibacteriales > Kribbellaceae > Kribbella > Kribbella turkmenica. The sequence goes on from NZ_SMKR01000078.1 coordinate 4,538, forward strand.
GGAGGCCGCGGGACGCGAGCAGATCGGCGAAGGCCGGGAGATTCATGCGGAAGATCCTGTGAGTGCTGGTGTCGGCGGGCGGGCCACGGAAAAGGGGCAGGGCCTCGTGCGCCGGGAACGGCGCGCGTCAGCGACGACAGCAACAACACAGCATGTGCATGCCGAAGATCATGACAGCTCGGCCCGGACCTGCCAAACACCGTCCGCCATCTGGAACAGCTGTCCGTGAGCCGGCGGTGCGCTGGACCCTCCGGTCACCGGAGGTACCACGATGTCAGCGTGCAGCACTGCGAAACGACAACTCTGGGTGTCCTGCTCGAGCACCTGGACATCGACCTGTCCGAACCCATGCTCTTCGGCCTGGGCTCGGGCCTGTCGTTCATCTACTGGGACAGCAAGGCCGTCGGGTTTCCGTTCCTGGGCGGCCGGGTCAAGCCGTTCGAGCTCACCAGAAACCTCGCCGCCGTTCTCGACCTGGACCTTGCCGTCGACGAGACCAGCTCGCCGCGGAAGGCGTGGAGAACCGTGGCGGCCCTGCTTGATGCCGGCCAGCCGGTCGGGCTGCAGCTCGACAGCTACTACCTGGACTACTTCAGCTCGAAGGTGCATTTCGGCGGGCATGTCGTGGCCATGCGCGGGTACGACGACCAGACCGCGTACCTGGTGGACACCGAGCAGCAGGGCGGAACGGTGTCCACCAGCCTTCGCAGTCTCGCCGACGCCCGGGCCGCGCGCGGCCCGATGACGGCGAAACACCGGTCCTTCACGCTTGCTGCTCCACGCGCGTTGCCGTCACCACGAGCCCGGATCGTCCCTGCCGTCACCGCCTGCGCCGAGGCGTTCCTCGACCCGCCGATCGCCAACCTCGGCCACCGCGGCATCGAGAAGGCCGGCAGGCTGATCCGCACCTGGCTCCAGCGCACCGGCGACCCACAACGGGACCTGCCGCAGGCCGCGCTCCTGATGGAGAAGGCAGGTACCGGCGGCGCACTGTTCCGGAACCTCTACCGGGACTTCCTCGGCGAATGCGTCAACCTGCTCGACAGCCACCACCTGCGCACGGGCCACGCGCACTACACCGAAGCCGCCACCCTGTGGACCGACGTCGCGGCCCTGATCGCCGAAGCGGGACAGACGGGTGACCCACAACACCTGCACCAGGCAGGCGACATCCTCGCGGAGCTCTCCCGCCTCGAGCGAGCGGCCATGCAAGCGCTCAGCTGCCTCGGCAGCTGAGCCCGGAGCGGGTCGGGTCAGTCCGCCTTCTTGCCGAACATGATCTCGTCCCAGCTGGGCACGCTGGCGCGCTTGTTGGTGCGCCGAGCGGCTTTCTTCTTCGGCTCCGCCTGCTCCTCGGCCGCAGCCGGCTCGCTCGCCGTGGTGGCCGGGGGCTCAGGTGCGGCCTTGGCTGCGGCCGTCACCTGCACGGGGTCGAGCTCGGGCTGAGCAGGCTTGGGCTGAACCGGGGCCGAGTCGGCCTGGACCGGCTCAGGTTGTGGAGCCGACCGCTCGTCCGAGGGACGCCGGGCAGCCGGGGCGCCGCGATCATGCGCGGGCAGCCGGTCAGAAGCCGGCCTCCGCTCGGGTGCCGACGGCCGGTCGGGGGTGATGCGGCGTTCGGTGAACGGGGTCTCGGGGGCGGACGCGCGTTCCTCCGGGGGAGTGACGATGGCAGCCTCGGCCGGAACGTCGGTGGGACGCTCGACGGCGCGGACGGACGGTCGCAGGGCCGGCGGCTGCTCGATCGGTACGTCGATCAGCGTCGGCTCGTCGTCCGGGTTCGGCACCGAGTGGACCCGGCGCGGGCCACGCTCGACGTCCCGGGAGGCGCCGGCTTCGCGGGGCGCCGGGTGGTTGCGGCGGGGCAGGCTGACGGTGTCCTCGAAGCCGGCCTCGTAGCTGTCGGCGCCGTGATCGGGCGCGACCGACAGGTCGATGTCGGCGACCGCGGACAGTCGGCGTTCGCCGGGCTGCGGCTGGACCGGCGGCGGCAGCACCTGAGCCTGCTCGCCGACCAGCCAGCGGGCCTCGTCGTCGTCGGGGACCGCGTACCGCCCGGGGGCGTCGTACGCGAACATCGCGATCTTCTCATCCTTCTTCTCCGCCTCGTCCGCGCCCTCGACGAAGTAGGAGACGCGGACCGCCCAGCGGCCATCGTCGCGCCGCCAGGCGTCCCACTCGGCCGACGCCGGGTCGACCTGACGGGTGCGCAGCCGCTCGGTCACCCACGCACCGAGGTTGCGGGTCGGAGCGTCGGCGCCGCCGCGCCGGCGGACGGACGCGCGTTGAGCCAGGCTGGCGATGTGGTCCCGCTCGGCCAGGACCGGGCCGGCGAACGCCATCACGCGTTCCATCGGCATCTGGGCGACGGCAGCGACCGCCTCGGGACTTTCGCCGGCGCGGATACGAGCCTGGATGTCTCGTGGGCGCAGCGCGCTCTCCATTTGAATCTCCAGCTGGCCGAGTCGGGCACGGTCGCCGCGGAGGGCCGCACGCAACCGGTCGTCGACCGGAACGGCGAACTCCTCACCCGTCTCCGCCATCGCCAGGACGAGTTGCTTTCCGTCCTGGCTCAGACCGACGAGCCTCGCCTCGCGCATTGACCTTGTTCTCCTGTGCGGTTCTCGACAGTCTCTCCCGGGACGTGCTGCCTGACCAAGACCGGCGCGCCGTGCCGCGCGGTCATTGTGGAGGTTACGTCACGAAAACACATCGTGCCTGCTCACAAGGGTCCTTATGATCACACCAGTCACAGTAGTCACAACACGGTGTGACCGCGACCGGCCGGTCAGCTCCCGAACGCGGAACGGACCGCAAGAGCCCGCTTCAGGTCGTCCACACTGTCGCCGACCGACCGCCGGATGCCGGCCGCCACGGACTCGTCCGCGACCAGGTCCGAGGCCCGGGACACGATCGCCGGCTCGACGGCGTACCGCGGGAACGCGAGCTTCGCGCTGAAGGCGACCACCCAGCCGGACCGCAGCTTCTCGGTGCCGGCGATCTCGGCGAAGTACCGGTCCACGTACGGCGCGGTGAGTTCGAGCTGGCCGGGATGCCAGAAGCCCTCGCTGGCGGCGTACAACTCGTAGTTCGGGACGTCGGCGTCGGTCATGATCTGCGTCCAGGCCCGCTCCTTGGCCTCCGGCGTCGGCAGCGCGGCGCGGCACCGGGTGGCGTGGACGACGCCCTCGGACGACGTGTCCCGCCGCAGCTCGGCGTCGATCTCCGCGTCGCCGACGGCGCCGAGCCGGGCGAGCTGGAGCAGCACCGTCCAGCGCAGGTCCGCGTCCATCGCGAGCCCCGCCGGCACGCCCTCACCGGCCAGCCAGCCCGCGAGTACGTCGGCCTCGCCGGCGAACCGGACCGAGCCGCGCGCCACCGCGAGCTGCAGGCTGCTGCCGGCCGGCGCGGTCCGGAGCCGCTCGGCGAGCGTGTCGGCCAGCCGGCCGCGGTACGGCTCGTACGGCAGGTAGACGCCGAGCAGGTGACTCTGCGCCCAGCCGACCATCGTCGCGACCGCGATGTCGCTGGTCTCGTGCGGCAGCATCCCGACCAGGACGTCGAAGCCGAGCTCAGGGTCGAGCTCGGCGTCGGCGACGGCGTCCCGGATGCTGTTCAGGACGACGGCCCGGGTGACACCGTCGGAGATCTTCGGCAGCACCGACGGCAGGTTCGCCAGGCTGTCCGCGTCGAGGCGGATCTTGGCCCAGGTGTCGTCACCGGCGTCCGGGATCACGACCGCGAGCGCCGGGTCGAGCTCGACCGTCACCTCGTCGGCATCCAGCAGTACGTCGACCGTCGTCGCCCGGCCGTCCGCGTCGTACCCACCGACCGACAGCTTGTGCGGGCGCTCGGCCGGGTACTCGGCCGGAGCGACCCGGCGCAGGGTGATGCCGGTGCCGCTGCGGCTTGCGCTGAGCGTGTCGACTCCGGGAGTGCGCAGCCAGTGCCGGGCCCAGGTGTCGAGGTCGATTGCGCCGGCCTCGGTCCACTTCGCGACGAGGTCGGCGAACGTCGCGTTGCCGAACTGGTTCGACTCGATGTGCGCGCGGACACCGGCGAGGAAGACGTCGTCGCCGAGGTAGGCGGCCAGCTGCTTGAGAACCGCGGCTCCCTTGGCGTACGAGATGCCGTCGAAGTCGTCCAGCGACGCGAGCGCGTCCTTGACCGCGTCGGCCGCCACCGGGTGCGTGGACGAGCGCTGGTCGGCCTGCAGCCCCCACCACTTCCGGATGAACGCGAAGTCGATCCAGTTGTCGGTGTACCTGGTCGCGTCGGTCGACACCCGGTGGGCCATGTACTCGGCGAACGACTCGTTCAGCCAGAGGTCGTTCCACCACTGCATCGTGACGATGTCGCCGAACCACTGGTGCGCCATCTCGTGCACGACGGTCCGGGCCCGGTTGCTGCGCTCGCCGTCGGTCACCGCCGAGCGGAACACCATCGGATCGCGGAACGTCACGCAGCCCGGGTTCTCCATCGCGCCGGCGTTGAACTCCGGCACGAACGCCTGGTGGTACTCACCGAACGGGTAGCGGCAGCCGAACATCCGGTGGTACTCGTCGAAGGACTGCTTGGTGACCTCGAAGATGTCCCCGGCCTCCCGCTCCAGCGCGTCCTTGAGCGACTGCCGCGCGACCACGCTGAGCGGGATGCCGTCGTGGGCGTCGGTGATCTGGTGGTACGGCCCGGCCACGACGGTGACGAAGTACGTCGACAGCGGCGGCGTCTCGGCCAGTTCCCAGCGACCGGGCGAGACCTGGGTGGCGGCGCCGTTCCCGAGCACCAGCCACTCCGGCGGCGCGGTCACCTTCATCCGGTACGGCGCCTTGAGGTCGGGCTGGTCGAAGCACGCGAAGATCCGCGGTGCCGCGTCCAGGAACGACATCGCGTAGGTGTAGACGAGACCATCGGCGGCGTCGACCGCGCGGTGCAGGCCCTCGCCGTCGTGCGAGTACAGCATCGACGCGACCACGACGAGCTCGTTGTCCGGCTGCAGGCCGGTCAGCTCGAGCCGCCCCTCGTTCAGTCCGGCGACGTCGACCGCCGTACCGTTCAGCGTCACCGAGGTGAGCTCGTCTGGTTTCACGTCCACCCATGTCGTCATAGCGGTGGCGGTGAACCTGATGGTGGTGGTCGACCCGAACGTGCGCTCGCCCTGAGTGAGGTCGAGATCGACGTCGTACGACTGGACGGAGAGTGCGGCGGCCCGGGTACGGGCGCCGTCGACGGTGAGACTCGGCATGCCGGCAACTCTATGCGGTTACTAGGCTTGGTCCCATGACGGACATGGAGTACCGGCAGCTGGGTGACTCGGGCCTGACGGTCAGTGTGGTGGGACTGGGCTGCAACAACTTCGGGCGGCGGCTGGACGCGGCCCGGACGGACGCGGTGGTGCACGCCGCGGTGGACGCCGGTATCACGCTGTTCGACACCGCGGACATCTACCACGGTGAGCACGGCTACAGCGAGGAGCTCCTCGGCAAGGCGCTCGGCAACCGCCGCGACGAGGTGGTCATCGCCACCAAGTTCGGCGGCGACATGCAGGGCGCGAACGGCCCGGACTGGGGTGTCCGCGGCTCTCGCCGGTACATCCGCAAGGCGGTCGAGTCGAGCCTGCGGCGGCTCGGCACCGATTGGATCGACCTCTACCAGCTGCACTTCCCGGATGCGGTCACCCCGATCGAGGAGACTCTGGCGGCACTCTCCGAATTGGTTGCTGAGGGCAAGGTCCGGTACCTGGGCAGCTCCCAGTTCGCCGGCTGGCAGGTGGTCGACGCCGACTGGGTCGCCAAGTCCGCCGGCCTGGAGCGCTTCGTCAGCGCGCAGAACCAGTACTCGCTGCTCGAACGCGACGTCGAGGACGAGCTGATCCCGGCCTGCGAGCACCTCGGCATCGGGGTGCTGCCGTTCTTCCCACTCGCCTCCGGACTGCTCACCGGCAAGTACAAGCGCGGCGAGGCGGCGCCCGAGGGCACGCGGCTCGCGACCCAGCCGGAGCGGCTGGCCCGGGCGGACTTCGACAAGATCGAGGCCCTGGAGACGTTCGCGGCCGAGCGCGACCTGACCATGATCGACGTGGCCATCGGCGGCCTCGCCGCCCAGCCCGCGGTCGCGTCGGTGATCGCGGGCGCGACCAAGCCGGAGCAGATCGAGCAGAACGTCGCCGCCGGCCTCTGGGACCCGACTCCCGCCGACCTGGCCGCCCTGGACGATCTCACGTGACCCTCATCCTGCTGCCGCCGTCGGAGGGCAAGACCGGGCGGTCCCGCGGTCGTCCGGTCGACCATGCGTCGTTGTCGTTCCCGGAGCTCAACCCGGTCCGCGAGCAGGTCCTCGAGGCGCTGGCGAAGGTGTCCGCGTCCGCCGACGCGTACGACGTACTCGGTGTCGGCGCCTCGCTCCAGCACGAGGTGGACCGGAACACCCGCTGGCGGACCGAGCCCGCCGTGCCGGTGTCCGAGCTGTACTCCGGAGTGCTGTACGACGCGCTCGGGTACGCCACGTTGTCGGCGGGCAGCAAGCGCCGGGCCGGCAACCGTCTGCTCGTCGTGTCCGCGGCCTGGGGCGCACTGCGGATGGCCGATCGCGTCCCGCCGTACCGGCTCTCCATGGGTACGACGCTGCCCGGCCTCGGACCGCTCGCATCGGTCTGGCGGGACCCACTGGCCGCCGCGTTGGCCGATGCCGACGGCGTCATCGTCGACTGCCGCTCGTCGACGTACGTCGCCGCCTGGCGACCGACCGGAGAGCGGGCCGCCAGGTGGGTCTCGGTGAACGTCGTCCGCGAGCGCGCCGGTGTTCGATCGGTCGTGTCGCACAACGCCAAGCACACCCGCGGACTCGTCGCCCGGCACCTGGTTGAATCCGGCAAGGATCCGGGCACGCCGAAGGCGTTGCACACGCTGGTGAGCGAACGCTGGAACGCCGAACTCGACCGCACCGGCACCGGCTGGACACTGACAGTGCTGGAGCACGACTGATCGGTCGAGCGCTTGACACCGTCCGGCGGGTGGCGAACGCTCCGAAGAGGAGGGGTCCAAGGGGGAAATCGTCATACACATCAATCGTGTCGGCGCTGACATCAGTGAGCTCAGCGACCAGTTGCAGGTGCCCGGCATCGGCTTCTTGCGGGTGAATGCGTTCGTCCTGATGGCGGCCGAGCCACTGGTGGTCGACACCGGGTTGAGCCTGCCCGGCCGGGGCTACATGGATGCCCTCGGCACCGTGGTCGATCCGCAAGACGTGCGATGGATCTGGCTGACACACCCGGACCGCGACCACACGGGCTCACTGTTCGACCTGCTCGAGGCGGCTCCGCAGGCGCGGTTGATCACCACCTTCATCGGCGCCGGGATCATGTCGACCGAGCGCCCGCTGCCGATGGACCGGCTGTACCTGCTGAATCCGGGCGAGTCGCTGTCGCTGGGGGACCGGACGGTGACGGCGTTCCGGCCGCCGTTGTACGACAGCCCGGCGACCGTCGGCTTCTACGACGACCGCTCGCGGGCGTGCTTCAGTTCGGACTGCTTCGGTGCCCCGATGCCGACGGCGGAGCTGGCCGGTTGCGGTGACGTCAGCGACGCTCCGCGGGACGCACTGCGCGGCGGACAGCTGCTGTGGGCAACGCTCGACAGCCCCTGGGTTCACACCGTCGACCAGGAGGCCTTCCGCCGCAGCGTCCAGCCGCTACGGCAAATGAATCCCGACGTCATCCTCAGCAGCCACCTGCCGCCGGCCCCGGCGCACACGACGGAGTTCCTGGATCTGCTCGAGACGGCCCCGCGAGCCGATCCGTTCGTCGGACCGGATCAGCGCGCGCTGGAGGAGATGCTCGCGAGCTTCGAGCCGGCCGCACCGGCACCGGCCTGAGCGGGACGTTCACGCGGCCTTCATCGGTGAGTGGTTTCCTACGGTGCGTGACCAGGGAAGGCTGAGGGCAGCACGTCAGGGGGGACCCGCCCAACCCGTCGGAGGCCTGACTGATGCGACGATTCACCACTCTTGCGACCGCGGTGGTCGCCACCGCGACCGCCTGGGGCCTGAGCGCCGGACCGGCGCTTGCGTACCCACCGACGCCGCCGTCCGCGAGTACGGCGGCCACGCAGCTGGCAGGTCTCACGGTGCGGACCGAGGGCTCCACCAGCGGCTACAGCCGCGACCTTTTCCCACACTGGATCACGCAGTCCGGCACGTGTGACACGCGCGACCAGGTGCTCAAGCGCGACGGCTCCGGGGTCACCGTCGACAGCCAGTGCGAGCCGACCGCCGGCCGCTGGTACAGCGTGTACGACGCCATCTGGGTCGAGGACGACTCGTCGGTCGACATCGACCACATCGTTCCGCTCGCTGAGGCGTGGAAGTCCGGCGCGAACGCGTGGAGCACTTCCCGCCGCCAGCAGTTCGCCAACGACCTGACGGTCTCGCAGCTGATCGCGGTCTCGGCGTCGAGCAACCGCTCGAAGGGTGACCGGGACCCGTCGGAGTGGAAGCCGACCAACTCCTCGGTGCACTGCATCTACGCCCGCGAGTGGATCTGGGTGAAGCACACCTACGGGCTGTCACTGCAGTCGGCGGAGAAGACCGCCCTGCAGCAGATGCTCGGCACCTGCTGAGTCAGTCCTCGAGCAGATGGCGGCGCTGGGCGTGGATCCCGGCCTGGAACCGGGTTCGCGCACCCAGCGTCTCCATCAGCTCGGCGACCCGGCGGCCGACGGTCCGGCTGCTCAGCCCGAGCTGTCGCGCGATCGCGTCGTCCTTGAACCCGGCGGCGAGCAACGTCATCAGCCGGGCGTCCTGCGGATCGGTCCTGGCCGGCGGCACCACCGGAACCGCCTGGTCCCACAGCAGGGTGAACATCTCGATCAGCGCGTCCAGCAGCGCACACGGATGAACGACGAGCGCACTGTCGACCAACTGGTCGACCGACAGCGGCAGCAGCGCGACCTTGCGGTCGAACACCGCCAGCTTCATCGGCACCTGTGGATGCACCCGCGACGTCTCGCCGGCGTCGGCCGCGCTGTACGCCTCGTCCACACCACCCGGCACGTCGAGGGAGTCCGGGGAGTAGATGCCCTGGACAACCACACCGTCACCGAGCAGCCCGCGGACCCGCGGGTCGGACTCCCCGGGCTGGGACGCGTACGGCGGCCGGTCCAGGACCAGCAACTGCTCCCGCGTCCCGTTCAGCAACTGGGCGAACCGGGCCGCGATCGCCTCCTGCCCGACGATCACCTCGACCAGGTTCTCCGGCCGATGCTGCTCCTGCGCCCGCAACTCGGTGAGCATCACCCGGGCCTCGGCGCGCACCCGGTCCAGCTCGGCCCGGCGGACGGCGACCAGCGCGTCGACCGCGACGTCCGGCCGGGTCGGCAGCAACCGCGGCGGTTCGTCGGAGGTGGTCGTCAGCAACCCCAGGTCCTCGAGCCGCTCGACGGTCGCGAGCACCGCTTCCTCGTCCCGGTCGAGGCGCTTGGCGACCTCGGTCAGATCGCATCCGGGCGCCGCCAGCAGGGCCCGATAGGCCTCTTCGTCCGCCGGTTCCACCCCCAGCGACTCCAGCATGACAACCCTCCCGCGCGCCCGGATCCCGGAAAGGCTATCTCGTCCCGCGGCCGGTGTGGATTCGTTTTCAGGTGAATGGCGAGTTCGCGCCATGTCCGACATCCGTCAGCGAGACCGATGGTGCGGACGCCCCCAGGATGGGGTACGACTGGCTGAGCAGGGCGCGCGCGGACCGGACAGGGGACGCCCGGTCAAGCCTCAACGCGCGCGCCCGCTCTTCTGTCCTTCACCCGCAGGTACATCCACCAGACCCCGCGTTGCAGCAGCAGCGTGACCATACCTGCCGCAGTCGTCCCGGCGAGGTCGACGCCGAGCATCACGGCAATGGCCGCGATCATCGTCGCCAGGGTGAGGACGGCGCAGTACACCCAAACGCCCTTGGCCTCGTTGTAGGCCTGCTCGACGACCGCGTCCCAGATGACCGCGTCGTCACGTGCGCCCAAGGCCGCCTTCTCGGTCTCCCGGGCGTTCCGCGAGGGCGCGGACGAGGGCGTCGACGAGCGTGTCCAGAACGCGCTCGCTGCGATCCGGTGGGACGATGAGACGAAGGTGCATCACGGGCCACATGCTCCCAGGCCACCGGTCACCGTCCGGTTACAGCCTGATCCAGGGTGACCGAAAGTACTGGCTGATGCACCCCGGGTGTGGTCGACTGTCGGACCGATCCAGGGAGGCAGGATATGAAGGAGCGAAGCGAGTTCAGCGAACAGCACAGTGCGCTCGGAGTCTCATCCGCGCCCGGAGCGAAGCGAGGACGGGGATGAGCGAGAGTACTAGCGCGGCGGCGGCGACGGCGGAGAGCGGCAAGCGGCCGGAGCTGAAACGGGTGATGGGCCCGGGACTGTTGCTGCTGTTCGTGGTCGGGGACATCCTCGGCACCGGTGTGTACGCGCTGACCGGGAAGGTGGCCGGCGAGGTCGGTGGGGCCGTTTGGCTGCCGTTCCTGTGCGCGTTCGTCGTGGCGTTGCTGACCGCCACCAGCTACTTGGAGCTCGTCACGAAGTACCCGCGGGCCGGTGGTGCGGCGGTCTACACGCACAAGGCGTTCGGGATCCACTTCCTCACCTTCCTGCTGACGTTCGCGGTGATGTGCTCCGGCCTCACCTCGGCGTCCAGCGCGTCGAAGGCGTTCGCGGCGAACTTCTTCTCCGCGATCGACATCGACCCCGACCGCGGTTCGCTGCTGATGATCACCTCGCTGGCCTTCATGGCGCTGATCGCGCTGGTGAACCTGCGCGGCGTCGGTGAGAGCGTGAAGGCGAACGTCGTGCTGACCTGTATCGAGCTGACGGGTCTGCTGATCGTGATCGCGATCGGCGCCTGGGCGATCGGCAGCGGCGACGGCGACACCTCCCGGCTGACCGAGTTCAACACCCCGTCGGGTGAGTCGGCGTTCGGAGCGGTCACCGCGGCGACCGCGCTGGCGTTCTTCGCGATGGTCGGCTTCGAGGACTCGGTGAACATGGCCGAGGAGACCAAGGACCCGGTCCGGATCTTCCCGAAGATCATGCTGATCGGCCTGTGCGCCACCGGCCTGATCTACGTCCTGGTCGCGATCTCCGCCGTCACCCTGGTGTCGCCGGACGACCTGAACGAGGGATCGACACCGCTGCTGAAGGTGGTCTCGGCCGGCGCACCGGGCTTCCCGCTCGGGATCTTCGCCTGGATCACGATGTTCGCGGTCGCCAACTCGGCACTGATCAACATGCTGATGGCGAGCCGGCTGCTGTACGGCATGGCACACGAGCAGGTCCTGCCCGGCCCGCTCGGCCGCATCCTGAACCGGCGGCGGACGCCGTGGGTCGCGATCCTGTTCACCACCCTGCTGGCCTTCTTCCTGATCGGGTACGCCGACCTGGCCGCGCTGGGCGGCACAACGGCCTTCCTGCTGCTGTGCGTGTTCGCGATCGTGAACGTGGCCGTCCTGGTGCTGCGCCGGGACCGGGTGGAGCACAGGCACTTCCACGCGCCGACCGTGCTGCCGGTGCTGGGTGCCGTCCTGTGCGTCTACCTGGCCAGCCCGTTGTCCGGGCGCGCGACCGCGGACTACAAGATCGCCGGCTGGCTGATGGTGATCGGCGTTTTCCTGTGGATCGTCACCTGGCTGCTGAACAAGTACGTGTTCAACCGGCACCCCGACTTCGATCCGTCGCACATCGATCCGAGCGGTCCGGTGAACTGACCGGGAGCAGCGCCGCGACGACGACAGTACCCACGGCCGTGAGCCCGGTGGCGACGGCGATCCAGCCGAGCGCGGGGTAGCCCGCGCCGGAGCCGATCGCCAGACCACCGAGCCACGGCCCGGCGGTGATTCCGACGTTGAACGCGGAGAAGTTCGTCGCCGTCGCCGGCGTGGGTGCGTCGCCCGCCAGGCTGAAGACCCGGGCGTTCAGCGCCGGGTTGGTCGCGAACCCGAAGCCGCCCAGCAGCGCGATCACGGCGACGGCGAGGACCGGGCTGCTCGCCGTGAGCGCGAGCGCCGCGGACAGGACACTCAGCCCCGCGATCCCGGTGAACAAGGTGTGGAACGGCAACGCGTCCGCGGTCCGGCCGCCGAGCGTGATCCCGATGAACGAGCCGAGGCCGTAGAGCGCGAGGACGCCGGGAACGGCGCCGGGACTCAGCCCGCTGGTCTGGATCAGCAGGGGAGCGAGGTAGCTGAAAACGACGAGGATGGTGGCCGTGACGAGCGCGGTCGTGCCGAACGCGAGCCACAGCCGGGCGTTCGCCAGCGCCCGGACCTCGGCGCGGAGCCGCGGGGTCTGTTCCGGGTCCGGCCGGCCGCCGGGGACGGCGCTGACGACACCGACCATGGCGACCATACAACCCGGCGACGGTCCAGAACGCCGTCCGCCAGCCGAGGTGCTGGCCCATCACCGTGCCGGCCGGGAGCCCGACGATGGTGGCGATGGTGAGGCCGCCGGTGACGACACTCATCGCCCGGGCCCGGGCGTTCGCCGGGACGAGCGCGACCACGGTCACCGCCGCGACGGACCAGAAACCGGCGTAGACGAAGGCGCCGACGATCCGGGTGACGAGCAGAATCGCGTAGTTCGGGGTGAGCGCACCGGCCACGTGGCTGAGCGCGAAGACGGCGAGGAAGAGCAGCAGCGCCGTACGCCGGGACCAGGTGAGCGTGACGACGGCCAGGACGGGTGCGCCGACGAGCATGCCGACGGCGAACGCGGAGATCAGCAGACCGGCCGCGGGGATGGAGACGTGCAGGTCCGCTGACAGCTCAGGGAGCAGTCCGGCGAGCATCAGTTCGGACTTGCCCTGAGCGAAGATTCTCAGGCCGAGGACGTAGACGGCCAGCGGCATCGCGATCCCCCATACCCCACTCGACGATAGCCACCGTGAGTATCCCGAAGACCACCCTCGGTCGTCGCCGCGCTGCCCACAGGCTGAGACTTGGGCCGGTGCGGCATCGTTGGTACATGAACGAGCGGAGCGAGTTCATCAGAAGGTACAGCGTGGGCGGCGCCTCATCCGCGCCCCGGAGCGAAGCGAGGACGTGGATGAGCTTCCAGACTCCCGCGAAGCGGACCGGACGGCCGGTGGACGCCGGCCGGATCGGCAGTGGACTGAAGTTGCTCGTCCTGCTGGTCGGGCTGATCTGGCTGAGCGAGATCGTCGACACCGCGCTGAACGGCGCCCTTGATCAGTACGGCATCGTCTCCCGTGACCCGGAGGGACTGCTCGGGGTCGTCACCGCGCCGTTCCTGCACCTGGGCTTCGGCCACCTGATCTCGAACACCTTGCCGCTGGTCACGCTCGGCGCGCTGATCGCTGTCAGCGGTGCCGCCCGGTTGTTCGCGGTGACCGCGCTCGTCACGGTGATCGGGGGGTTCGGCACCTGGCTGGTGTCGCCGCCGAACACGATCACCATCGGTGCGAGCGGGCTGGTGTTCGGCTTCGCGGCGTACCTGATCACGCGGGGAGTCTTCAACCGCCGGCTGGGTCAGGTCCTGGTCGGCGTGCTCGTCGTGCTGGTGTGGGGGAGTGCGCTGCTCGGCGGATTGCTGCCGCAGGACGGCATCTCCTGGCAGGGGCATCTGTTCGGCGCGATCGCCGGGGTCATCGCCGCCTGGGCGCTCGCCGACCAGCGACCGAAACGCCGGCCGGTCGTCCGAGTCGGCGTCTAGGTCAGCGTCGACGGGTCGGTGTTCGCGCCGCACACCACGACGACGATCCGCTCGCCGCCCGCGGGTTTGTAGACCCCTGACGCCAGCGCGGCGTAGGCGACGGCCGCACCGTGCTCGACCGCCAGGTGATGGTCGCGCCACAGTTCTTTGCGAGCAGCAACGATTGACTCCTCGCCGACGAGCAGCGATTCGACGGTATGCCGGCGAACCGCCTCGAACGCGAGGTCGCCCAACCGCCGGGCACCCAGTGAGTCCGCGGCCACGCCGCCCACCGGGCCGTCGACGGGCTGCCCGGCGTCGAGCGCGTGGTGCAGGGTCGGCGCCAGCTCGGGCTCGACGCCGATGACCCGGGCGTGGTCGCCGATCGCCGTCGCGATGCCGGCGATCAGTCCGCCGCCGCCGACCGCGACCAGGACGGTGTCGAACGTCCCGGCCTGCTCGAGCAGCTCCAGCCCGACGGTGCCTTGGCCGGCGACGACTTCCGGATGGTCGTACGCGTGCAGCAGGAGCGCGCCGGACTTGTCCCGCGCGTCCAGGGCCGCTTGGTACGCCTCGGCGTACTCGGTCCCGGCCTGGACGACCTCGGCCTTCAGCCTGCGGAGCTTGGCGACCTTCGGCGCGGGTGCGGTGACCGGAACGAAGATCCGCGCCGGCACGCCGAGCTCACGGGCCGCGTAGGCCGCCGCGAGACCGGCGTTGCCACCGGAGGCGGTGACGAGGCCCTGTCCGCCGAGCTCGCCGTTCTCCAGTGCGGTGAGCAACCGGTTGAACGCGCCGCGCGGCTTGAACGAGCCGGTGTGCTGGAGGAGCTCGAGCTTGAAGGTCAGCCCCGGCGCCACGTCGACCACCGGTGTTCGTCGTACCCGTCCGGCGATCCGCTCTGCCGCTGCCCGCACCTCGCCGAGACTTACCGTCATGCCCCAACCCTGCCACGCTGAGCGGATGGGTGCTTACGAGGAGGACTACCGGCGGAGTCTCGACGACCCGGAAGGCTTCTGGCTGGAAGCCGCCGGAGCGATCCCGTGGACCAAGCCGCCCCCCGTGCGCTGGACGACTCGGGCGCGCCACTCTCTACCGGTGGTTCGCCCGACGCCCAGCTGAACACGTCGTACAACGCTCTCGACCGGGCACGTCGAGTCGGGCGGCACCCGGTTGCCGCCAGGCGACGAGATCGCGACCCGTCGCCGCGGACCTGGTAGGCGATTCGCCGGCCGTCGGCGATTGTCGCGTGCGGCACGGGAGCAGTCTGCCTGATGTGGCGGCGGGTTAGGCTCGGGGTATGCGAGTCGTGATTGCGGGTGGCCACGGACAGATCGCACTGCGGCTGACGAAGCTGCTGGCCGGTAGCGGGCACGAGGTGGTCGGCCTGATCCGGAACCCGGACCACGAAGCCGACATCGCGGCCGCCGGCGGGCAGGCCGCCGTCCTCGATCTCGAACAGGTCGACGCCACAGCGGTGGCCGACATGCTGGCAGGTGCGCACGTGGCGGTCTTCGCCGCCGGCGCCGGGCCGGGCAGCGGGAAGGCACGCAAGGACACCGTCGACCGCGGAGCGGCCGCGCTGTTCGCGGACGCCGCCGAGCAGGCCGGCGTACGACGGCACATCCAGGTCGGCTCGATGGGGGCCGACCGGGCCGACTCGTTGACCGACGACGAGGTGTTCACCGTCTACCTGAAGGCGAAGTGGGCCGCGGAGGAAGACCTGCGACGGCGCGACCTGGACTGGACCGTCCTGCGTCCGGGCGGGCTCACCGACGACCCGGGTACCGGCCGAGTCCTGCTCGCGGACAAGACCGGCAACGGCAGGATCAGCCGCGACGACGTCGCGCTCGTGCTCGCCGGCCTGTGCGCAACCCCGGCCGCGATCGGCCGGACCCTCGAACTCGTCGCCGGACAGACCCCGGTGGCGGAGGCTCTGAAGAATCTCTGACGTTGCCACAAGCAACAGAATGTGACGGTTATGGGCGACACTCTCCGGCAGGTGCGCTTCGAGCGCCTGGCCAACAGCAGCTACGAGGTCCGCAACGCGCGCGGCGGCACCATCCGGATCGGGTCCGGCGGTGACGACACCGACTTCACTCCGGTCGAGCTGCTGCTGGCCGCGATCGGCACCTGCTCCGCGATCGACGTCGACGTCGTGGTCAGCCGTCGCGCGGAGCCGACCGAGTTCACCGCGGTCGTCCGCGGCGACAAGGTCCGCGACCCCGAGGAGGGCAACCGGATGGAGAACGTCGCCGTCGAGTTCACCATCCGCTTTCCCGAGGGCGAGGACGGCGACAAGGCCCGCGAGGCCCTGCCACGCGCGGTGAAGATGTCCCACGACCGCCTCTGCACCGTCAGCCGCACCGTGGAACTGGGCACCCCGATCACCACCACGGTCGACGAAACGGTCTGAACCCTCAGCCACCCAGGAACTCGTGGACCCCGCGGAGGCGGGTTCTGAGCTGCTTCTGGGTTCGACTGCTGTCGAGGCGGACGTCGGAGGGCAGGCCCGGAGTGAACGGCAGGGACTGCGGGTCGAGGCCGTCGCGGGTGGCGATCAGACGGCCGAGTTCGAGGCGGTTGACCGCGTCCGGTCCGGCGACGTGGGCGGTGCCGCGGATGTCGCCGGCCAGCAGTTCGAGCAAGGCCGAGGCCAAGTCGGTCACGTTCACCGGACAACGGATGTTGCCGGTGTACAACGCTCCCGGCTCACCGGCGGCGAGCGCGTGGACGAGTCGCTCGGTGGCCGACGTGCCGTCGTACCCGACGACGAGCGAGGTACGGGCGATGACCGCGGACGGATCGACGGCCCGGATCGCCGTTTCGGCGGCCGCCTTGGCCGCGCCGTACGGCGTGACCGGGCAAGGGCTCGCGTCCTCGTCGTACGGTTCGTCGCCGCCGCCGAAGACCACGTCGGTCGACACGAACACGAGCCGGATCCCGCGGGCGGCGAGCGCGATGTTCGCGGGTCCTTCTGCGGTGGTCGTCCAGTCCGACTGCAGGAAGGCGGCGTGGATGATGCCGTCCGGACGCACCTTCCGGATGACGCTGTCGACCTGGTCGTGGTCCCGGACGTCCATCCGGATCCCGCCCGGAACTGCCTGTCTGTGGTAGGTCGGTACCACTTCGTGCTCGGCCAGCCGCACGACCTCGCCCCCCAGCAGCCCAGCGGCACCAGTGACGAGCACCCTCACGCCATCAGCCTACGACGACGATCCCGCCACCCCGCCGTACACCTGCCAACGCGCCGGCTCCACGGTCACCGGGTGGGTGTCGTGGGAATTTGCCGGGGACCGCGGTAGGGCTGGGTCTGGGAGTAGACGAGGTTGGTGGTCGTGCTGCCGAACTCGGTGAGCTCGTTGACCAGTTCCTCGAGGTGCGGCATGGACGCGGCGGCGACCTTGAGGGTGTAGCAGTCGTCGCCGGTGGTCCGCAGGCACTCGAGGATCTCGGGACGCACCTGCAGCAACCGGTGCAGCGGCTCATGCTTGTTGCCGGGGTACTTGAGTCGTACGACGGCGAGCACCGGGTAACCCACCTTCGCCAGGTCCACGTCGGCGCGGTACCCGCTGATGATCCCGGCCGACTCCAGCCGCCGGACCCGTTCGGTGGTCGCCGACGCGCTCAGGTTCACCCGGCGGCCGAGCTCGGTCAGCGACATCCGGCCGTCGTTTTGCAGCTCGGCCAGGATGGCCCAGTCGGTCGGGTCGAGACTCTCGGTCATACCGCGAATATACCGGCGATTCCCCGGCGGAAGCCGCCTGATGGCATGAGGAATCCCTTCAGAACACGGCCACCGCCTGGATAGCCTGAACGACGTGGAACTCGGTGTGAACGTCCCCAACTTCGGCCCTGGCACGAACCCCGCCCGGCTGCGTGACTGGGCGCGCACGGTCGAAGGTCTCGGCTACGACCTGCTGATGGTCTCCGACCATGTCGCCATCACCCCGGACGTGGCCGAGCAGTACCCGGCACCCTTCTACGAGCCGTTCACCACGCTGGGCTGGCTCGCCGGTATCACCGACCGGGTGCGGCTCGGCACCACGGTCCTGATCGCGCCGTACCGGCACCCGTTGCTGACGGCAAGGATGGCGGCGAACCTGAACGAGCTGAGCGGCGGCCGGCTCGTCCTCGGCGTCGGGGTCGGCTGGGCCCGGCAGGAGTTCGAGGCCCTCGGCGCGGACTTCGACCGCCGTGGCCGGGTCACCGACGAGACGCTGGTCGAGATCCGGCGTGTCTGGGAGGACGACAAGGACTACGGCTCCGGTCGCATCCCGCTGTGGATCGGCGGCCGCAGTACGGCGGGACTCCGCCGCGCCGTCCGCCTCGGCGACGCCTGGCACCCACTCCGCGAACGGGTCGACTGGATGAGCACGGCATTGAACCGGCTGCGGGAGATCGCGGCCGAGCAGGACCGCCCGGTGCCCGAGTTCGCGCCGCGGATCCTGCTCCGACTGACCCCCGAGCCGCTGACCGACGACAAGCGGGTGGCGGGCGAGGGCTCGCTCGACCAGGTGCTGGCCGATCTCGACCTACTCCGCGATCTCGGCGCGCGGAGCGTCGTACTGGACCCCTTCGTGGGTGACCCCGCCGAGACCGAGAGGCCCGAGGTGGCCTGGCAGGCGCTGGCTGCGATCGCCGCGCACCGACGATGGGAGAACCGATGACCCCCGAAGCCGAAGGCTTCCTCCGCCGCGCGATCGAGCTGGCCGCGGCCGCCCGCGCCGGCGGCAATCCGCCGTTCGGCTCGCTGCTGGTCGGCCCGGACGGGACCGTCCTGGCGGAGGAGCGGAACTCGACGATCACCGACGGGAACATCAGCTTCCACCCGGAGCTGAAGCTCGCGGTCTGGGCCGCGCGTGAGCTGGACGCCGAGACGGCCGCGGCGACGACCATGTACACGAGCTGCCAGCCGTGCGAGATGTGCTCGGGTGCGCTCGCGCGCTCCGGTCTCGGCCGAATCGTCTACGCGTTGTCCGGCGAACAGCTCGACGGACTCAAGTCGAGCGGCAGCTTCCCCGCCGTACCGCAGGACGGACCCGCGCTCTACGACGAGGCGAAGGTGCCGGTCGACGGGTACTACGCGTAGACCGGCACCGCTCGCGGCTCAGATCGGGCCGAGGCAGAGCGTGTACTTCTGCGAACCGACCTCGGAGGTGTACGCCGCCTCGTAGCCGGGGAACTGGTCGCACCGGGAGTCGTCCACGGTGTCGTCGAGCTTGCCGACCACCTTGTACTCCGCCTCGGACGACGCGCAGTCGACGACCTGGACGTCGGGGCTGACCGACGTGCCCTTGTTCACCACGCACGCACCGGCCTCGGCCTCGGACGCGGTCGTGGTGCTCAGGTTGATCACCACGATCGTGGTGATCAGCGCGATCGGGAGGAGCAGCATCAGGATCGCCGGCCGCTTGAACAGCGGCTTGCCCGGATCCATCGGCCGGCCGGGCGCGCCCGGAGCCGGCTCGGGCAGCTTGCGGAACTTTGCCCACGGCTCGATGTTCATCAGCATCGTGATCGGGTTGACGATCATCGACCCGATGCCCCACCAGCCCTGCCACAGGCTCTTCGCGGTCATGTCCCGGACGGTGGAAGTGCCGCAGGTCTTGCAGAACGGGCCCTGCAACTTGAGGAACCGCATCACCACGATCATGCCCTGGTGACCGCGCACGGTCGCCTGCTCCGCGGGGAACGCCCCACAGAACCGGCACTGCAGGACGTTCTGCGGCATCGGCGGCGGCATCGGCTGCGGCATCTGCTGGTGCTGGTACTGCGGTGGTGGCGCCTGCTGGACGTTGGGCTGGCCCTGTCCCAAGGGCTGGGGCTGGGCGTACTGCGGGAACTGCTGCTCCGGCGGCGGTCCGTAGTCGCCGGGCCGGCCGGCGTACGGGTTCTGCGGGGGCTGCGGAGGGGATGTGGTCACAGACGCTTCCTGAAAGACGATGACAGAACAAGTCGAACCACCGCACCTTACTCACCACACCGGTCCATCCGGCCCGCCGGTGTGGCGCGATCCCGTTGGCACGCGCTCAGCCGTAGCGGGCGGCGAGTTCGGTGCCGAGACGGGCCAGTTCCGCTTGCACCGACGGTGGGTCCAGCACCTCGATCGAGCCGCCCCAGCCGGCCAGGTGCTGGGCGATCATCAGCGGGGTCGGCGCGGTCACGGTGATCCGCACCCGGTCGCCTTCCGTGCCGATGACCTCGCAGTGGCGCCCGAGCCGGTCCTGCATCACCCACAGGTGCCGCTCGTCCATCAGCACCGTCGCGGTCAGACCCGACCGCCGTCCCTCCATCTGCTCGACGACCTCGTTCCACGCCGCGGTCAGGTCGAAGTCGGCCGGCCGCTCGAACCCCTCGCCGGTCACCTCCGCCGACACCACCCGCTCGACCCGGAACGTACGCTGCCCCTTCGGTGTCCCGGCGATCAGGTACCAGATGTCGTCCTTGTCCACGAGCCCCAGCGGATCCACGAGTCGTTCGGACTGCTCGCGCCCGCGTCCCGCATAGACCAGTCGCACCTTGACCCGCCGTACGACCGCGTCCTGCAACCGCCGTACCACTTCCGGTCGTTCCTTGGTGTGTTCGCCCCAGCGGGCCGGGTCGATCACGACCGCCTCGGCCGCGGCCTGCGCCTCCTCGCGGAACGTCTGGGGGAGTGCCCGGACCAGCTTCCGCAAGGCCGCTTGGGCGTCCGGAGCGATCGACGCCGCCGGACCGACCAGCAGGAACAAGGCCTGCGCCTCAGACGCGGTCAGTCCGCTGAGATCGGTCCGGGCCCCGCCGATCAGCTGCCAGCCGCCGTTGCGTCCCGGCTGTGGATAGACCGGGATCCCGGCCGTCGACAACGCCTCTAGATCGCGCCGCGCCGTCGCCACCGAGATCTCCAACTCCCCGGCCACCTGGGCCGCGGTCACCCGCACGCGCGCCTGCATCAACAGCAGCACCGCCACCAACCGATCCGCCCGCACCCGCCCATGCTCGCAGACAAACCGCTCATCCGCTGAGCACTTCTCGCGCGGATCCGGGGTGGCCGGTCGTCCTGCCGGTCAGCTCGGTACGCCTTCGCCGACGAGGCCGTCGACGGACTCGCGGATGAGGTCGGCGTGCCCGGTGTGCCGCGCGTACTCCTCGATCATGTCGACCAGGATGTAGCGCAGGCTCGCCGGCCGGCCGTTGCGGGAACGCTTCGCCAACTGGTCGATCCCGCCGGTCGCGAGGGCTTCCTGGACCGCCCTCCGGGACACCGCTCGACGTCCCAGGGCGCGGGCAGGTCGCGGTCGTGCAGCCGGCCGGTGAAGTACTCGTCCTCGACCAGCGCGAGATGCTCGAGCAGGCCGCCCAGGGTCACGGTCGACGGCGGGTGCTTGGCACTCAGGCCCTCGGCGGCGAGGCCGCCGCACTTCCACGCGAACGTCCGGCGGTTGCGCTCGAGCGCGCCCAGCAGCGTGTCGATCTCGCTGCCGGCGATCGGCGGCTCCTGCAGGATGTCGTTGTCCATGGCAGCAGGTTACAGTCGGTTCCGGACGATCAGCTTCCGGAATGGGGGAACGCCATGGCGTACGACGTCAGCCCGACGGCGCGGACGTTGACGGTGCTCGAGCTGATCCAGAACTCGCCCGGGGTCACCGCCGAACAACTGGGGGACAAGCTCGGCGTCTCCGAGCGCGCGGCCCGGCGGTACGTGGCGATCCTGCGCGAGGCCGACGTACCGATCGAGTCGGTCCGCGGGCCGTACGGCGGCTACCGGGTCGGCCGCGGGTTGCGGCTGCCGCCGCTGATGTTCAGCACCACCGAGGCGCTCGGCCTGGTGATGGCCGTGCTCGAAGGACCCCGTGGAGCCGACGATCCGGTCGACGACGCGCTCGGCAAGATCATCCGGGTGCTGCCGGAGCCGATCGCGCGGGCGACGGACGCCGTACGACGGGTGAGTGCGCGCGGTCCTGATCCCGGTGCCCGAACGCCCGATCCGTCGGTGACGGCCCAACTCGTGGCGCACAGCACCAATCAGCGTCGAGTGCTGCTGGACTACGAGCGCTGCCCGGGAGAGAGCTGGACCATGGACGTCGATCCGTGGGCGGTCGTCGTACGCCGGGGACGGTGGTACCTGCTGTGCTGGTCGCACTCGAAGTCGGCCGAACGGGTGCTGCGGGTGGACAAGGTCCGCCGGGTGGAGCCTTCGCCGGACAAGACGTTCACACCGCCCGCGAATCTGGATCCGCTCGCCGCGGTCGAGGAACATCTGGCGCTGGGCTGGAAGTACAAGATCGAGGTCGTCATCGACGCCCCGCTCGCGGACGCTGCCTGCTGGATCCCCCGGAGCATGGGTCGGATGGAGCCGATCGACGCCGAGCACACGCGGCTGCTCGCCAGCACCGACGAACCCGACTGGTACGCCGCCCAGCTGACCGCGATCAGGGCGCCGTACCGCATCCTCGGATCACCGGAGGTGCAGGAAGCCGGCCGGGAACTCGGGCGGCGATTGCTGGCGGCGAGCGGACTGTGACCGAGATCGAGTTCGCGGGAGAGATCTGGTACTGGCACGGGCCGGCGCCGTGGTACTTCATCACCGTGCCGGAGGACGAGAGCACGTACTTCGAGGCCGAGGCGAACTTCGTCACCTACGGGTGGGGGATGATCCCGGTCCAGGCGGAGATCGGGGACAGTGTGTGGGACACGTCGATGTTCCCGAAGGACGGGCGGTACATCCTGCCGGTGAAGGCGGCGGTCCGGCGGGCCGAGGAACTGGACGACGGCGACGTACCGACGGTGCGGCTGCGACTGCGGAGCTGGAGCGTCTCCTGAAACTGTCGGTGGCGGCCCCTAGCGTTCGTCGAGCACAGTCGGCAGAGAGGAAACCCCAGATGTCCACGTTGTCGAACCGGCCGAACACGGCCCTCGTAGTGATCGACGTCCAGACAGGTGTCGTGTCGGAAGGGTACGAGCGCGACCGCGTGGTGGCGAACATCAGCACCCTCGTAGGCAAGGCCCGTGCAGGCGGCGTGCCGGTCGTCTGGGTCCAGCACAACAGCCAGCACCTGCCCAGGGACAGTGACAACTGGCAACTCGTCCCGGAGCTGGAACGGGACGACGCCGAGCCGCTCGTGCACAAGACGTTCGCCGACAGCTTCGAGGACACCGACCTCGAGTACGTGCTCGCGAACGCCGGGATCGGGCGGATCTACGTCGGCGGCGCACAGACCGACGAGTGCATCCGCTCGACGATCCACGGCGCCTTCGTCCGCGGTTACGACGTCACGCTGGTCGGCGACGCGCACACCACCGAGGACCAGACCGAGTACGGCGCACCCTCACCGGACAAGGTGATCGACCACACCAACCTGTACTGGCAGTACCACCGCGCCCCCGGCCGCACAGCAGCAGTACAGAACACCGCCGACGTAACCTTCACAGAGACCTGATCGACGGCATCGACATCACGACTCGCTCAAGGACCGAATGCGCTTCGCACCGGCACCACCGTGAACGCCGCACCGATCGAGCAGCACGGCCCGCCGGGTCACCTCACGCAACACAGAACTCGTTGCCTTCGGGGTCGAGCATGACGACGGCGTCGAGTACGTCGCCGTCGTACGCCTCGCGGAGCCGGGTCGCGCCGGCTGACGCGAGCTCGTCGGCCTTCGCCCGGATCAGCCGGCCGCGCTCGGCCAGATCCCACGGTGGTTCGCCGGCGACCCGGACATCGATGTGCACCCGGTTCTTGGCGGTCTTCTTCTCCGGTACGCGCAGGAACCCGATCGCCGGTCCCTTCCCGTCCGGGTCCACGATCGACGCGCCGTCCGGAATGTCGTACCCAGGCTCGCTCACATACCCCAACGCCTCAGCCCAGAAGGCGGCCAGCTTCCGCGGATCCTCCGCATCACATCCCAGCGTCCAATGCATCGCCATCCCCGCACAGTACGCGAGCCAACTCTCCGGAGCAGGCGGCACGGCGCGGAGATCCACAGTCGACGGCGCACACGCTCGAAGCATGACAACCACACGTTCCGGCCAGATCACCCGCGTCCACGACCACGTGACCTGGTGCGTGTTCGGCGTACTGCAGGGAGTCGAGCACGAGGACCTGTACGAGGCCGACCTCCGGCTGATCGGCTCGAACGACGACCAGACCGGCGATGTCAGCGGCTTCGCCCCGCCCGGCGACATCGACCGCGGACACAACACCTCTGACGCGACCGCGATCTCACTCCACATCTACGGCAACGACGTAACCCGAATCGGCTCCAGCGTTCGCCGCTACTACGACTGACTTGCCGAGGTGTCGATTCGTGCAGGGCGTGTTCGACGGAGGGGTGAGCGGCCGGATCGGCGTGCCTCACGGCCGGCCTGCTCGACGAGATCCGGCTCCAGCTCGTCCCGGTCATCTTCGGCCAGGGCCGCCGGCTGCTCGAGCCATCTCGACGCGGAACAGATCGAGCTCGAGACAGTCGACGTCCTGCGCGGCCGCGACGCGACCCACCTGCGTTACCGCGTCATCGGTCGTCCCTGAGCCCGTCGAGTACGGCGACCTGCTCGGGGGAGAGGTGAATGTCGCCCGCCGCCACGTTCTCGGCGAGATGGTCGAGGCTGCCGGTGCCCGGAATGGCCAGCACGTGGTCGCCGCGACTCAGGGTCCACGCGATCCGGACCTGAGCGGGTGTCGCGCCGACCTCGCGCGCGATGGTCACGACGGCTTCGTCCACGGCGACACCGCCGACCTCCCGGCCGGATCCGGTGACCGCGAAAAACGGGACGAACGCCATGCCCTGCTCACCGCAGAGGTCCAGGATCTCGTCGTTCACCCGGCCGAAGCCGACGCCGTACCTGTTCTGCACGGCGACGACGGGTGCGATCGCCTGGGCCTGGGCGAGGTGTTGCTTCCGCACGTTGGACAAGGCCAGGTGCCGGATCAGGCCCTTGTCCCGCAGCTCGGCCAGGACTCCGAAGTGCTCGGCGACGGAGTCGAGGCCGTGCTGGCGGAGGTACACGACGTCGAGGGCCTCCCGCCCGAGCGCCCGCAGATCCTTCCCGACCAGCCCCGGCAACTCCTCCGGCGAGGCCAGTCCGTTCTTGGTCGGCCCGACCTTCGTCGCGATCACCACATCCTCCGGGTACGGCGCCAGCGCGCGGCGGATCACGTCGTTCGCCCAGTCGAGTCCGACGAAATCCGTCGACGCCCCGGAACGACCGTACGACGGGTAGAAGTCCGCTGTGTCGAGGTGGTCGACGCCGAGCTCGACCGCGCGCCGCAGCAAGCCGATCGCTTCCTCCTGCGTTCCGCTGCCGTCGCCGCCGGCCAGGCGCTTCGTACCGAAGCCGATGCGGCCGACGTGCCGGTCGCCGATCGACGCCTTGCGCCGGGCGATTTCTGGTGATAGCTTAATTGATAAGGATGCATTCTTCTGTGCATTCTGCATTCGGTCAGGATAAGCCCGGCTGTGAATTCCGTCCAGCTTTTGTGGCCACTTCTCTCGCGCGAAGCATCACCATGTCGACCGGAGTTGAGGCGCTCATCGGGAGTGGCTCGAGTTGTGGGTATCGCGGGGAGAGCGGCGAGGTTCGTGCGAGCGACGACGCGAGCTTGCTGCCGGCGGAGTATCTGCCCGGGGAAGTTGGTGCAGGACAGCGGGCGGTCGGTTCATAGTTCGAACGTCGAAGGCCACCGAATGATCGCCAAGCACTGGTCGACTAACGCGCGAACTGATCGGCGGCCGCCTGGACCCGAGCGGCGTACTCACGCCACCACCGCTCATCACCTTGCTGTCTGGCCTCCGCACCAATCCGCCCGTCGACCAGTTCGCGGACGATGTCCAGCTGCCCGGCATGCCGCAGCGTCTCCGACAGGACGCGGATCACGATCGTCCCGAGCGTCGTACCGGAGCCTTTCTCGCCCCACCACGGGACGAATCCCGGCGTATCCCAGTCACAACCGAGAATTGTCTCGTCGGAATGTGCGCAGGCCCGCTGGTAGAAGCCGATCAGGTATTCGCTCGATTCGTCCGCTCGTGCCCACATGTCCGGATTCCCAGCCGTTTCGGCGTCCCAATCCGTCGAGTCATGAAGCCAGACGATCCCGACTGGCGCAGCCTCCCGAGGCGGGCCGCCCGAACGCCTCGCCGAGATAGCCGTACTCCTGGCTCCCCAGGTGTTTCACCATTCCGAGCAGATTCGTGCCGGTGGGCGTGACAGGTCTGCGCAGTGAGTACTCGGGTAGCCCTTCGACCGTCTGCAACACGCCAGCGCGCGCCTGCCGCAACGCCTGATGCAACTCCTCTTTGACCGAAGCGTTCACGGAGCCGACGCTAACTGGCCGACTACCGGCCGCCCCATTCGACTCCTCCCGCCGTGCGTCTTCAGAGTGGAGTCACCGAGGAGGCAGTACGCAGAATTCGTTGCCGTCGGGGTCCGCCAGGACGACCCAGTCGACCTCACCCTGGCCGATGTCGAGCCGCGTCGCCCCGAGGGAGACCAACCGATCGACCTCCGCCTGCAGATCACCGTCGGCCGGCGGGGCAAGGTCGAAATGCAGCCGGTTCTTGCCGAGCTTCGGCGCCACCGGCGGACCGCCCCAGGTGATCTTCGGACCGCCGTGCGGTGAACGGATCGCAGTCTCTTCGTCCTGGTCCCACACCAGCGGCCAATCGAGTGCCTTGGCCCAGAAGCACCCGACCGCCTGCGAACCGTCGCTCGCCAGCGCCCCGATCAACCCACAGTCGGCGAGGAAGTTGTTCCCCGGCTCGATGACGCAGAACTCGTTGCCCTCCGGGTCGGCCAGCACCACATGCTTCTCCTCCGGCAACTGCCCGATATCAATGTGCCGGCCACCGAGCGCCAGCGCCCGCGCGACCGTCGCCTCCTGATCCTCCAGAGACTGACTCGTCAGATCGAAGTGCATCTGGTTCTGTCCGGTCTTCTCCGACTCACTCGGCAGGAACCGCAACCGGAACCCGGTGTCGTCGTTCGGCAGCACCGCGACGCCGTACGGATCGTCCGCCACCTCGAAGCCGAGCACACCGGCCCAGAACTCCGCGAGCCGCTGCGGATCGCGGGCATCGAAGCTGAGCGCAAACAGCCGAATCGTCATGAGACCCGCAACCTAAGCCCACCACCTCCACCGCGCAACGCAATAACCCAGGGGAGAGGTCTCAGCGCGCAGGGATTCAACAGTTCACTCGGCGGAGGGTGATCCGGTGACGAAACCCTCTCCGTGCGGCCTGCATTTCGGGTAATTGCAGTGCATCGGTGCAGCGCGAGCCTTAGATTGCGTGGGGTGACCGCGCATGACGTACCTTCCGAACTTTTGCAGCTCGGTGTGCCGATTGGGCCGATGATTCGCGTCCACGGCGGGTTCGCCAACCGGATGTACCGGCTCGACACCGACCAGGGGTCGTTCGCGGTGAAGGAGTTGAATCTCGGCGACCGCCGCTGGACCTACCACGTCGAGGACGTGTTCAGGCTCGAGCGGGCGGCCTTCGTTGCCGGCGTACCGATGCCAGAGCCGATCTCGGCCGGACCGAACATGCTCGTCCACCGGTGGGTCGAGGGGGAGAAGGTGCCCGAGGCACCGGTGTCGGCGGCGTACGCGTTCGAGATCGGCGAGATTCTCGCGCGGATCCACGCGCTGGACGTCGAGTGGACCGACGTGTCGATCGAGGACCCTCCGCCACGGGACTGGCCCGAGCTGGCCGAGCGGGCGGCCGCGACCGGACAGCCGTGGGCCGAGGAACTCGCCGCCCACGTCGAGACGTTCCTCGCGATTGCACACTTCGTCGACACCTGCGAGCGGCCGGGCCCCGTCGTACTGACCCACAAAGACATCCAACCGTGGAACCTGCTCGCTCGCGACGGCCGACCGGTAGTGCTCGACTGGGAACTCTCGGGGATGCTCGACCTCTCCGGCGAGCTCGGCTCAACCGCGCTGAGCCTCGCGAAGGGACCTGGCTTCGACGACATCGAGCCCGCGATCTTCCGCTCGGTCCTCGACGGGTACGTCGCCGGGGGCGGAATGTTGCCTCCGTCGGGTCCAAGCTGGTTCGTCTACTTGATCGGCGGCTGGCTGGGCCACACCAGATGGAACATCCTCCGTTGCCTAGCCGGCGTCGAGGCGACCACCGGACCGGAACGCACACTGTCCCACGAGTCCGCCCGCAACGGCATTCGCGGCCTACCCGATCTGTTCCGCCGACTTCCGGAACTCGAAACGCTGCTCCTGTGACACTCACACCCAGCTCCGAGCTCAAACCGGGGTAGAGGTTCAGGCCCATGGTGCATAGCCCAGCTGGCCGGTTCCACCTGCTAGTTGACATAATGTCGCTTATCGGCGCACCGCCGACCCCTGTCCGTCCTCCGACCACCCACCC
>NZ_SMKR01000079.1 GCF_004348725.1 Kribbella turkmenica
CCACCCAGCGCACCTGGCGTGGCGCTGGCTACGGCTCAAAAGCCTGGCGGGACAGGGGTGGTCGCCACCATGCAGGAAGCCACCGAGTGCACCCTGAGGGAAACCCCACCCGCCCCTGCCTGGCGGAGGGTGAACGGACGGGGGCGGAAGGTGCGGGAGTCAGAAGTCCTCGAGGTCGAGGGAGGACGCGGCGGAGATGCCCTCCAGGTAGCCCTCGGCACGCTCGGCCTTGGGGTAGCGGCGGACCAGCGCCCAGAACGCGGCGTTGTGGGCCGGCTCGACCAGATGGGCCAGCTCGTGGATGAGCACGTAGTCGACCACCCAGCTCGGCATCGCCTGCAGTCGGGTGGACAGCCGGATCGATCTGTCCGCCGGGGTGCAGGATCCCCACCGTCTGTTTTGGTTCGAAACCCACCTCACAGACGCAGGTTCGGGCACTTCTGGAAGGTAGCGACACGCGAGTTCGTGTGCTCTGGCCAACAATTTTTCGTCCGACACGCGGGATCTGCTGCGCTGCTTGTCCAGCCGCGCCAGCATGGTCTCGACCCAGCGCGCCTCCTCCGCGGCGGACAGCCGGTCGGGCATCAGCACGACCACCCGCTCACCGTCCCGGTAGGCGCTGACGGTCCGCTTGCGCCGCTTGCTGCGGCGGATGTCCACGTACGGCGGGATCGGGCGCGGTGGAGAGTCGGCCATGGGTCAGAAATGTACTCCCCGAATCCGACAACTTTCTTGCGTCCACATCCTGTGCATCGACGTTTCCGCAGGTCAGACGCCAGATCTTGAGCCCGCCGCCGCCGGTTGTTCACATCCTGTTCCCCCGCCCGTCCACAGTGACCTGCGGCGCGCCCCACAGGTTGCACACAGGGTTATCCACAGGGGTGGACAACGGGCCCTTGCCTGCGCGGCGGCAGCCTCCTAGCGTCGGGGTCAGCAGGCTCCCGGACCGCCTCCGGGGCCGTTCGGAGGGGAAGCCGAGCGGTTCCGAAGGCGGACCCCCGGGAGCCTGCTCCGCGTTGCCGACAGGGTCGGAAAAGGCTTTCCTCGGGTGGCTCCAGCGGCGCGCGGGCCAGAAGGTGCGCTTGAGCGCGCGCCTGGCTGCCGTAGGGTGAATCCCGACTGGGCCGAACGGCCTACGGCAGGACGGTCTGCCGTTAGCATCCACGACTGCCCCGGGTGGGAACCCTGGGCTGGTATTCAGAGCAAGGAGAGGGCCCTCATGGCAGAGACCTGGAGCGGCGAGTTCTACTGCGTCAAGTGCAAGGCCAAGCGCACCGCCGACGGCGAGGTCAAGGTCAACGACAAGGGCACGCGCATGGCCAAGGCCAAGTGCCCCGAGTGCGGTACGAACCTGAACCGGATCCTCGGCAAGGCCTGACGCACCAAGTCGTAGGGGCGGTGTTCGGCACGTGTGCCGAACACCGCCCCTCGTCGTTCCCACCGCGCGCGAGAACGGCCTGAACTGACCCCGCCCGGCCCGCGCTTGGGTGACCGGACAGAATGGGAGCGTGTCGGACCTCCCCCGCAAGGCGCTGAGCCGGACCGCGAAGCTTGCCAGCCTGCCGCTCGGTGCCGCCGGCCGGGCGACGGTCGGGCTCGGCAGGCGGATCGGCGGTGCACCGGCCGAGACCGTGGTGGCCGAGTTCCAGCGCCGGACCGCGGACCAGTTGTTCGCCGTACTCGGCGAGCTCAAGGGCGGCGCGATGAAGTTCGGGCAGATGCTCAGCCTGATGGAGTCGGCGATGCCGGAGGAGCTCGCGGCGCCGTACCGGGCGACCCTGACCAAGCTGCAGGACTCGGCCCCGCCGATGCCGGCCTCGACCGTGCACACGATCCTGTCGCGGGAGCTGGGCCGGCGCTGGCGGGACCGGTTCGAGGAGTTCGACGACCTGCCCGCGGCCGCGGCGTCGATCGGCCAGGTGCACCGGGGAACGCTGAAGGACGGCCGCGAGGTCGCGGTCAAGCTGCAGTACCCGGGCGCCGCGGAGGCCCTGCGCGCGGACCTGCGCCAGCTCGGCCGGTTCGCCCGCACGTTCGGCACGCTGGTCCCCGGCCTGGACATGAAGCCGCTGGTCGCCGAGTTGCAGGAGCGGATCGGCGAGGAGCTCGACTACGACCGCGAGGCGCAGGCCCAGCAGCAGTACGCCGACGCCTTCAAGGACCACGCGGAGTTCGTCGTCCCCCGGGTCGTCAAGCACTCCCCCAGCGTGATCGTCTCCGAGTGGATCGAGGGCCGGCCGCTGTCGTCGATCATCACCGGCGGCACGAAGCAGGAGCGGGACGAGATCGGGCTGAAGTACGTCCGGTTCATGTTCAGCGGCCCGAAGCTCGCCGGCCTGCTGCACTCCGACCCGCACCCGGGGAACTTCCGGGTGATGCCGGACGGCCGGCTCGGCGTGGTCGATTTCGGTCTGTGTGCCCGGCTGCCGGACGGACTCCCGCCGGCGATCGGGCGGCTGCTGACCATCTCGCTCGAGGGCGACGGCATCGCCGTTCGCGACGGCCTCCGGGCCGAGGGCTTCATCAAGCCGCGGATGGACGTCGCCCCGGAGCAGTTGATGGACTACCTGTCGCCGTTCGCGGAGCCGGCCCGGACCGAGACCTTCCAGTTCAGCCGCGAGTGGATGCGCGCTCAGGCGAACCGGACCAGCGACTTCCGCAGTCCGAGCGCGTCCCTCGCGCTGAAGCTCAACCTGCCGCCGTCGTACCTGCTGATCCACCGCGTCTGGATCGGCGGCGTGGCCGTCCTGTCCCAGCTCGAGGCCGAGGCCCCGTTCAGCTCGGTCCTGGACGAGTTCCTCCCGGGCTTCACCCGCGTCGACAGCTAGTCGAGGGCCGGCTCGGAGCGAAGTGTGCGGGCCAGCAGGACGCTGATGACGGTCAGAGCGACTGCGGTGACCCGGCAGCCAGGTGCAGTCCGTCGGTGAAGGCGTCGCGGGCCGCGTCGAGTACGGCGGCGGGCACGCCGCCGCTGACGGCCTCACCGAGCGAGCTACCGCCGTGACCGTCCATCTGGCGGCGATACGTCGCCGTGACCACGCTGCCCAGTACGGCAATGCCGAGCGCGTACCCGAACTCGTTGCTCGTCTGCGTCAGCGCTCCGGCCGAGCCGGCCTTCTCCGGCGGCACCGAGCCGATCACCAGATTGGTGCCCAGGGTGACCAGCGGTCCGACGCCCGCGCACTCGATCGCGAACGCGGCGACCAGTACGGCGGTTGACGTCGCTTGAGTCATCACCACCATGCCCGCGATGGTCAGCGAGATCCCGGCCGGGATCAGCACGGCCGGGCGGATCCGCCGAGCCAGTCGCGGC
Source organism: Kribbella turkmenica (assembly GCF_004348725.1). GTDB lineage: Bacteria > Actinomycetota > Actinomycetes > Propionibacteriales > Kribbellaceae > Kribbella > Kribbella turkmenica. The sequence continues at coordinate 3,314 of NZ_SMKR01000079.1, forward strand.
GCCAGCTGGAACGACACGGTCGAGGTGATCATGCCGGGCATCAGCGCGATGCCGGCGGCCAGTGGGGTCAATCCCCGCACCAACTGCAGGTACTGCGCGACGAACACCATCACCCCGCCCGACAGCATCGAGTACGTCATCATGCTGCCGAGCGTCACCGTGAACGACCGCCGGGCGAACAGCCGTACGTCGACCAGTGGGTCCGTCAGTCGCCGCTGCCGCTGGACGAATACCCAGCCGAACGTCGCCCCCACGATCAGTCCGCCGACGGCCGTCGTACTCACGCCGTGGGATGCCAGCTGCTTCAGCCCGTGGATCGCCGGCAGGATCGCGGCCAGCGACAGCAGCACGCTCGGTACGTCGATCCGGCCCGCCGTCCGGTCCCGGTACTCCGGCAGCAGGAACGGACCGACCGCCAGCAGCACGGCCATCGCCGGTACGCCGATCAGGAACGCCGAGCCCCACCAGAAGCGCTCCAGCAGCACGCCACCAACGATCGGGCCGACGATGGCGCCGACCGTGAAGCAGCCGGCCCACACGCCCAGCGCGGACGCCCGCTGCCGTGTGTCCGGGAACAACGTCGAGATCAATGACAGCGTGCACGGCGCGATCGCCGCGCCCGCGACCCCCAGCGCGGCCCGGGCACCGATCAGCATCCCGGGGCTCGTGGAGTACGCCGCCACGACCGAGGCCGCACCGAAGACGGCGGCCGCGACCAGCAGCAGGCGCCGCCGGCCGATCCGGTCACCCAGAGTGCCCATGGTGATCATCAGCCCGGCCACCATGAACCCGTAGACGTCCAGGATCCACAGCTGCTCGCTGCCGGTCGCGCCGAGTGCGTCGGTGACGGCTGGGACCGCCAGCAGCATCACGAACAGGTCCAGTGACACCAGCAGGGTCGCGAGCGAGAGCACGGCCAGCCCGATCCACTGCCGGCGGCCGGCCCGCACGGACGCGTTCTCGGTGACTGTCATCGCTCCGGTCCTTCCGCTGGGTACCTGCGTTCACCCCTGCGTCGGACGGATCACCGCCGGATCGACATCCGGCTCAGACATTTCTCACCAGTGGACGGAGTCCAGCTTTCCTTCGATGCTCCGGACGTTCTCCCGGGTGCAGCGGTCGCAGTACAGCAGACTCCGGCCGTCCTCCACCGAGGTCAGCCAGGTCAGCGGCGCCACGTCGGTCTCCGCCTGCTGCCCACACAACGAACACGTAGCTCTGGTCACGGCCACAGTGTGCACCTCTCCCACCCAGGAACCCCAGTCCATGGCCGAGGGGCGGCATCGGGTGGATGCCGCCCCTCGGTGATTCAGCTGGTCAGGCTGGGTGCCTGCGGGCCGGTCCTCCCTTTCGGACCGGCCTGCGGGCTGTTCAGTTGTCGTGCTGGTGGATCAGACCAGGCGGGCAAGCGCGAGGCGCGCACGTGCGCTGGCCCTCTCCGCTCGCCGGCTGGCCCGCTCGGCCCGCTTCTGCGCCCGCTCCATCGAGCGAGCGAGGTAGAAGCGCCGGTTCTGCTCTGCGTCGTTCAATTTGGAACGACAATGAGCACGGGCGAGATCTTCGTTGAGTAAATGCATTTCAGTTCTCCTGCGTGAAATCTGGTGCGTCATGGTCGTGGAGTCTCGATTCGGGTCTGGATCGTCAGGCAGCGGTCACGGTGTCGCTCTTGCGGGGACGCCCACGGGGCCGCTTGCGCGGAACCACCACTCCCTGGACGAACAGCTCACCGCCCCACACTCCCCACGGCTCGGAACGCTCGAGCGCTCCGGCCAGGCACTCGGCCTTCAGCGGGCAGGTGGTGCAAAGAGACTTGGCGTACTCCACATCCGCCGGCGATTCGGCGAAGAAGAGTTCTGGCGCGTAGGACCGACAGGGCAGGTCCTGCGACGAGGCCACCTCGGTGAAGACATCGAGGAAGCTCACGCTCATTCCGGTCACCTCCCAGTGACTTTTGGTGCTGATCTCTTGTCGTCGGTGACGGCCTTCGGCCGAAGGTCGCCAAATCTGTGGACAAACACTGTGCTGATCAAACAGAAAGGCCGCGGGACCCTTTTCGGGTTCCGCGGCCTTGGAGGTGCCGGCTCTGACGTCTGTCAGACCGGTGGACTCCATGCTCGAGAACCCGAACCGCCGTACTTCACATCGCCGACAGCTCCGCCCTGGAAGTGGGCAGCACCGGAAGCCATGAGCACAACGGTCGCGACACGCAGGCGCGGCGAGGCACCCTGAATCGGGGCGCACGGCAGCGCAGCAATGTCGCTGAACGGCTTCTTGACCGTGTTGGTGATCATTTCCAGGGCACCTCCTCTCGTTGTGGCGAAGCGGGCGGTTAGCTCGATCGCTATGGTGGTTTGAAGTTTTCGGCCAGGCTTCGACCGCAGAAAGAACAGTACGCCGTCTCCGGCGGAGCCCGCAAACTATTTAACGCCAGTTCGCGAAGTTGGCCGGAAGTTGCCGCCGCGCCGGCCGGAACTGGCTGTCACGACAGGCTCCCGGCACGCTCCGGGAGACCTTCCGCACGCTCCGGGATCGTTGCCTCTGTCACCTACATGCCACGTCTGCCGTCAGCAGAACCCGGCACGTCCTCCACCATGCGCCCCGGCGCCCTCGCCTGGCAACACATTTTCCGGCCGATCGGACAGGTTTCCGGTGCCGGTACGGGGTACCTGCATGTCGGCCTGGGGAGAAGGGGGTCCGACCGTGGACGGACGACGGACAGCCGACGTGCCCGGAGCCGAGGCGGAGACGCCGCGGCAGATCCCGAGGGCCGGCTGGTGGCAGGTGACCAGACGGGCCTGGAAGGAGGCCAAGTCCGACCAGGTCCCGCTGCTGGCCGCAGGCGTCGCGTTCTTCGGCTTCCTGTCGCTGTTCCCCGCGATCGTCGCGGCCGTGCTGGCGTACGGGCTGGTCGCCGACCCGACCCAGATCCGGAGCCAGGCGGAGGAACTCGCGGCGGCGATGCCTGCCTCCGGACGCGATCTGCTCCTCCAGCAGATCGACGCGTTGACCGCGGCCCCGAGCCGGAGCCTGGGCATCGGCGTGGCCATCGCCGTGGCCACCGCACTGTGGAGCGCCTCCGGCGGCGTCGGCTACCTGCTCACTGCGGTGAACCTGGCCTACGACGAGGAGGAGACACGCGGATTCGTCCGCCGCAAGCTGCTCGCGCTCGGGATGACGCTCGGCGCGATCGTCTTCGTCCTGCTCGCGATCGCGCTGTTCGCCGCCGGCGCGGCGATCGGCGAGAACCTTCCAGGACCGGTCCGGATCGGTCTGCAGGTGGCCCGGTTCGTTCTGGCGGTCGTCCTGATCACCGTCGCGCTCGCGGTCATCTACCGGATCGGTCCGTCGCGGGATGCGCCGCGGCTGCGCTGGGTGTCGGTCGGCGCTACCGTCGCGACTCTGATCTGGCTTCTCGCCTCGGTCGGGTTCTCGGTCTACGTGGAGACCTTCGGCAACTACGCGAAGACCTACGGCAGCCTGGCCGCCGTCGTGATCCTGATGCTCTGGCTGTGGCTGACCGCGTACGCCATCCTGTTCGGCGCCGAGATCAACGCCGAGTCCGAGCAGCAGACCGCTCGCGACACGACGAAGGGTGAACCGCGGCCGCTCGGTCAGCGCAACGCGGTCAAGGCGGACTCGGTCCCCGAGTAGCTCAGCGGGCGCACAGGCCCAGGATGCTGTCGGCGTACTTGGTGATCTTGGTGTGGCCGATCCCCGGGATCCGGCGCAGCGACTGCTCGTCGGCCGGCCGGGTCTCGGCGATGGCAGTCAGGGTCGCGTCGGTGAGGACGACGAAGGCGGGCATCCGCTCGGTCGCCGCCTGCTCGGTGCGCCAGGCGACCAGGGCGTCATACAACTCCTGGTCGATCGACGAGGGGCAGTCCTCGCAGCGGCCGAGCTTGCGGGCGCCGGGGTCGAGCAGGCCCCGGCCGCACACCCGGCACTTCGGGATCGGCCGGCCGGCCCGGGGGGAACGGTCCGCCCGCGCGGACGGCTCCCAGGCGGTCGGCCGGGAGGCCGAACGGACGTTCAGCGGGTCGAGGAAGCGGGTCGGTCCGCGCTGTCCGCGGCCGCCCGGGGAGCGGGAGGTGGACCAGCTGACGAAGAGTTGCCGCTTGGCCCGGGTCACGCCGACGTAGAACAGCCGCCGCTCCTCCTCGACCTGCGCCGGCGTCTGGGCGTAGCTGATGGGCAGCGTCCCCTCGTGTGCGCCCGCGATGAAGACGCAGTCCCACTCCAGGCCCTTGGCCGCATGCAGCGTGGCCAGCGTGACGCCCTCGGCCAGCGGCGCGTGCTGGATCGACGCCCGCCGGTCGAGCTCGGCCATCAGGTCCGCCAGCCGGGCCGTCGGGTGCTCGCGGGCGAAGTCCGACGTCAACGTCACCAGCGCGCTCAGGGACTCCCAGCGGTCCCGGACCGCGCCAGTGCCCGTCGGCGGCTCCGGCGTCCAGCCGGCTCCGCCCAGCACTCCGGTGACCACTGAGACCAGGTCGTCCGACCCGTCCCCGGCCTTCGCCTGGCCACGCAGCAGGACGGCGGCCTGGCGGATCTCGGCCCGCTCGAAGAACCGCTCCGCCCCCTTCAGCACGGTCGGGACTTTGCGCTCGGCCAGCGCCTGCTCGAAGTTCTCCGACTGCGCGTTCGTCCGGAACAGTACGGCGATGTCCCGCAGCGCGACCCCTTCGTCCCGGAGCCGCACGACCGCCCGTGCCACCGCGTCCGCCTCGGCGACCTCGTCGGAGTACTCCTGGTAGACCGGCGCCGGGCCCGGAGCGCGCTGCGACCGCAGCGTCACCCGGCCGGGCAGCCCGGACGGGCCGGCGGCATCGAGGATCCTGTTGGCCACGTCGACGATCTGCGGGGTCGACCGGTAGTCGCGGACGAGCTTGATGACCGTCGCGGAGGGGTGCCGGGACGCGAAGCGCACCAGGTTCTCCGGCTCGGCACCGGCCCAGGAGTAGATGGTCTGGGCCGGGTCGCCGACCACGCAGACGTCCTCGCGGCCACCGAGCCACAGGTCGAGCAGGCTCTGCTGCAGCGGGCTGACGTCCTGGTACTCGTCGACGACGAACGTCCGGTACTGCCGGCGGATCTCGGCCGCCACCCGCTCGTCCTCGGCGAGCAGCGCGACCGCGCAGAGCAGCACGTCCTCCAGGTCGATCCGGCCGCGCTCGAGCTTCACGTCCTCGTACGCCGCGAACACGCGCGCGATCGTGGCCGGGTCGAAGGCGGCCAGCGTCCGCCCGGAGCGCGGCGCCAGCTTCGCGTAGTCGTCCGGCCGGACGTTGCTCACCTTGGCCCACTCGACCTCACCCGCGAGGTCGCGCAGCGCCGGGGTGTCCACCCGGACCCGGCAGCGGGACGCCGCCTCGGTCAGCAGCGGGAACTTGCGGTCCGCGATCGGCGGCAGCTCCCCGCCGTACACCTTGGGCCAGAACCACCTCGCCTGCCGGAGGGCGGCGGAGTGGAACGTGCGCGCCTGCACGCCCTCGACGCCGAGCTGGGCGAGCCGGCCGCGCATCTCCCCCGCGGCCCGCTGGGTGAACGTCACCGCGAGCACGCGGAGCGGATCGAACGTGCCGGTGCGGACGCCGTACGCGATCCGGTGCGTGATCGCCCGCGTCTTCCCCGTCCCCGCACCGGCCATCACGACGACCGGCCCGTTCAGGGAGGTCGCCACCGCCCGCTGCTCCGGGTCGAGCGCCGCCAGCAGGCTGTCCGCACTCATACCTGCCCCACCCCGCCGGCCCCGGTCGGGAATGCGGAACGTGTGAGATCGCTCACCGACGGGGACATTCGGGAACAGCACCACCTGCGAAACGGTTCGGATAGGTCGAGAGCAACCCTAGACGGGCGGCCCGACAGAATGCCCCTCCCACCGCACGAAGGAGGCAGCCGATGGCTGCGTTCACCATGTACTCGACCCCCTGGTGTGGCTACTGCCACCGTCTGAAGGGCCAGCTGAAGCGGGCCGGGATCGAGTTCGCCGAGGTCGACATCGAGCAGGTCCCGGAGGCCGCGGAGCTGGTCGAGAAGATCAACAACGGCAACCAGACGGTGCCGACGGTGGTCTTCCCGGACGGGACCGCGATGACCAACCCGTCGCTCGCCCAGGTCGCCGACAAGCTGGCCGCCTGACCCCGCTCACCGACGACGGCGCCGTTCCTCCGGGTACGGCGCCGTCGTGCTGGCCGGGTCCGGATCGTGAACCCGGCCAGATCATAGGCCGTGAGTTATGGACTTTACGGTCATGACCGTTATACCTTCCTCGGAACCACGCCGCAGGGAGCCCGCCCATGATTCCGCGCCGTCATCTCCGTCAGGTCCTCCTCCGCGCCGCCACCGTCGTGGCACTGACACTCGGCCTGCTGACCACCGGCGGCCTCACCGCCGCCGCGGATCCGGATCCGAAGCGACCTGATCCGTTCCCGTCGGAAGTCGGCCCGATCAGGCCGGACGACAGCCGGATCGGCATCGCCGCCGAAGACCCGGTCCGCGATCTCGGCGCGCCGATCAGCTCGCTCACCGTGATGGAGGGCGCCGTCGGCCGGACGCCGGACGGCCGCGACGTCGTGTACGCCGTACCCGCCGGTGAGAATGCCCGGCTGAACGTCGTGGACCTGCACACCCGGCAGTTGATCCATGCCCTGCCGCTTCCCGGGGCCGCAGGTGCGTGGGCGATCGTCGTGGCCCCCAACGGCCACCTGTACGTCGGCACCTACCCGAACGCGCACTTGTACCGCTACGACCCGGGGACGGGCACGGTCACCGACCTGGGCCAGCCGATCCCCGGCGAGTCGTACATGTACGGCCTCACCGCCGACCCGGACGGCAACGTGTACGCCGGGACCTACCCGAACGCCCACGCCTTCAAGTACGACCCCTCGAACGGCCAGGTGACCGACTACGGCTCGCTCGACCCGGTGCAGCAGTACGCACGGTCGACCGTGTACGACCCGGACCACGACAAGCTGTTCGTCGGCGTCTCCACACCGAACGCGCGCCTGCTGCGCATCGACGTGGCGACCCGGGTGATCGAGGACATCACGCCACCCGGTACGACAGCCAAGGACTTCATCGACCTCGACTACGCGAACGGAAGAATCTTCGCCAATGCCAGCAGCCGGCTGGTGGTGATCGACGCGGTGACCGGGGAGCAGGTGAAGTTCACCGACGCCGCCACGGGCAGTCAGGTGATGGACTACCCGATCGCCGCACGTGGCGTGTCCGCCGCCGGTCCGGGCGGCGTGTACTTCACCGACAACACGCTGAACCTGATGCACTACGACCTCGACACCAACACCCTCGCCAGGACGGGGCCCCGGGTCACCCGCGGTGGCTCGATCGGCTACGGCTGGGTCACCGAGAACGACCAGCAGGTTCTGTACGGCCTGGCCGGCAACTACTCCGGCGGAACCTTCCGGTACGACCCTCAGGCCAACACGCTCGCGCAGTGGAGCTCGCCGTTCCAGTACGTCCCGGTCCCCCTCATGCACGCCCTGGCGGACCCGTCGAACGGCAAAGTCTTCGTCAACGCCTACCTGAACGGCTCCACCTCGGTCTACGACCCGGCAACCGGCAAGTCCACCGTCACGGCCCGTCAGGGCCAGGTCGAGGACTGGGCCTGGGACACCGCCGGCAAGATGTACGTCGGCATCTATCCGTACGGCCGGCTGTCACTCTGGGACCCGAACGCCCCGGCGACCCCGACGAACCCCGAACAGCTCTTCAGCCTCGTCGACAGCCACCACCAGAACAGGCCGGTCGCGGTCGTCCCGGCCGGCGACAAGGTGTACGTCGGAACGACTCCGGCGTACGGCGAGTACGGCGGAGCTCTCACGGTGTACGACGTACCGACCGGGGCCTTCACCGTCTACCGCCACCTGGTGGCCGACCAGACCATCTCCTCACTGCTGCCGGTCGGGACCGGGGTCTGGGCCGGCTCCGGCATCGAGGGCGGTCAGGGCACCGACCCGATCGCGACGGAGGCCCACCTGGTCAAGGTGGATCCCTCGACCGGCACCGTACTGAACGACGTCGTCCCGGTGCCCGGTGCTGCCAGCATCAACGAGCTGACCATCGGCCCGGACGGCAACCTGTGGGGTCTGGCGGACGGCATCGTGTTCGTCGCCGACCCGACGACGGGCGCTGCGCTCCGCCGGATCCCGGTCTTCAGCGGGCTGACGGGAGCGAACGACGGCGCACTCCAGTGGCGCGAGGGCTATCTGTACGGCGTCACCGCCGGCCGGTTGTTCGTCGTGGACAGCCTCGCCGGCGAGGCGATCACGCTGCGCGACCACGGCCTCAACCGGCTCACCCAAACCCCGGACGGCACGTACTACACGCTGCTGCGACCGGATGGCTGGACGAACCCGACCAATCTCGCCTCCTACACCCCACCGGTCGACGGCTGCTTGCAGTCGGACCTCCGGGCGACCGTGTGGACGGGGAACATCGACAGCCAGGTGACGAACCGGCACGTGACGTACGGCTGCACGCTGACCGACGTACTGCCGGACGCCGACGCCGACTGGCCGAGTCATGCCGCCTACGTCGTCGCGGTCGACCGGAAGGTCAAGGAGTTGGAGAGAGCCGGCACGGTCGAGCGCTGGGAGGGCACCTCCATCCGGATCGCCGCCGCCCGCTCGAACGTCGGCCGGTGACCACCCCCAGCCTGGTGATCACCAGCTGCCGGTGAGCTCCTCGCCGTACCAGCCCTCGATCAGGCGGCGGGAGATGGAGATGCTCCCGGGGAGGGCCATCGTGCCGGCTTCGACCAGCGCACGAAGGTCCCCCCGGGTGAACCACCTGGCCTCGGCGATCTCGTCGCCGTCCACCTCGATGTCGGTGCTCGCCGCCTTGGCGTAGAACCCGAGCATCAGGCTGGACGGCAGCGGCCACGGCTGGCTGCCGGCGTAGTCGACCTCCGGCCCGACGACGACGCCGGTCTCCTCGAGCACCTCGCGGCGTACGGCGGCCTCGAGCGACTCCCCCGGCTCGACGAAGCCGGCCAGGGTCGAGTACCGCCCTTCCGGCCAGGCCTCGTTGCGGCCGAGCAGCGCGCGGTCCTGGTCGTCGGTGACCAGCACGATGATCGCGGGGTCGCTGCGCGGGAAGTGCGACAACCCGCACTCCGGGCACTGCCGCACGTGCCCTTCCTCGACCACGACCGTGTGCGCACCGCAGTTCGCGCAGTGCGTGTGGACGCCGTGCCAGTTCGACAGGCCGACCACATGGACCGCCATCCCGGCCTCCCGGTCGTTCAGTACGGCGCCCAGCTCGCGAAGACCGGCGTACGACTCGTCGGCCTCGGTGCCGACGATCACCGCGAACACCGCGCGACCGTCGGCCGTCTGACCCGCACCGGACTCGCGGTCGATGCCCAGGAGCACCCGCATCCCGTCCGGCGCCTCGGCGGGCGGCACCAGGCGCAGCGCGGTCCGCTCCTCGTTCACCAGCAGCTTGTCGCCGGCCACCACGGCCACCTGCGTGTCCGGCGCGGCCCAGGCCTTGTCCAGCCACTCGTCGTCCCGCCTGCGGTCGGCGGCGCGGTCGAGCACCGCGCGGGACAGGGCTAACGAACCGGGTGCGATGGAGTAGGCCACGTGCCTCAACATATCCCGGCAGCGTGAGAGCATCCCCGCATGAGTATTCACATCGCCGCCGAGAAGGGGCAGATCGCACCGCGCGTGCTGTTCCCCGGTGACCCGCTGCGGGCCAAGTGGATCGCGGAGACCTACCTGTCCGACGTGACCTGCTACACCGAGATCCGGAACATGCTCGGGTTCACCGGCACCTACAAGGGTGAGCGGATCTCCGTCCAGGGCTCCGGCATGGGCCAGGCCTCGGCCTCCATCTACGCGCACGAGCTGTTCGCCGAGTACGACGTCCGGACGCTGATCCGGGTCGGGACCTGCGGTGCGCTGACCGAGGCGGTGCGGGTCCGCGACGTCATCGTGGCGATGTCCGCGAGCACCGACTCGCAGATGAACCGGCTGCGCTTCCACGGCATCGACTACGCGCCGACCGCCGACTACCAGCTGCTCCGGGCCGCGGTGGACGCCGCCGAGGCGGCCGGGCTGAACGTGCACGTCGGCCAGGTGTTCTCCGGCGACCTGTTCTACAACGACCGGCCCGAGCTGGTCTCGCAGACGGCCGCGTACGGCGTCCTCGGCATCGAGATGGAGGCCGCCGCGCTCTACACGCTGGCGGCGAAGTTCGGCCGCCGGGCGCTCGGCATCATGACCGTGTCGGACCACCTGATCACCAAGGAGGAGACGACCGCCGAGGAGCGGCAGACGACGTTCTCGGAGATGATCACGATCGCCCTGGACGCGGCGATCGAGGTGGCGGCCTGAAGCGTGTAGCCACCGCCCTGGCTGCCCTGGTCCTGCTCACGGCCTGCTCCGGCAGCGACGAGCCGACGGCGAACGACGGGCCGAAGGCAACGGAGTCGACCGGCGCGCCGGCCTCTGCCGCGACACCGACCGTGGCGCCGGACCTGAACGCCACGCAGGTGGTCAGCGCGCTGTCCGGCGCCGGCTATGAGTGCACGACGGACGTCGCCTACGCCATCTGCAGGATGGGCGCCGCCGCGGTGTGGGTCCTGACCGGAGACCACCCGCGGCCACCGGTGGTGTCCGTGCACGCCCTCGGGCCGGTCGACGTCGCCTGGGCGGAGATCTCCAACTCGCTGGCGCGAATCCTGGAGCTGGCGCACGTCAACCAGGGTGCCGAGATCGCCGCCTGGTTCGAGCAGCAGAAGAGCAGACCGGTCGCCCAGCAGACCTTCGGCGACTGGCAGGCCGACTACTCGGCCGAGGTGGACACCGACGAACCGGGCGTGCACCTCACGCTGACCGACAAGCTGTGCACCACGAGGTGCCAGGCGGAGTAGGACCTACGACGCGACAAGTTTCGGCAGCACCTGCCTGACCCGATCGGTCAGCAGGTCCGCCGACTTCCCCGGGTCCGCGGCGTACCCGACGACGGCCTGCTCGAACAGGCCGTCGAGCAGGGCGTAGGCGGTCGGGGCGTCGACCGCCGGAGTGGTCCCGGTCAGGTCGGCGTACCGGGCGAGGATGCGCCAGATCATCCCTTCCAGCAGTTGGTCGATGGCGGCGACGTCGTCGCGGAGCTGGTCCTCGAACATGCTCTGGGCGCGCAGGTCGTACCAGAGCCGGTGCATCGGCGTCTCCTCGACCAGCGTCTGCGTCAGCTTGCCGAGGAAGCCGGCCGCGAGCTCGTCGCCCGAGGTCGCGGTCTCGACGACCTCGTCGTACCGCTGGGCGCACTTGGTCTTGTAGTACCGCACGCAGTAGCTGATCAGGTCGATCTTGTCGCGGAAGTAGTAGTGCACGACGCCGTGGGTGAACTCGGAGTTGTTCGCGATCTCCCGCAGGCTGGTCCGTGCGTACCCCAGCTCGCCGAGCGTCTTCAGCGCCGACTCGGCCAGCGCGACGCGCCGGCGCTCGGTCTTGTCGGGTCCCGGCACCCGGGCGGGCCGGACCGGTTCCGTGGCCTCCGCCGACGTCAACGCCATCGCACCTCCCCTGGTACCGCGTCAGCCTACCCGCCGCGGACCCAGGCGCGGTCCGCGGCGGGAGATTTCTTGACAAGTGTCAAACAAAGTCTTGACGACTGTCAAAAGAATCTCCAGAGTGAGAGCCCAGGTCCTTCGAGCAAAGGAGTTTCCGATGGGCGGACTCGACCTCACCGGCCGCAAGGCCCTCGTCACCGGCGGAGCCCAGGGGCTCGGCGAAGGGATGGCGAGAGCGCTCGCGGCAGCCGGCGCCAAAGTGGTGATCAGCGACATCCAGAAGGACACCGGCGAGGCCGTCGCCGACGCCCTGGACCGCGAGTACGGCGCCGGCAACGGGTTCGTCGCCCACGACATCACCGACGAGGGCAGCTGGGAGAACGCGGTGGTCGCGGCCAACGACATCCTCGGCGGCCTGGACATCCTGGTGAACAACGCCGGGATCGAGATCACCAGCCTGCTCACCGAGGTCACCGCCGACGACATCCGCCGGATGCTCGAGGTCAACGTGCTCGGCACCACGCTCGGGATCAAGTGGGGCCTGCGGACGATGCGCCCGGACGGTCTCGCCGGCCAGGGCGGCGCGATCGTCAACGTCGCCTCGGTGGCCGCGACCATCGCCTTCCCCGGGATCGCGGTCTACTCCGCGACCAAGTCGGCGGTCGACCGGCTCACCCGGGTGGCCGCGATGGAGTCCGGCAAGCTCGGGTACGGCGTTCGCGTCAACTGCATCTACCCCGGCCTGGTGGCGACCGCGATGGGGGCCGGGCTGGCCAGCGACGTCGCCGAGCTCGGGCTGTTCGAATCGCCCGAGGCGGCCGTCGCGGCCGTGGTCGGGCTGACCCCGGCCGGTCGGCTCGGCGAGGTCACCGACATGGCCGACGCGGTCGTCTTCCTGGCGTCGGACGAGGCCCGGTTCATCACCGGCATCGGCCTGCCCGTCGACGGCGGAATGGGGATGTGAGGCCCATGAGCAGCAAACCCGTCGTCGTCTACGGCGCCTCCGGCTACACCGGCCGGCTGGTGTGCGAGTACCTCCGTCAGTACCACGTCCCGTTCGTGGCCGCCGGCCGCAGCGAGGACAAGCTGAAGGAGTCGATGGCGTCACACGTAGCCGGAATCGAGACCGCCGACTACGAGCTGGCCGTGGTGGACCACGACGTGGCCGCGCTGACCGACCTGTTCAAGGGCTCCTCGGTGGTGCTCAACACGGTCGGCCCGTTCAGCGAGCTCGGTCCGGCCGCGGTCGAGGCGGCGCTCGCGGCCGGCGCGCACTACACCGACACCACCGGCGAGCAGGACTGGCTGATCACCTGCGACGAGACCTACGGCCGGCAGTTCGCCGACGCCGGCCTGTTGCTGGCTCCGGGCATCGCACAGATGTACACGACCAGCGAGATCGCCGCGCAGCTGTGCCTCGAACAACCGGGCCTGGACACCCTGGACATCGCCGTCTTCTGGGGCGGCAGCCCGACGATCGCCTCGACCCGCACCATTCTGGTGAACGCGGCCACCTCCAAGGCGCACTACCTGGAGCAGAACGCGTACCTCGAGTTCCCAGAGCAGGGACTGGTGCCGCTGGTGGTACCCGGTCACCACGAGCTGGCCCTGTCCCTGCCCTGGGGCGGTATGTCACACCCGGTCTGGTTCAAGCGCGATCCGCGCGTCGCCAACTGCAAGGCGCAGGGAGGTGTCTTCAACGCCGCCCTGATGAACGGCGTGCCGCAAATCGTCGCCGGCGCGCTCGAGGCGACCAAGGACATGGCTCCGGACGAGCGCAACGCGGCCCTGACCGAGACCGCGCGCCAGGTGATGAACCAGATGCCGCCCCGGGAGAACCCGCGGGTGAACAAGACGCTGGACTCGGTCCACGCCTCCGGTCCGCTCGGCCGGGCGCACTGCGTCATCCACGGCAACAACAACTACCAGCAGACCGGTCTGCTCCAGGCGTATGCGGCGTACTCACTGCTGCAGACGCCGCCGAAGCGGTTCGGTTTCGCCAGTGGCTGCCAGGCGTTCGGCCACCGCGAACTGCTCGGCGTACTGCGCGGCTTCGGGCTGGTCTCCGAACCACAGCTCACCGTGCTGCACTGAAGGAGGAGCAGTGCGACTGGTCGACTACCTGGACAAGGGAGCGTCGCTGGGTCCGGACGCACCGTGCCTGACCACCGACGGCGAGACCCTGTCGTACGCCGACGTCCAGGAACTGTCGTACCGGATCGCGGCCGGTCTCGCGGCGGCCGGCGTGCGGCCGGGCGGCAAGGTCGCGATCCTGTCGGCGAACGACCCGGTCGCCTTCGCCTGCGTGTTCGGGATCAGCCGGGCCGGTGCGGTCTGGTGCCCGGTCAACCCGCGCAACGAGGCGGCCGAGAACCGTGAGCTGCTCGACCAGTTCGACTGCGAGGTCTTGATCTACCAGGCGGCCTTCGGGCCGCTGGTGGATCGGATCCGGGACCGGCTGCCGAAGGTGCACACCTTCGTCTGCCTGGACCGGGATCCAGACTCCGGCCGACCCCCTCACCTCCACGGCCGGAGCGTCGGCTGGGACGCGTTCTGCGGGGGCGCGTCCCAGCCGGCACCCGATCTCACCGGTCCCGACGATCTGGCGTTGATCGTCGGTACCGGTGGGACCACGGGTCGCCCGAAGGGGGTGATGCTGACCGACGGCAACCTGGAGGCGATGACGGCGCTGACCCTGATGGGCTACCCGTTCGGCCAGCGGCCCGTCTACCTCGCGCTCGCGCCGCTGACGCACGCGGCCGGCGTGCTGTGCTTCCCGGTGCTCGCCTGCGGCGGCGAGATCGTCATCATGCGGACGCCGGACGTCCACGAGTTCCTCCGGCTGATCCCGCGGCACGGCGTGACGCACACGTTCCTGCCGCCGACGCTGATCTACATGGTGCTGGCGGCCGACGAGCTCGACCGCACCGACCTCTCCTCCCTGCGGTGCTTCTGGTACGGCGCCGCGCCGATGTCGGTGGCCCGGCTCGAGGAGGCGCTGCGCCGGATCGGCCCGGTGATGGCCCAGCTGTTCGGCCAGACCGAGGCGCCGATGATGATCTCGACCATGCCGCCGGCCGGCCATTTCGATGCCGATGGCAACATTGCCCGCGCCCGGCTGGCGTCGGCCGGACGGCCGTCGCCCCTGGTCACCACCGCGATCATGGCGCCGGACGGCTCGTTGCTGCCGCGCGGCGAACGCGGTGAGATCGTCGTCCGCGGCTCACTGGTGATGCGTGGGTACTACCGCGACCCGGAGGCGACCGCGGACGTGTCCCGGCACGGCTGGCACCACACCGGCGACATCGGCTACCTGGACGAGGACAACTACCTCTACATCGTCGACCGGGCCAAGGACATGATCATCACCGGCGGCTTCAACGTGTACTCGACCGAGGTCGAGCAGGCGCTGATGGCGCACGCGGCGGTCCGCGACTGCGCGGTGATCGGCCGGCCCGACGGCAAGTGGGGCGAACGGGTCGTGGCCGTGGTCCAGGAACAGCCCGGCTCCGAGGTCGATCCCGGTGAACTGATCGCGTTCGTCAAGGCACGGATCGGGAGCGTGAAGGCGCCCAAGGAGGTCCTGGTGTGGCCGGACCTCCCGCGGTCCAAGGTCGGCAAGGTCCTCAAGGCCGACATCAAGGCCCGCCTGGCAGCCGGCTAGGCGGGCCTGCCCGCGTCAGCTGCTCGTCGTCGCGGCGGTCGCGGAGACGACGACCGCCGTGGTGACGGCCGCCTGCATCTCGGCCACGGCCTTCTTCACCGCGTCCGCGGCCCAGTCCGACTCGGCGATCTCCTTGGCGCGCTGCTTCAGCGCCTTCTTGTCGACCGCGTCGGTGACGATCTTCGGCACGACGTTCAGCGAGCTCAGCAGCGCGATCAGCGCACCGGTCCGCTCGTTCGGCGTCGTCCCGACCTTCAGCACGCTCTCCAGCGCCGCCCGGAGGTCGGCCTCGTGCCGCGCGTCCTTGGCCGGCCAACGGGTGATCGGGAAGATGCCGAGCACCTTGTTCTCGTCCGCCTCGAGCAGACCGCGCTCGGCGAGCCGGGCGAGCAACTGCTCGCGCAACTTCTTCGACAGCCGGCCGAGCTGGTCCTTCGGCCGCTTGCCGGGCTTGTCGGCCACGTACGCCAGCCGCTCGTCCAGGATCGCGTCCCCGGTCGGGGTGGCGTCCAGCACTTTCAGGCGGCCGCGCTTGACCTCCTCACCCTCACCGGCCACGTCCAGCTTCCCGAGCAGGGTCAGCTCGATCAGCACCGCTCCGGCCAGCGCGTAGTCCAGCCCGGGCGATCCGGCGATCGGCTTCCCGCTCTCGTCGTCGTACAACAGCAGCAAGAGGTCTTCGGCGATCAACATGCCTCCAACGTAGGCAAGCGGGCGTCCGGCGCACATCAGCCGCGCGGGCTACCTCCGGTCTACGACTTCAGTAGTGGTGACCGACCCCACGTCCATGCCGAGGCAGATCAAGTACCGGCCGACGCGTTCGCGACGTACGACGTGTTCGCGCCGGCATTCGAGCTGCCCTGCCTGAACCGGCTGCAACTGAAGAACAACCAGCAGATGGTCGGCCTCACCGATCTCGCCGGCTCACTCCAGTACACCGGCCCGCTGGACAACCCGCTGGTCACGGAAGCCGTCGACTGACCGACCTTCGGATCGGGCAAAGGTCGCCCCCCGGGTTGGTCACGTACTGTCGCACATCGGTTACCATCGCTCTGCCGCGCAGAACAGCACCGGAGTAGGGAGTCAGCAGTGGCCGACAACGAAGTACCTGCCATGTACGAGCGACTCAAGCTGGACCGGCCGCACGGCGCCCGCGTCTACGACTACTTCCTCGGTGGCAAGGACAACTTCGAGGTCGACCGGCAGGCCGCCGAGCACCTCCTGCAGGCGTTCCCGGGCTTCCGTACGGCGGCGCTGTCGAACCGGATGTGGATGCACCGGTCCGCCCGGCACGTCGCCGAGCAGGGCGTCACCCAGTTCCTCGACATCGGCACCGGGATCCCGACCAGCCCGAACCTGCACGAGGTCGTCCAGGAGATCGTCCCCGAGGCGCGGGTGGTCTACGCGGACAACGACCCGATCGTGCTCGCCCACTCCCGGGCGCTGCTGAGCAGCAGGCCCGAGGGCAAGACGGCGTACCTCGAGGCCGACGTGACCGACCCGCAGTCGATCCTCGGCTCGGAGGAGGTCAAGGAGACGCTCGACCTGAGCAAGCCGGTCGCGCTCAGCCTGGTCGGCGTGTTCCACTACCTGCCGGACGCGCTGAAGCCGTACGACCTGGTCAAGCAACTGGTCGAGCCGCTCGCGTCCGGGTCGTACCTGATCTTTTCGCACTGCACCCCCGACTTCGCTCCGGAGCTGTGGGAGCGGGCGATCCAGGTCTACAAGGCCGACGGCGGTGACGCGCAGGTCCGCAGCAAGGACGAGGTCGCCCGGTTCTTCGACGGCCTCGAGCTGGTCGAGCCCGGCGTGTCCGCGCCGTTCCGCTGGCACCCGGACGACGAGACCAACAAGCTCGTCGAGAAGGGCGAGTTCACCGACGTCATGTGCAGCCTCTGGGTCGGCGTCGCCCGCAAGCCCTGATCCGATCGCTCCCCGCTGCGGACAACTCCCGCGGCGGTCCGGCGGTCTCGGCGAGCTGATGTGCGCCAGAGAAAGGCTGTCAGTGCTCGAACTCGTCGACGGAGCGTAGCTCGAGCGCGATGTGGTGGCCGGCGACAGTCTTCGACGCGACAATCCCGTTCCGGGGGCAGATCGTCGCGGCCGAACTGCTGCGGAAGCACTGAGCTCGTGAGCATCATCCGTTGAGGAGGGCTGCCAGCTGGTGTTTGCCAGGGAGGTTCTCGGGGCGGATGATGTCGCCGGTGCGGACGTAGTAGAAGGCCGCGGTGACCTGGGTGAGCGGGAGGTTCTGGAGCTCGGCCCAGGCGACCCGGTAGATGGCGAGCTGGAGGGGGTCGGCGGATTCGGAGCGGCTGGTTTTCCAGTCGACGACTTCGTAGCCGCGGGAGCCGTCGGGGCGAACGACCTGGTAGACGGCGTCGATCCGGCCGCGGACGACCCGGCCGGCGATCGCGAGGGCGAACGGCGCCTCGATCTCGTACGGCATGGTCTCGCCGAACGGGCCGGTGCGGAACGCGTCCATCAGCTCGGTCAGGTCGGTGTCGTCGACGATGTCCTCGTCCGCGGCGCCCGGCAGGTCGTCGGGGTCGAGCAGTAACTGTTGGCCGAAGTAGCTCTCCACCCAGGCGTGGAAGCGGGTGCCGAAGCGGGCCGCCCGGTTCGGCTTGCGCGGCATCGGGCGGGCCAGCTCGGAGGCGAGGCCGTCCGGGTCCTTCGCCAGCCGCATCACCTGGGTCGCGGACAACGCGGCCGGCAACTCCACGTCGTACGCCTTCCGGCTCCGGCTTTCCCGTGCCTCTGACAACAGTCTCTCGAGCTCGGAGTCCCAGCGGGCGACCGTCGCCTGCTCGTCCAGCAGCAGCGAGTCCTCCGCCTCCTGCGACGGCCCCTCCGCGCGCGCCTGCTGCACCAGCGCCACCGCGTCCAGTCGCCGCCGGTACGCCTCGGCGTCGTACGGCGCCGGCCACGGCGCCTGCGTCTGCTCGGCGAGCTCCGGATTCTCCTCGGTGAGCTCCGGCTGGTCGGCCCACGCCACCACCCGGTCGCCGGCGTGCTTCTTCAGCAGCGACAGGTACGACGACGGACCGCGAGGACGCTTCTGCGTCGGACCCCACCAGTGCCCGGACGCGACCAGGATCTCCTTCGCCCGGGTGAACGCGACGTACCCGAGCCGGCGTTCCTCCAGCGCGTTCACGTCCTTGCACTCGTCCGCGAACGCCTTCAAACCGGCGTTGGACAGGTCGTGGAAGTCCGGCAGCGTGTCGGCGTCGCCGCGCAACGGCCACGGCAGCACCTTCGCGTTCGTGGTCCACTTGTCCCGGCCGCGGTCGGACGGGAACACCTTGTTCACCAGCGTCGGCACGAAGACGATCGGCCACTCCAGTCCTTTGGACCGGTGCGTGGTCAGCAGCTTCACCGAGTCCGCCTCACTCGGTACGGCGAGATCGAGGCCGGCGGCGTACTCCTCCTCGGCCGCCAGGTACGCCAGCAGGCCGTCGAGCGAACCGTCCGACTCGGTGGACACGAAGTTGCCGACGGCGTCCAGGAACGCGGCCAGGTGGTCACGGCGGCCGGAGTCGACGTGGTCCGGGGTGGCGGTGAGCTCGACGTCGAGACCGATCGAGCTGATCACCCGGCGGACCAGCTCGAGCAGCGGCTCACCCGCATGGGCGCGCAGTTCGCGCAACTCGACCGACAGTTCCTTGAACCGGACCAGTGCCTCGGGCGAGTAGCCCCACGCGTCCGGGCCCGGGTCGTCGACCGCCTCGGCGAGCGAGATGACCTCGGTCGAGTCCATCCCCGCCACGGCCGCGTCCAGCGCGGCGACCAGGTCGTCGGCGGCCGGACGGTCATCGCCGTCGGCGAGCGCGCGGGCCCGGTTCGCCAGCAGCGCGAGGTCGCGGTGGCCGATCCGGTAGCGCGGGCCGGTGAGGATCCGGAGCATCGCCGCGTTGGCGGTCAGGTCGTTCACGGCTTGCAGGGTCGCGACGACGTCGACGACCTCGGGCAGCGCGAGGAGTCCGCCGAGGCCGACCACCTCGACCGGCACCTTGCGGGCGATCAGGGCCTCGTGGACCGCGCTGAGGTCGACATTGGTCCGCATCAGGATGCCGATGTCCTTCCACCGGCGGTTCGGCGTACGGTGCGCGGCCACGATCGCGTCGGCGACCCACTCGATCTCCTGCGACCGCGTCTCGAACAGGCCGACCGTGATCGCACCCTCGGGCGCGTTCTCGGGTGCTTCGAGCGGGATCACTCCGGGATGCTGCTCGTAGAGCTCGGCCGCGTGCTGGTTGGCGGCCGCGAGGATCCGGCTGCCGCAGCGGCGGTTGACGCTGAGCACGTACCGCTGAGCGGGCGTGCCGTCGGTCTGTGGAAAGTGCTCCGGGAACTCGTCCAGGTTGGCCACCGACGCGCCACGCCAGCCGTAGATCGCCTGACACGGATCGCCGACCGCGGTGACCGGATGACCGCGGTCCTCGGGACCGGCGAACAACGCGGTCAGCATCCGCCGCTGCGACACCGAGGTGTCCTGGTACTCGTCGAGCAGCACGACCTTGTACCGCGCCCGCTCGACGACCGCGACCTCCGGGCACTCCTCCGCCAGCCGCGCGCCGAGCGCCATCTGGTCCGCGAAGTCCACCACACCCCGCTCGGCCTTGTACGCCTGGTACTCCTCGGCCAGTTGCAGGATCTCGCCACGTTTGAGCGTCGTCTCCGCGAGCTTGCGGACCTCGACCGTCTGCTTCCGCGCGGCCGCGACCTCACGTCGTACCGCCTCGTCGTGCTCACGTACGTCGTCCGCCCGGAGGAGGTGGTCGGCGAGCTCACCGTCGAGCGCGAGCAGGCTGTTGACCAGCGTCGGCACGTGGTGCGAGGCGAACCGGATCGGACCGGCCGACCGCCGGACGACGCGACCGGCGAGCTGGAACCTGGTCGCGTCGGCGAGCACGCGGGCGTCCGGCTCGAGACCGAGGCGCAGCCCGTGCTCGGCGATCAGCGTGCCGGCGAACGCGTGGTACGTCGAGACCACCGGCTCGCCGGGCTCCTCGGGCTCCCAGTTCGGGATGTTGCTGCGCAGGTGGGCCGCGAGGATCGGGTGCTGGTCCTTCGGCAGCGTCGATCCGAGCACGCCGGCCTTGGTCAGGTCGTCCCGGATCCGGACGTCGAGCTCGTTGGCCGCCTTCTTGGTGAACGTCAGCCCGAGCACTTCCTCCGGCTTCACCTGCCCGGTGCAGATCAGCCACACCACCCGGGCCGCCATCGCCGTCGTCTTCCCGGACCCGGCGCCCGCCACGATCACGCCGGGCGCCAACGGAGCCGTGATCGCCGCCAACTGCTGATCACTGAACGGAATCCCCAGCAGATCACACAGATCCGCCGTGGAACTGAGCTGCACGTGCATCAGCAGGACTCCTCTCCGACAGACGAACCGTGGGGACCTGAGACAGGAACCCGGAGGCTGGGACTGGTTATTTCAGGTCTCAGGCCCCCAGAAGGTGTCTCCGGTCCCGGCAACTGTCCCGGCGCTGTCCGTCGGACCAGCGCACCTCCCCGAGCGATCCGCATCAGACGATCTCCCGGCCTTCGGGCTGGATCGGGCAGAGCGGACGGGCTTCGCAGCGGCTGCAGCCGTCGTTCCGCTTGGCGACGAACTCCTCGGAGCGAACCATCGCCTCGGCGTCCTCGACGGCCTCGTCCAGCCAGGTGCGGCCGTCGTCGTCGGACTCCAGCGGCCCCTGGTGCTGGACCTTGGGGAACCCGCTGTCGTCGTGCCGGAGCTGGACCAGCTCGGCGCCGCCGGGCACCGGGTCCTCGCCGAGCTCCTTCAGCTGCCGGGACGCGATCGCCCGCTGGTAGATCGCGAGCTGGACGTGCCGCTCGAGCGCGGGCTTGGTCGGCATCGAGCGCCCGGTCTTCAGGTCGACCACCCGGATGGCGCCTTCGGAATCCTGCTCGATCCGGTCCATCCGGCCCTTGACCCGGACCGCGGGTTTCTCGGTGTCCGGCAGCAGGACGTCGAAGTCGACCTCGGTCCCGACCAGCCGGCGGTCCGGGCGGCCCTGGTGCCACGCGACGAACCGCCGCAACGCCTGCTCCGCCTCGACCCGCTCCCGGTCCGAGATCCAGGTCGACTCGAACTCCAGTTGGGTCCACACCTTGTCGAGCCAGCCGTTCAGCTCGTCCACGTCCGGCGGCAGCGTCCCGGTCGCCACCGCGTCCGCGAGCGTGTGCAGCACCATGCCGAACCCGATGGCCGACGTACTGGGTGTCTCGCCACCCGCCCGCCGCTGCAGGAACCAGCGCAGCGGACAGTCCACGATCGTCGTCAGTGCACTTCCGGACAACGGCACCGGCAGCTCCGGGTCCGCGATCGGCCGCTCCGAGCGGGTCCGCTCCCGCACACCCCACCAGCGCTCCGGATTCGCCGTCGGCACGAGCGCCTGCTCACGGTCGTCCACTGCGTCCGCCAACTGCGCCAGCCGATCGGCGGCGACTCGCTTGAGCGCCGGCGACGACGCCGGATCCGCCAGCACGCACCGCAGATCCGCGACCAGGCCGTGCAGCGACAACGGCCGCCGCGGCCGCCCGGCGACCAGCTTCAACGGAATGTCCAGCTCGGCCAGCAGTCGCGACGGTTGATCCCCGTCCGCCTCCGGCGCCTGCACGGCGGTCACGATCAACCGCTCCCGAGCCCGGGTGATCGAGACGTAGAACAGGCGACGCTCCTCCGCCAGCAACGCACCGGCCGACAACGGGTCGACCAGGCCGTCCGGGCCGAGCCGGTCCGGCTCGAGCAGCGACCCACGCCGCCGGAGATTTGGCCACTGCCCCTCCTGCACACTCGCCACCACCACGAGCCGCCACTGCAAGCCCTTCGACCGGTGCGCCGTCATCAGCTGTACGCCGGCCTCGCGATAGGTTCCGTCGAACCGGTGGTCGGCCGCGATGTCCAGCGACTCGAGCTCGGACAGGAACGCGGACACCCCCTTGAACCCGACCTGCTCCTCGGCCCGGCCAGCCGCGTCGAACAAGGCACACAACGAGTCCAGGTCCCGATTCGCGGCGCGGGCCGGCTCGCCGCCGGAGTTCGCCTGGCCGCGGAGCCGGCGCCGCCACGGCGAGTCCGACCACAGCGACCACATCACCTCGTCCGGCGCCGCGCCCGCGGTCACGATATTCCTTGCCTTCAGCAACCGTTCGCCGAGGGCCGCGAACCGGGCCTCGGCCGGCGACGCCTGCTCGTCGAGCAGCAACGGGTTCATCAGCGCGTCCCGCAACAGCTCGTCCGACGACCGCGGCAGCCGCTGACCACCCGCCGCCTCGCGATCGCGTCGCCGCAGCACCCGTGCCAGCCGCCGCAACTGCCCGGCGTCCATCGCGCCCAACGGCGACAACGCCAGCGCCCGGACGACGTCGACCGTCAGCGTCGCCGGATCCGCGACCGCCCGCAGCGCCAGCAGCATCGGCCGCAGGGCGGGCTCGCGGGACAATGGGAGCTCGTCACCGGCGACATCGACCGGAATGCCCGCGGCGGCCAGCGCCCGTCGCAGCGGCGGGATCGACCGGCTGCCGGACCGCACCAGCACGGCCATCTCGTGCCAGCCGACGCCGTCCTGGACATGTGCGCGCCGGAGCAGGTCCGCGATGTGCTCCAGCTCGGCGCCGCCGGTCGAGTACAAGTTCGCCTCGACCTTGCCGGGACCGTAGACACAGCCGCTCGCGTCCGGGTTGCGGAAACGCTCGAAAGTCTCGCGGTCCAGCGTGCCCGGCACCCCGAGCCGGTTGACGACGTTGCGGGAGACGCGCTGGAGCGTCGTACCGAAGCGGCGGGTCGTGCCCAGCGCGATCTGCGCCGCCTCGGCGCCGTCCGCCGTCCGGAACTCGTCGGTGAAGCGGAGCAGACCGCGGACGTCCGCGCCACGGAACGTGTAGATCGACTGGTCCGGGTCGCCGACCACGACCAGGTCGCCGCCGTCGCCCGCGATCGCCTGCAGCAACTGAATCTGACCGGGATCGGTGTCCTGGTACTCGTCGACGAAGACGGCTTTGAACTCCGCCCGCAGCTTGGCCCGCACCTGTGGCTGCTGGGCCAGGATGACCGCGCGGTGGATCAGCTCGGAGTAGTCCAGCACCTGCTCGTGGTCGAGGATCTGCAGGTACTCCTCGAAGAAGTCACCGACGGCGACCCACTCGGCCCGGTCCGCCGACCGCCCGATCGCGGACAGGTCCTCCGGGTCGAGCCCGAGTTGCCGCGCCTTGCCGATGACGGCCTGGACCTCGTCGGTGAATCCGCGCGTCGTCAGCGCCGGATGCAGGCTGCTCGGCCAGTGCACCGCGCCGACTTCGCGACTGCCGGACAGCGCCTCGGTCAACCGCAGCGACTGCTCCGGCCCGGACGGCAACCGCAGTGGTACGTCGAACGCGTCGGCCGGCGTGAAGCGTCGCAGCAACGCGTAGCAGAACGAGTGAAAAGTCATCGACGGCATCACCCGGGTCGTCCGACCGAGCCGGCCGGTGATGCGGTCCCGCAACTCGGTCGCCGCCTTGCGGCCGAACGTCAGCACGAGCACCTGGTCGGGACTCAGCCCGCGGTTGCGCACCCGGTCGACGACCGCCTCGACCAGGGTGGTCGTCTTGCCCGTTCCGGGCCCCGCCAGCACCAGCAGCGGGCCGCCGGGATGATCCACGACGGCCTGCTGATCGGCATCCAGAACAGGAGCTTCGGCGCTGCGCCCCTCCGCCCGGACCAACCGGTAGCGCGCCGGATTCCGGGACCCCTGTCTGCTGACCACCGCCACATCCCATCAGAGCCCGCCGACAATCCCGACCGCCCACTCCGCGCACCCGCTGCGGTAGCCGGAAAGCGGACACGGACCGGTCGATCGCACGGCAACTTTCCGCGCTCGCCGGGCATCATCCTCTTCGACGGACTCGTCGTCCGAAGACGCGCCCGGGCCGGTCTCCTCAACGACCGGCTCCGGCAGCGATCACCGGTGGTGCGGGGGTTCGGGGCGGGATCGCCGCACCGCCGGTGTACCTCAGTGTTCGGCCGGGTCCCAGCGGTTGCGGCGAAGGTCGACCCGGCCGTTGGTGACGCGGACGCCGTCCGAGCGGAGCCGGTGCAACTGCTCGTCGCCGACCTCGTCGGCCGGCACTCCGCTGGCCCGGATCACCCGCCACCACGGCACGCTCGCGCCGTACTCGCGCATGATCGCACCGACCTGCCGTGGGCCGCCCTGACCGACGTACTCGGCGATGTCGCCGTACGTCGCGACGCTGCCCGGCGGGATCGACTCCACAGCGCGCAGCACCGCCTCGACGTACGCCTCCCTGTCCACGAGGCCCAACCTAGCGGTCGGCAACGACAATCCGGGGACAGTCAGGCGAGTGGTGCCAGTGCCTTCGCGAGCGGTTCGACGACCGACGGCGGGGCGTCGAGCGGGAGGTTCATCACGACCAGGTCGACGCCGGCCTCGCCGTATGCCGCCGCGGCCGCGACCGCCGCGGCGAGGGGCTGGTCGGGCTCGATCCGGACGTTCACCGAGCAGGTGATCTCGCCGACGTCGCGGCCGACGTCGGCACAGTGCTGGACAAGGATGTCCTTAAGCGGCTTCCACTCCTCCGGACCCGGCACGATCACGTTCCAGTGCTGGGCCCAGCGGGCGACCGCGCGCAGCGTCCGCTTGGGGCCTTTGCCGCCGATGGTGATCGGCGGGTGCGGGGTCTGCACGGCCTTCGGCTCGCAGTACGCGTCGGTGAGCTTGACGTAGGTGCCGTCGAAGTTCGCGACCTTCTCGGTGAGCAGCGCGATCATCGCCTGCACACCCTCGTCGAACCGGTCGAAGCGCTCCTTCAGCGGATACAGCTCGATGCCGTAGGCAGCCGTCTCCATCTCGTTCCAGCCGGCACCGACACCGAGCTCGAGCCGGCCGTTCGAGATGATGTCGGTGGTCGCGGCCATGTTCGCCAGTACGGCGGGATGCCGGTAGACCATCCCGGTCACCTGGCAGCCGACCCGGATCCGCCGGGTCGCCTGCGCCAGCGCGGCCAGCGTCGTCCAGGCCTCGAGGTTCGGCCCGGCCATGTCGCCGCTCAGCGGGTAGAAGTGGTCCCAGTGCCAGGCGGACTCGAAGATCTCGAAGTCGTCCGCGGCGATCCACACGTCCCGCAGCTGCTGCCAAGTGGTGTGCTCCGGCCTGGTCTTGATCGCGAACCGCATCCCGACCTCCTCGGTCGTGTCTGGTCATTCCGCGCCGTGGCGAACAGGTGCCGGGTGCCGCACAGTAGGCGGGGAACTGCCGGACACGGCCAAGTCACCGTTTCGCACCGGCGACCCTACCGCGCGGACCGCGGTGTTCGGGGGTCGTGTGCGGAGACGTGCCCTCAGTCCAGGCCGAGGCGCGCGCGCACCTCGGGGCGGCGCAGCGGCGGCACGGTCTGCGGCGGATTGCGGCGCTCCGGCATCTCGGCCAGCAACTGCTCGGTGATCCGGGCGACCTCGGCGGCGGCCCGCTCGATCGGCGCGCGGGTGGTCGAGCTCAGCGAGCCCACCCCGGTCACCTTGCGCACGTACTGCAACGCCGCCGCGTAGATCTCCTCAGAGGTCGCGGCCGGCTCGAGTCCACGGAGAACGGTGATGTTTCTGCACATGTCCCGACCCTACGTGGCACAACGGACAACCGATCGAAACCTACGAGGTATTGACTTACCTAATGGCCTTAGGTTTCCCTCAACCTATGAGCACTGCTGGACTGGACCGGAGGACGCGTCGCCGCCAGGAGACCATCGAAGAGATCCTGGGAGTCGCCATCGAACTGATGGAGACCGACGGCGTGGCGGCGCTCAGCCTGTCCGCGGTCGCCCGGCGGCTCGGCATGCAGCCGCCGTCGCTGTACCAGTACTTCCCGTCGAAGATGGCGATCTACGACGCGCTCTTCCAGCGCGGTCACGAGCTCTTGCGCGACGAGTGCCGGGCCGCGTACGCCGCGGCGGACGCCGACGACCCGCTCGGGGCCGGACTGATCACGGCGACCGCCTTCTGCCGCTGGTGTCTCGGGCACCAGGTGTACTCCCAGTTGCTGTTCTGGCGGACGGTTCCCGGCTTCGAGCCGAGCCCGGAAGCCTTCGCACCGGCGATCGACTCCATGCAGGACCTGCGGGACATCCTGCGAACCCAGGTGGACGCCGGGCATCTGCACCCGGACGCGGCCAGTGACGAGGGCGCTGCCCTCTACAGCTCACTGATCGCCGGGCTGCTCTCGCAGCAGATCGCGAACGAGCCGGACGCGTCCTTCGAGGACGGACGGTTCATCCGGCTGCTGCCCGTCGTGCTCGAGATGTTCTACCAGCGCTACACACCGAACCAGGGGGAATCATGACCGCAGTACTCGCGGGGGAGATCGGCCGGGCCGGCCGGGAACGCTGCCGGGTGCACCGGGACGCGGAGCTCCAGGCATGGCACGACCTGCTCGCGTCGATCGAGGGGGAGGAATGGCATCGCCGGACGGTCTGCGACGAATGGGACGTCGCGGACATCGTCGGGCACCTGATCGGCCAGGCCGAGGACGTGATCAAGCCGTGGTCGTTCCCGCGCCGGTCCCGGAAGGCGAAGCGGGTCTATCCGGACAAGCCGCGGTTCGACGCGCACATGATGGTGCAGGCCGACGAGCACCGCGGGACGCCGCCGGCCGAGCTGCGGGTCTTGTTCGACCGGGTCTGGGGGAAGGCGACCCGGACGGTCTCGCGCAACCCCGAACTGATCCGGCGGGTCAGCATGGAGGTCGAGGAGTTCGACGTCCGGATGGCGCTCGGCTACGTCCAGGACATCCTGCTGGCCCGGGACCTGTGGATGCATCGCGACGACGTCTGCCAGGCGCTCGGACGCGCGTTCGACCCCGGCCCGCATGCGGAGGAGCTGATCGCCCAGGTGATGTACGACGTGGCCGACGGACCGTTCTGGGGCGAGCGACCGGCCGTTGTGCTGGAGCTCACCGGAACGGGCGGCGGGACCTACCGGCTCGGGAGGGACGAGCCGGTAGGCCACGCCGCCGTGGACGCGGTCGGCTACATGCGGACCCTGTCGGGCCGAGACGACAACCCGGCGGTGTCCGGCGACCCGGTGGCCGTTCAAGCGGTCACAAGCTGCCGCATGCCGTTCTGAGGGCGCTCAGTACGCCGGCTGGCTCGGGTCGATCTGGTCGACCCAGGCCACCACCCCGCCGCCGACGTGGACGGCGTCCGAGAAGCCTGCGCCCTTGGCGATCGCGAGCACTTCGGCCGAGCGCACGCCGGACTTGCAGTGGAACACCAGCTGCTTGTCCTGCGGCAGCTTCTCCAGCGCGACACCGGTCTGGAAGTCGGCCTTCGGGATCAGCACCGAGCCAGGGATCCGGTTGATCTCGTACTCGTTCGGCTCCCGGACGTCGATCAGCACGAAGTCCTTCTCGCCGTTGTCCTTCAGCTTGATCCACTCGCTGAGCTGCTTCACCGAGATGGTCGAGCCGACGGCCGCGTCGGCCGCCTCCTCGGTCAGCGCGCCGCAGAAGCTCTCGTAGTCGATCAGCTCGGTGACAGTCGGGTTCTCGCCGCAGATGGCGCAGTTCGGGTCCTTGCGGACCTTGAGGGTGCGCCAGTTCAGGTCGAGCGCCTCGTAGATGTTCAGCCGGCCCAGCGACGGGTCGCCGATGCCGGTGAGCAGCTTGATCGCCTCGGTCACCTGCGCGGCGCCGACGGACGCACACAGCACGCCCAGGACGCCGCCCTCGGCGCAGGACGGGACCATGCCGGGCGGCGGCGGCTCGGGGTAGAGGCAGCGATAACAAGGCGCCGTGCCCTCGTATGCTGCAGGCCAGAACACGCTGACCTGGCCGTCGAAGCGGAAGATCGAGCCCCAGACGTACGGCTTGCCGAGCAGCACCGCGGCGTCGTTCACCAGGTACCGGGTGGCGAAGTTGTCGGTGCCGTCGACGATCAGGTCGTACTGCTCGAAGATCTGGAACACGTTGTCGTTGTCGAGGCGTTCCTCGTGCAGCACGACGTTCGTGTACGGGTTGGCCTCGAGGATCGACTCCTTGGCCGACTGGGCCTTGGACTTCCCGATGTCGGACTGGCCGTGGATGATCTGGCGTTGCAGGTTCGACTCGTCGACGGTGTCGAACTCGACGATGCCGAGGGTGCCGACCCCGGCCGCGGCCAGGTAGAGCAGCGCCGGACTGCCCAGGCCGCCGGCGCCGATCACCAGCACCTTGGAGTTCTTCAGCCGCTTCTGCCCGGCCATCCCGACCTCGGGGATGATCAGGTGCCGCGAGTACCGGCGAACCTCGTCGATGGTGAGCTCGTCGGCCGGTTCGACCAGCGGTGGCAGTGACACGTGTCGGCTCCTCGTGAACGATGTCGGACAGACTCTCTGCGTTTTCAACCATCCGTCCCTCCCCCATGTTCCCGCACAACCCCAGCCCGCCCTGCCGATGTCCGCATCCCGGGACCACCGTCTCACTACTGGGTGCGCCGGGGCGCCCTACCCGGCGCACGTTCGTTCAGCCGGCGGGATCGTCGTCGAGGATCAGGCCGTGGCCGAAGGAGTGGTTCAGCAGGCCCTCACGTGGGGCGGACAGGACCAGGTTGAACGGTAGGTCGTAACTGTCCTGGGTGTTGCCGGTGACCGGAACGCTGACCTGCTGGCGTACCTGTCCCGGCTTGAATACCAACCGCCGGGTGACGTCACCCAGGACGGTCCCCAGCTCACCGCTCGTCTCGGCGTACACACTGACCGGGCGGATGCTCGGCCGGGACAGCGTCACCCAGAAGTCCATCGACTTCGTGCCCTTGTCCCCCTCCCTGATCGTTACGCTCGAGGCGGACAACTGCGGCAGCAACCGGGCAGGAGCCGACAGCCCCACGCCAGGCGACGAGAACACGACATCACTCACGTACGCCGACCCCCGTGCGACCCGGTCGGTCAGCAACTCGACCGCACGCACATCACGCAGGTCCACTCCCTTCAGCGACCCCAACGGGATGCGCACTGTCCGCAACAGGTTCTTCGGCAGCCCACTGTCGTTACGCCCCGGCATCCTTACCAATGCGTCACTGAC
>NZ_SMKR01000007.1 GCF_004348725.1 Kribbella turkmenica
TGCCTACTCGACGCAGCTGAGCAGGCAGCAGTCCGCGGCGCGCGAGCTGAATCCAGGACCCCTCTGTCCCAACATCTCCTCAGGCTGTGCGGGTGCGGAGGAACTTGCCGAAGTGCGGGACGGTGAAGGCGACGGTGCCGCGTTCGGCGGAGAAGACCAGGCCTTTCTTGATGAGGCCGTCTCGAGCGGGGGAGAGGGACTGGGGTTTGCGGTTGAGCGTGCTGGCGACTTCGGCGGTGGGGACGGAGCCGTCGTCGACGCCGATGCCGAGTTCGGCCATGGCGCGCATGTACTCGCGTTCGGCGGGGGTGGCACGTTCGTAGCGGGAGCCGAAGAAGCCGACGGTGAGTTCCGCGGAGGCTTCGGGGGCCGCGACGGCGACGTCCTTGATGGTGATCGGGGAGGTCGGGGCGTGGTCCCAGGTGGCGTGGGCGAAGGCTTGGACGAAGTACGGGTAGCCGTCGGTCTGGGCGTACAGCTCGTCGAGCGCCTCGTCGTCGTACGAGACGCCCTCGCTCTCGGCGGGGATCATGAGCGCGCGGTCGCAGGCGTCGCGGGCGAGGCGGTCGACGCGGACGTAGCGGAAGAGGCGCTCGGAGTACGACTTGCTGGCCGACAGTACGGCGGGCAGGTGCGGCAACCCGGCACCGACCACGACGAGCGGTGCGCTCTGCTGGGAGATCTCGTGGCACGCGGCGCACAGCGCGGACAGGTCGTCGGCAGAGATGTCCTGCATCTCGTCGATGAACAGCCCGACGCCGACGGACAGGTCGCCGGCCAGGTCGGCGGCGTCGGTGAAGAGCTCGATCAGGTCCATCTCGAGATCGCCCGAGTCGGCCCGGCCTTTCGCGGCGGCCACGTCGACCGGCGGGTGCCAGCGGATCCCCTTCCGGTCGTTCGCCGCGGTACGCAGAGCGAAAGCCTTCAGTACGGCGCTGAACTCGTCGACCTTCTCGTCGTCGCGGTGGCGGTGTCCCAGCTCGCGCATCGCGGTGTGCAGAGCCTGCGCGATCGGCAGCCGGATGCTCTGGTCCGGCCGGGCCTCGATCTTCCCGGTGCCCCAGGCGCGTTTGATCGCCTGGCTCCGCAAGGTGTTCAGCAACACCGTCTTACCCACACCCCGGAGTCCGCTCAGCACCAGACTCCGTTCCGGCCTGCCTGCCGCGACGCGTTCGAGGACCACCTCGAACTGCCGCACCTCGGTGTCGCGTCCGGCCAGCTCAGGCGGCCGCTGACCGGCGCCGGGCGCATAGGGATTCCGGATCGGATCCATGGATTTCACTGTATGACCGCGTCTAGCGTTTTCCTTAGATTGACGTAGCAACCCGGAGAACGTGTCGCGACCCATCTCTACAGCTTTCTAGCATGAACGCTAGATTCCGCTAGACGCGCCTAGCGCCGCCGGGACCACTAGGGTGCGGCCATGGTTGGGGAGTGGCATCGGCAGGCGGGGAGCCTGTACGAGCGGGTGCATCAGCAGTACGTCGGCGGTGCCCGGAAGCTGGAGGCGCTGATCAACGAGCTGATCGGCGAGGAAGAGGGCATCAACTACCTGAGCGCGACCGCCCGGGCGAAGGATCCGGAGTCGTTCCTGGCGAAGGCGTCGAAGCCGCATCCGGACGATCCGGCCCGGCCGAAGTACGACGATCCGCTGAACCAGATCACCGACCTGGTCGCGGCCCGGGTGATCACCTTCCTGGCCGAGGCGGTGGACCGGGTGTGCGAGGTGATCGAGGACGAGTTCGAGGTCGTCGAGCACACCGACATGGGCGCGCACACCCGCGCGCAGGGGGTGTTCGGGTACGCGAGCAGGCACTACCTCGTCCGGCTGAACGCGCATCGCCGGGAGCTGCCGGAGTACGCCGTACTGAAGAACCTGACGATGGAGATCCAGGTGCGTACGGCTGTCCAGCACGCATGGGCCGAGTTCGAGCACGACATCCGGTACAAGCTGGACATCCCGGCGGACCGCAGACCGGAGTTCGACCGGCGTTTCCTGCTCGCGGCGGCGTTGATGGAGCTGGTCGACAACGAGTTCACCGAGATCGACCGGCTGTACCGCGAGCTCGCCGCGACGGAGCCGGACAAGACCCCGCGTGATTTGACCACCGCGACGCTGACGACGTACCTGACCCGGCGCTACCCGGACGCACCGCACGCCAAGACGAACCACTACGCCTGGATCCTCGGCGTCCTCGCGCGGCTCGGCGTGACGACCGAGGAGCAGCTCACCGACCTGCTCGCCGGTATTGACAGCTCCGCCGTCCAGGCCGCGATGACGCATCGGTTCCCGGCCGGAACGGTACGGCGCCTCGACGACGACCTGCTCGCGGCGAAAGGTACTGCGTACGTCGACCTGTTCCCCGACGAGGAGCGCCGCCAGAAGATCCTCCGCGGCCGGCTCAAGGCGCTCGGCCGGGCCGGGATCACGGAGCCCTGACGAGGTCCTCGGCGACGGACGCTGCGGTACGGCGGGCCCATGCGCCGGTCGTGATCAGGCCGAGGACCAGTACGAGCAGTCCGCAGCAGGCGATGATGTACCAGCACAGCCGAGCCGCGTCGACGAACCCGTTCTCCAGCGACCCGACCAGCCGGGCGGTCAGCACGGTCCCGGCGATCGCGACCCCGAGCGACGCGCCGACCTGGCGGCTCGTCGACGCGATCGCGGCCGCGACACCGGCCTGGGACCGCGGCATCCCGGACACCGCGGCGTTCGTGATCGGCGCGTTCAGCATCCCGAAGCCGAGCCCGAAGACGAGGTAGCCGGCCAGCAGCAGCAGCGTCGGCGTGTCCAGCGTGAGCCGGGACAACATCACCCCGGACACGGCGAGCATGCTCCCGGCGACCACCAGTGGGAGCCGCGGTCCACGGTGCCCGACGAGCCACCCGGACAAGGGCGCGAACACCACCGTCATCGCCGCCATCGGCAACGTCAGCAACCCGGCATGCAACGCCGAGAACCCGCGCACCGACTGCAGGTACAACGAGTTGAGGAACAGGAAGCCCGACAGCGCGGAGAATCCGGCGACCGCGATCAGCGTCGCCCCGGAGAACGGCGCGCTCCGGAAGAACCGCGGCTCCAACAGCGGCTCGTCGCGCCGCCGCTCGTAGGCCACCAGCGAGATCAGCGAGACCACGCCCAGCACGAAGCACCCGATGATCAGCGGCGAGGTCCACCCGGCCCGCTGCCCTTCGATGATCCCGTAGGTCACGCCGCCGAGCAGCAGCACCACCAGCACCTGCCCGACCGGGTCGATCCGCCGCGGCACCGCGGCCCGCGACTCGGGCACGAACAGAGCGGTCAGCAGTACGGCGGCCAGCGCGACCGGCACGTTGATCCAGAAGATGAACTGCCAGCCGGGCGCGTCGACCAGGGCGCCCCCGACCACCGGCCCGACGGCCATGCTGAGCCCGACCACGCCGCCCCAGACACCGATCGCCTGGGCGCGTTCGCGCGGATCGGTGAAGGTGTTGGTGATGATCGACATCGCGACCGGGTTGAGCATCGACCCGCCGACCGCCTGCAGGACCCGGAAGGCGATCAGCAGCCCGACGGTCGGCGCGAATCCGCACAGCAGCGAGCCGATCCCGAAGATCACCAGCCCGGCCTGGAACGTCCGCCGCCGGCCGACCCGGTCCGCGGTCGCGCCGGACACCATCAACAGGCCGGCCAGCACCAGGGTGTAGGCGTCGATCGTCCACTGCAGCTTGGAGATGTCGGCGTCCAGGTCGGCACGGATGGCCGGCAGGGCGAGGTTCACGATGGTGGAGTCGAGCCCGACGATGAACAGGCTGAGGCAGCAGATGCCGAGGACCAGCAACCGTCGCCCGCGCGTCAGCTCGGCCACCCGGCTCCTCCCGATCGTTGTGCTTGAAGACTGTACTACTTGGTCGGCAACGTTTCCGGTCCCCGGCGTCGCACGGCTGAAAACCCTTTGGAGACTGTCGGACGGCCCGCCTACGCTTGGTCCGTTCGCCTGGTCAGGCGCCCTCTCAACCCTCTATGCCCTCTTGTGAGACGTCATGTCGCTGCGCCTCATTCCGTTCGCCGACCCGGGTGTGCCGGACACCCGGTCCGGTCTCCGACTCATCCTCTGGCTGGAGCACCAGCAGCTGCGCGGGCAGGCGAGCGCGCTGTTGTGGGGTCTGCTCTACTTCGGCGGGATCGCTGCCGCTCCCGTCGCCGTCGGCCTGGCTGTCCAGGCCGTCATCGACCTGTCCTGGCCCAAGCTCTTCCTGGCGGGCGGCCTGCTGCTCGTCTTCGGCGCCGCCAAGGCGGCCGCCGACTCGTACTTCCACCGCGCCGTGGTGAGCAACTGGATCAGTACGGCGTCCCGCCTGCAGCAGCTGCTGATGCGCAAGGCGGCGGAGCTCGGGTCGCTGCTGACCCGGCGGATCGCCGCCGGCGAGGTGGTCGCCGTGAGCAGCGGCGACGTGGAGAAGATCGGCTGGTTCGTCGAGGTGCTCGGCCGGTTCGCCGCCGCGCTGCTGACCTGCTTCGCCGTGGTCGTCGGGCTGCTCCTCTACGAGCCGCAGCTCGGTCTGGTGGTCGCCGTCGCCGTTCCGGTGCTGGCGTTCTCGATCGTGCCGCTGATGGGTCCCGCGGAGCGTCGCGCGGACGCGCAGCGGGCGAAGGGCGGCCGGGCCACCGAGCTGGCCGCCGACACCGTCGCCGGTCTGCGGGTGCTCCGCGGCATCGGCGGTGAGCAGCTGTTCCTGGACCGCTACCGCTCGGCGTCTCAGGACTACCGGGCCAGCGCGGTCCGCAGTGCCCGGATGTGGTCGCTGATCGCGGCGCTCCAGGTACTGCTGTTCGGGCTGTTCCTCGTGACCATCGTCTGGCTGGGTGTCCGGCTGGTGATGTCCGGCCGGATCTCGGTCGGCGAGCTGGTCACGACGTACGGCCTGATCACCTTCATGGTCGTGCCGCTGCACACGTTCGAGGAGACGGCGAGCGCGTTCATCTTCTCCAAGGTGTCGGCGCGCCGGGCTGCCCGGGTGCTGTCGCTGAGGCGGACCGACGAGGACATGGGCACGGCCGAGGCCCAGCTTCCCGACGGTGACCTGCTCGACCCGGTCTCCGGGCTGCACGTGCCGGCCGGGAGCTTCACCGCGGTCGTCTGCGGTGACCCTGACGCGGGCGGCCGGCTGGCTGATCGCCTGGGCGGGCACAGCCCGGCGGCCGAGGCCGACCAGGACTCCGTGCTGCTCGACGGCGTATCGCTGGACGACATCCCGCTGGAGTCGGCGCGGACCGTCGTACTCGTGCAGGACAAGGACCCGGTGCTGCTGTCGGGGACGGTGCGTGAGCTGTTCGACGTGCCGGCGAGTGGTGCGGTCTCCGCGGAGGTCGCGCTCGACGCTGCGCAGTGTGCGGACATTCTCGACGTACTGCGGCAGACGCTGCCGGCGGGTGAGTCGGACCCGATGCAGGCGGTGCTGACCGAGCGCGGGCGGTCCCTGTCCGGTGGGCAGCGGCAGCGGGTCGCGCTGGCCCGTTCGCTGTACGTCGACCCGTCGGTGCTGGTGCTGGACGAGCCGACCAGTGCGGTCGACGCGCACACCGAGGCACGGATCGCCGACGGCCTGCGGCTGCTGCGGACCGGCCGGACCACTGTGGTGTTCACCTCCAGCCCGCTGATGCTGGACCGCGCGGAGCGGGTGGTGTTCGTGCCGGACGGCCGGGTCGATGCCGTCGGCACCCACCACGAGCTGGTGCACAACAACCCGCGCTACCGCGCGGTGGTCACCCGTGAGGAAGAGCCAACTTTCGAGGAGACGGCGTGAAGCGCCCTGTGTACGATCCGGCGGCCCCGCAGGAGGTGGAGCGGCTGCCGGTAGCGGGTAGTGCGACTGTGCGCGCCTACCTGAAGACGCTGTTCCGCCGGCATCGCCGGGCGTTCGCCTGGTTGACCCTGGTGAACGCGGTGGCGGCGCTGAGCGGCATGGTCGGGCCCTGGCTGCTCGGCAGCGTGGTGGAAAAGCTCTCGCAGGGCAAGACCGACGTCGACCTGCCGTACGTCGTCATCGGGTTCGTCATCGCTCTGCTCGTCCAGACGGTGTTCGTCCGGCTCACACGCCTGCGGGGCGCGGTGCTGGGCGAGGAGATGCTGGCCGACCTGCGGGAGGACTTCCTGATCCGTGCGGTCGGCCTGCCGCCGGGCGTGCTGGAGCGGGCCGGCACGGGTGACCTGCTGTCCCGGATCACCACCGACGTCGACCGGCTGTCGCACGCCATGCGGGACGCGGTGCCGCAGCTGACCATCGCGGTCATCTGGGCGTCGTTGCTGGTCGGCGCGCTGATCGTCACCGCGCCGGAGCTGGCGGTGGCCGTGGTGATCGCGGCACCGATCCTGATCATCGGCGGCCGCTGGTACTTCCGCCGCGCGCCCGCCGGGTACCGGTCGGAAGCCGCCGGGTACGCCGCCGTGGCCTCGGCGCTGGCCGAGACCGTCGACGCCGGCCGGACCGTGGAGTCGCACCGGCTCGGTGGTCGCCGGATCAAGCTGGGCGACACCCGGATCGGTCAGTGGGTCGCGTGGGAGCGATACACGCTCTACCTGCGGATGATCCTGTTCCCGGTCATCAACATGACCCACACGGTCGCGTTGGCGGCGGTGCTGGTGATCGGTGGGGGTTTCGCCATCCAGGGCTGGCTGACGGTCGGCGCACTCACCACGGGTGCGTTGTACATCCAGATGCTGGTCGAGCCGGTCAACATGATGATCCGCTGGTACGACGAGCTCCAGGTGGCACAGGTGTCACTCGCACGACTCGTCGGGGTCCGTGAGGTCGAGACGGACGCGGCCGCCGAGCAGGATGAACCGGACGGGCGGACTGTGCTCGCGGACGACGTGCGGTTCGGCTACCTCGAGGGCCGGGACGTGCTGCACGGGGTCACGCTCACCGTGCAGCCGGGTGCTCGGGTCGCGCTGGTAGGCCCTTCCGGTGCCGGGAAGTCGACGCTCGGCCGACTGCTGGCAGGCATCTACTCGCCGCGCGTCGGTGACATCACCTTGGGTGGTGCCGCTCTGGACAAGATGTCGGCCGAGCAGGTCCGCAGCCATGTTGCCCTGGTCAACCAGGAGCACCACGTGTTCGTGGGCAGTGTCCGGGACAATTTGCGGCTGGCCCGTCCGGACGCCTCCGACGCCGACCTGTGGGCCGCGCTGCGCTCGGTCGACGCCGACGGCTGGGTCGCCGGCTTCGACAACGGGCTGGACACCGAGGTGGGCTCAGGCGGGATCTCGCTGACTCCCGCTCAGGCCCAGCAGGTCGCGCTGGCCCGGTTGGTGCTGGCCGACCCGCACACGCTGGTCCTGGACGAGGCGACCTCGTTGATGGACCCGCGAGCCGCCCGGCACCTGGAGAGGTCGCTGGCCGGTGTGCTGGAAGGCAGGACCGTGGTGGCGATCGCCCACCGCCTGCACACCGCGCACGACGCGGACCTGATCGCGGTGGTGGAGGACGGCCGGATCGTCGAGTTGGGCGGACACGACGAGCTCGTCGACGCCCAGGGCCCGTACGCGGCGCTCTGGCACTCCTGGCACGGCGACCGGTGACACAGTGGGGCAGCCTCCGGGCTGCCCCACTCCCTCGCCTGGACCGAGCCTTGCCGCGCACCGCCTGCGTGTGAGGATGCAGAGGTGCTGCTGACGACACTGCTCTCGCTGCCCACGACCCTCGCCCTCGATGTGAACGACGAGGGCCGGCTGCTGGTCCTGTACGACGGGACCGGCACACGTCAGGTGAACGAGGTGGCTCCCGACGGTACCTGGCGGGCACTCACCGACCTGGACGACACCTGCCGCAACGCGCGCTTCGTTTCCGGCAGCCGCCAGGTGGTGGTCGAGCACGACACCGGCGGCGACGAACGCGGCCAACTGTCGCTCCTCGATCTGGACGAGCCGCTCGTGCTCACGCCACTCGTCCACGACCCGGCGTTCAAGCACGGCCTGGTCGAGGTCACGGCCGACCGTGTGCTGTTCACCACCAACCGCCGCAACGGCACCGACTTCGACCTGATCGCGCACGACCTCGCCACCGGTGACGAGTCGGTCCTGTACGACGGCGGCGGCTGGCCGATGACGGTCGACCCGTCCCCGGACGGCAAATGGGCCGTGCTGTCGCTCGCCGGCGTTCAGGCCAACTCGACCCAGCTGCTGCTGGTCGACGCGACCACGCGGTCCGTCACCGAGCTCACGCCGTACGACGCGCAGAACGATCTGAAGGCGGTGTCCTGGCTGCCGGGGTCGTCCGGTTTCGTCGCGGCGAGTGACGCGGACCGGGACCGGATGGCGCTGCGGCAGTACGACGTCGCCGACGGGACGTGGTCGGACCTGCTGGTGGACGACGAGCACGACCTGGCCGGCTGGGTCTGCCCGGACGGTGAGCATCTGCTCGTCGCGACGATCGACGACGGTCTGGTCCCGCTGGCGCTGCACAGGCTGGAGGACGCCGCACTGGTCGCACCACTCGATCTGCCCCCACTGGGCTGTGGGGCTCGAGGCATGATGATGCCCGACCCGATCTGGTCAGCCGACGGCGCGTTCGCCCTGATCACCTACCACTCGCCGATCGAGCCACCCACGGTCTACCGGTACACGGTGGCGACCGGTGAGGTCGTCGCGATGCGACGGCCCGGTACGCCGAAGGTGCCTGCCGAGCTGGAACACCCGGAAAGCCACCGCGTGCCGTCGTTCGACGGTGAACAGGTGCCGGTGTTCGTGTTCCGGCCGACCGGTCCGGACCTGGGTTCCACGGTCATCCACATCCACGGCGGCCCAGAGGCTGCGGCCATGCGCACCTGGTACCCGGTGATCTCCGGACTGGCCGCGGCCGGCCACACCGTCGTCGTACCGAACGTCCGGGGATCGGCGGCGTACGGGAAGCGCTGGTACTCGCTGGACGACCGGGAGCTGCGGCTCGACTCGGTGAAGGACCTGGCCGCGATCCACGCATGGCTGCCGTCGATCGGCTGCGATCCCTCGCGGGCGGCGCTGTGGGGCGGCTCGTACGGCGGTTACATGGTGCTGGCCGGGCTGGCGTTCCAGCCGGACCTGTGGGCGGCCGGCGTGGACATCGTCGGGATCGCGTCGCTGGTGACGTTCCTGGAGAACACCTCGGACTACCGGCGGGCGACCCGCGAGCGGGAGTACGGCTACCTCGCGACCGACCGCGAGTTCCTGGAGTCCGCCAGCCCACTGAGCCGGGTTGACGACCTGCGGGCACCGCTCCTGGTCATCCACGGCGCCAACGATCCCCGGGTGCCACTGTCCGAGGCCGAACAGGTCACGGCCGCGCTGACGAAGCGCGGCGTACCGTGCAAGCTCCTGGCGTACGGGGACGAGGGC
Source organism: Kribbella turkmenica (assembly GCF_004348725.1). Lineage (GTDB taxonomy): Bacteria > Actinomycetota > Actinomycetes > Propionibacteriales > Kribbellaceae > Kribbella > Kribbella turkmenica. The sequence goes on from NZ_SMKR01000007.1 coordinate 9,354, forward strand.
CATGGGCTCGCCAAGCTCGCGAACAAGCTCGACGCGTACCCGCAGGCGCTGGCGTTCCTCCAGGAGCACGTCAGCTGAAGAACGGCGTGAGCGTTCCCGCGGTCGCGTCCAGCCGGACCGGCAGCCCGAGCGGTACGGCGAGATTCAGGTGCTCGTGTCCGATCGCGGCACCCTCCACCATCGGCAGGCCGAGCGGCTCGAGCCGGTCGCGGACCACCGCGCTCACCAGGCCGGAGTCGTCCGCGCCACTGAAGTCGCCGATCACCAGCCCGGTGACGCTCGCGAACCAGCCCGACCGGAGCAGTTGGGTCAGCAGCCGGTCCACCCGGTACGCGTCCTCGCTGACGTCTTCCATCACGACGATGCCGCTCGGCGGTGCGTAGGTCGGCGTACCGACGCTCGCCGCGAGCAGGGCCAGGTTGCCGCCGCGGAGCGGTCCTTCAGCGATCCCGTCCACCAGCATGCGAGCCCCGACGGGTGCCAGCAGGTCGGTGACGTTGTCCGGCTCGAAGAGCAGCTCGTGCAGGCGCTGCCGACCTGATTCCTCCGCCAGCTGCTCGACCGCGGCGGCCATCGGCCCGTGGACGGTCACCAGCCCGCGGGCGTTGAGCGGCTCGTGCAGCGCGGTGATGTCGCTGAACCCGACGAACCACTTCGGCGCCGCGGCCAGCTCGTCGAAGTCGACGTACTCGAGCATGCGCTGAACGCCGTAACCACCGCGCGCGCAGAAGACCGCTGCGAAACGCGAGTCCAGCCACGCGTTCCGCAGGTCCTCTGCTCGTGCCTTGTCGTCTGCCGCCAGGAAGCTCAGCCGCTCGTGCCCCGCGAGCACCGATGGCATCACCTCGACCTCGAGGCCCCACTGCTCCAGGTACCGCGTTCCGGCCTCGAGCCGCTCCACCCGCACCGGCCCAGCCGGTGCCACCACCGCCACCCGGTCCCCAGTCACCAACCGCCGCGGCACCCGCACGTCTGTCACGCCCGAGACGCTACCAATCGACATTGATCGTGCTGCTCCTGGAGACGCCGTTCACGGTGACGCCCAGCTGAGCCGTGCCTGGGCGGAGTCCGGTGACCCGGCCGGTCGTGGGGTCGTACGACGCCACTGCCCAGAACGGCGCCGTCCGGGCCGGACCGATGTGGAGCTGCCGTGAGCCCCACCAGTCGGCCGACACCGGGAACGCCACCGGCACCCGCCGGTTCTCCTGGACGACGGTCGCTCCTGCCGGAGCCGTCTCACCCCGGCGCAGCGTTGCCGGTGCGGTGAGCTCGAGCGAGTCCACGTGTGCCCGGAACTCCACCTTCAGCCAGGACCGCTCGGGGGCCGACCACTTCCGCTCGCCGGCCGCCGCCGCACGGATATCCGGGTCGACGCCGACCAGGGCCCAGCCGGTGAAGCCGCCGTCGTCCGGCGCGGATGACGGGCCCTTGCCGGAGTTGCCGGTCAGCGGCAGCAGGACGCCGTCGGTCCGGGAGGCTGCGAACGTGCCGGCGTGGGCGGCCATGTACGCGGCACCCTTGCCGGTGGACGCCCGGAAATCGGCCAGCCAGTCGACGATCATCCGGGCCTCCTTGCGGTCACCCAGTTGTGAGTTCGCCGTCGGCGACGGGTCGTCGATCGGGTGGTGCGCCATCACCACCACGTTGCGGATCGACCGGTCGGTCGCGGCGCCGTCGAGCTGGGCCCGCAGGTCGAGGATCTGCGCGAAGCCGCCGGCCCGCAGCGACCCGAGCGACGAGTCCCGCAGGACGAACCTCGTGCCCTTGTGGTCGAAGGTGCTGGTCGGTGGCCCGAACACCTTGGTCCACTCGGACAGGTCACCCGGACCGTAGCTCTCGTGGTTCCCCGGCACGTAGTGCACGGGCACCCGGCCGGCGACCTCCTCGTCGAGGATCTGCTTGGCCAGCGCGATGTCTTCTCCGAACCCGCGGTCGACGAAGTCGCCGTTGATCACGAGGAAGTCCGGGTGCTGCGCGAGTGCCTCCCGGATCGTCCGCCGGGCCTGCTTGACGAAGTCGGAGTTCGGGTCGTCCGCGGTGAACTGCGCGTCCGACATCACGGCGAACCGCCACCGGCCGTCCGTCGTCACCGTCCCGTCGGTGACCACCATCGGGTCGACCGCCAACGCCTGCGGCTCCATGTCGACCGGCGGCGCACCGCGCAGGGTCAGGTCGTCGACGACGATCCGGCCCGAGTACTGCCGGGTGGGCACGGTCTCGACCACGTAGATCCGCCAGAACCGCAGTGGCATCGCCAGCCCCGGCGGGATGTCCGCCTCGACGTACTTCCACCCGGTCCAGTCCACCGAGGCCGCGATGTTCAGCGTCTGCGGCGACCCGCCGGCCGACGTGTAGGCGTTCGCTCGCAACCACGCGCCCTTGCCGTCGCCGTAGACCCAGGCACCCAGCTTCTGCGGCTGGCCGGGCAGCTCCAGTCGCGGCGTCACCGAGAGGTACGCCGCCCGCGTCGCCGTGGATCCGGTGAGTGAGTAGTCGAGCGCGATCGCCTGGCCGCCGTCGTGGCCTTCGGCAGCGGACCGCGACGCCGTCGCCGCCCCGGCCGGTACGGCGTTCGCCTGCCAGCGACTGAGGTCGTCGACCTCGTCGATCACGGTGCTGCTCAGGCCGGACGTGACACTGAGCTGGGTGGCCAGGGGGCCGGCCTTCGCGGTGACCACGGTCGACACCGCCTCGTCAGTGAGCGCGTTCACTGCGAATCCGTTGCCCTGCGCAACCACCTTGACCAGCGTGGCGTCGTACGTGAGCTCGAGGTCGCGGGGCTCGATCCAGGTGGAGAAGCCGTCGGCGTCGTACCCGTTGATCTCGAAGAAGCCCTTGGCCGTCGCGTCCGGCAACGACACCTGGCGGGTCGACGGGGCCAGCCGGGTGGGCGTACCGAGGACGGTCATCGGGAACCTCCCGTTCGCGTTGCCGCGGACCGCGGTCACGATCGCGTCGCCCGCCCTCCGGCCGGTGACCACGCCCTTCTGGTCGACCCGGACGTTGCGGCCGGCGAACCAGGACGGCGTACCCGATGCCGGCGCATAGGTCTCGTCGTGGCCGGTCGCGGTCAGCACGCGGCTGAGGCCGGTGAGCACGCGGGCGCTGCGGGAGAGGTCGGTGTCCGGGCCCTCGGCAGCGGTGCCCGAGGCCTCGACCCGGTAGCCGGTGAGCTTGCCGGAGCCCTTGACCGGCAGCAGGCCGAGTCCGTTCGGGATCACCCGCTCGCCGCCGTCCGACGGGTCGTTCACCACCTGCGGAGCCGCCTCGCCCGGCGAGCGGGCCAGCATCGTCGACGAGCCGCCGCCGTCGAGGTTGAGCGCGTCGTCGGCGCCGAGGCCGATCATCAGCTCGCCCATCTCCTTCAGCGACAACCCGCGGGAACCGGTCGCGCGGCCGTCGACGGTGAGCAGCAGCATCCGGCTGCCGTCGGCGTCGAAGCCGATCGCGGTCCGCGGCGCCAGGTCGGCGTCCGGGACGCCGGCGGGGACCTGGCCGTCCCGGGCGAGCTGGTGGTTGCCGCTGATGCCGACCGCGACCTCGGCCGCGTCCGGGCGCACGCCGTACTCGACCTCGACCCTGTCGCCGATCTCGAACGCGTCGAGCGCGGTCGCGCCGGCCTCCCGGCCGATCAGCGCCTGCTCGTTCGCGGCGAGTGGAGTGGTGCCCGGAGTGGCGGCGGCCGAGACGACCACGCCGTCGCGAAGGATCACCTCGCGCACGGTCGGCAGGCCGTCGACGGTCCTGGTGCGGGCCGCGTCGCCCCACTCCGGCGTGTAGAGACCGATCCCGCCCGAGTTGACGGTCGGCGAGTTAAGGTTGGTCAGCTCGAGCTCGACGGCGTCGTCGTCGGTCGCGCTGCCCTGGAGGAAGACCTGGGCGATCCGGCCGAGACCGTCCTTGCCGATCACCGCGGTGTCGTTGTGACCGGCCGCGGGGGCGTTGATCAGCCGGCCGCTGCGCTCGATGCCGACGCCCAGCGGCGCGGTGGTGTCGTTGATGTCGAAGAAGTCGCCGTTGACCCCGGCGATCGCGCCCTTGCGGGCCAACTGCTGACTCAGCGGCGTACCGCCGGAGACCTTGCCGGTGTTGACGTAGTCGACGGTCACACCGCGTTCGTCCAGATCGGCGGCCAGGATGTCACCGCGGAGCCAGCCTTGCGGATCGAGGCGTTCGAACGACGTGTAGTCGACCCCCGGCGCGACCGGGCTGTCGTCGCGGGTGGTCAGTACGCCGTCGCCGGCGATCGCGGCATCCGGGATCGTGCCGGCCGGGGTCTGGCCGGTGGTCTGGATCGTCTGGCCGAAGGCCGGGCCGGCGACCGCACCGGCGAGCAGGCCGCCCACGCCGATCGCGGTGCTGATGGTACGGAAGAGCGACACGGGAGCCTCCCCAACGTGGACGGACGCGGCCATCCGACGCTGTGCGCTCTACCGCCACATGAGACACAGGTGTACGCCGGTCAACCGACCGGTGACAAAGTAACGTCTCCAGCGGCCGACCGGAAGGTTTTCTCCTGAGTGATCGCCTGAAGATTCGGTCAGACGGTGCTGACCGGGCGGCCGGAGACCTGCCAGGCGTGCATGCCGCCGTCGAGGTTGATCGCGTCCCGGCCGAGCTGGTTCAGGAACTGGGTGGCCATCCCGGACCGCCCACCGACCGCGCAGACGCACAGCACCTTCTGGTCGAGCGGCACCTCGCCGACCCGCTCCTGCAGCTCACCGAGCGGGATGTGCTTCGCCCCCTCGATGTGGCCGCGGTCCCACTCGTCCGGCTCCCGCACATCCAACACGAACGCCTCGCCGAGCAGGGCGTCGTCCAACTCGGCCACCACGACCGAGGGAATCTCCTGGTTCTGGAACATGCCCCGATCATCTCAGGCCGGTGGTCAGGGCACTGGCGCGGTACGACGGGAATGCGATTGCCCGAACCGTGGATCGCGCGTTGACACCCGTCGGCCGATTGCGGACGCTGCTGCGGAGGAGGCGGCGCGATGGCACTGGTTCAGGGCATTCCTGGGGAGTTCGGGCCGCAACCCTGGGGTGACGCGATCCTGCGGAACTGCGAGTCGCTGCTGCTCCGGATCACCCGCCGGCCCGCGGACCACGAGGTCCGTCTGCCCGGCCTGGCGACGACGCCCCGGCACGTGGTCGAGGACCGCACCGGCCGGGCGCTGACCTGGCGCCGCGACGGCGACGACCTGCTCGTCCGGCTGCCCGACTCCGCCGAGGCGCCGGTCGTCCGCGTCACACTGAAAGGCAAGCTCCGCATCGTCCCGCCGGACACGGTCACCGCGAACGCCGACGGCGTCTGGGACCTGACCGCGACCGGAACGACGTCCCACCTGGTCGCCCGCCGGGCCGCCGACGTCGCCGTCCGCGTGTTCACGGAGAGCACCGCGGGCCGGGCAACCGCGTGCGTGGCCCTGGCCGGCCAGACGTACGCCGAGGCCGACGCCGACCGGACGATCGGGCCTTTCCAGGTGCCCGCCCGCCTGGTCGTCCCGCTGCGAGTCGAGGCCACCGGCGTACGGCGAGTCCTGGTCGCGCCGATCGGAACGGTGCTCGCCTCGATCCACCCGACCAGCGGCGGCGCACTGTCCGTCGTGGTCACCAACTTCGGCCGGACGCCGGCGCGCGGTGACGCCCGCCTGAGACTGCCCGACGGCTCACGCTGCAAGTGGTCCTTCGCCGGGCTCGAGCCCGGCGACTCGACCACCTGGCCCGTGCGGATCGGCGGACCGGCCGGTCGGCACGAGGTCCGAGTGCGCCTCGACGCGGGCCGGCGTTCGGCGTCCTCGCCGTACAGCGTCTGCCTGCCGGCCGGCTCGGGAGACGTGCCCTAGTCACTACTTCAGCAGCTTGGAGAGGCGGCGGTCCGCGAGCGGCTTGCCGCCTGTCTGGCAGGTGGCGCAGTACTGCAGGGAGGAGTCGTGGAAGCTGACCTCGCGGACGAGGTCCCCGCAGACCGGGCACTTCTGGCCCCTGCGGCCGTGCACGCGCAGGCCGGACTTCTTCTCCGACTTCAGGTTCTGGACGGCGAGGCCGGCGGAGCGGTCGACCGCGTCCTGGAGGGTCTCGCGCATCGCGTCGTACAGCAGTTTCAGCTCGTCGTCGGTCAGGTTCGACGCCGGTTTGAACGGGCTCATCTTCGCCACGTGCAGGATCTCGTCGGAGTAGGCGTTGCCGATGCCGGCGATGACCGACTGGTTCCGCAGGACGCCCTTCAACTGGACCCGGCCCTCGCGTTTCAGGATGCCGCTGAAATCGTCCAGCGACAGCGAGAACGGATCCGGCCCGAGCCGGGCGATCCCCGGCACCTCCACCGGGTCGCGCACGACGTACACCGCGAGCTTCTTCTGCGTGCCCGCCTCGGTCAGATCGAAGCCCGAGCCGTCGTCCAGCACCGTGCGGACCGCGATCGGGCCCTTGCCCGGGCGCACCAGCGCGGTCGACTGCTCGTCCTTCCACCGCAGCCAGCCCGCACGAGCCAGGTGGATGACCAGGTGCACGCCCTGGGCCTCGATGTCGAGGAACTTCCCGTGCCGCCGGACGTCGTCGATCAGCAGCCCGACCAGCGACGAGATCGGCGGATCGTACGTCTTCAGGGCGCTGATGGCGGTGATGTCGGCGCGCACGAACGCCCGCCCGACGGCACGCTCCCGCAGGAACCCCGCCAGCGACTCGACCTCCGGCAACTCAGGCACCGTCCCAGTGTGCCTCACGCCACGGACACTTTCCCGGCCCCGGTGGGGCTGTTTCGCGGCGTCAGGGTGGGAACAGGGGATTGGTGGGGTCAACCCGCAGGTGTTTGTTGGCGTGGGACGGTAGCGTTCTAGCGCAAGAGAGTAGGGAGGCCCTGATGGGGTTCGTGAAGACGTTGGTCAAGGGCGCGGTCGTCGCCAAACTGGCGCAGGTCGTGCAGCGGGAGCTCAGCAAGCCTGAGAACCAGCGCAAGCTCAAGGAAGCGTTCCAGAAGGTGCAGCAGCGCCGCGGCGGTGCCCACTAGTCGTAGCTGGGCACACTCTGGACTTCGGCCCGGCTGGCGGACTACAGCCGGGCACGAAGTACGCCGTCAGGCGGCCTTGTGCGCCTGCAGCGTGTATGTCGCCGGCAGCCGCCGCGGATCGCGGGTCAGCCGCCACTCGCCGGACTCGTCCTCGGTCATCAACCCGGGCAGAGCGTTCCACGGCGCGCTGTCGTGCTCGGTGAGCGAGTCGAAGACCAGCCCCGCCCGCTGGACCGCGGTGATGATCTCGGCCAGCCCGTGGTTCCACTCGTGCGTGAGCGTGGTGGCGAACTCGACATCGGTCTCGACGTACGTGCCACCCTCGTCCCAGACGATCGGCTCCGGTGTCTCGAAGTACGGGTGCTTCAGCACCGGATCCTCCGGCGCGGAGTCGAGCGCCCACAGCATCGGATGCCCCTCGCGGACGAACAACCGCCCGCCCGGGGCCAGCAGGCCCGCGACGGTCCCCGCCCAGCGCTCGATGTCCGGCAGCCAGCAGATCGCGCCGATCCCGGTGTAGACCAGGTCGTACGACGCCGCGCCCAGGACGTCGACCGCGTCGTACGCGTCCGCCACGTGGAAGTCCACCGGCAGCCCGAGCCGGTCCGCGAGCGACTGCGCCTGCTCGATCGCCGGCGCGGAGAAGTCGAGGCCGCTCATCCGGGCGCCGAGCCGGGCGAGCGACACGGTGTCCGTGCCGATGTGGCACTGCAGGTGCACGCCACGCAGTCCGGAGATGTCGCCCAGCCGCGGCCGGTCGAACCGGACCACCTCGCTGACGTACTGCGGGTCCTCGAAGTCCACCACGTGGTAGCCGGGCGACGCGACGTGCGCCGGCACCCGCTCATCCCAGTTGGCCCGATTCACGTCCAGGTAGTCGCTCACTCCCAGACCTTCCCACAACCCGCCCGGCCGCGCCGCCGGTTTACGGCACAGGACCGCCGGGTGAGGTCCCGGCGGTCCGCGGTCGGTTCAGGCCGCGTGGCGGCCGTGGTGAGTGAGGATGCGGGCCCGGCGGATGGTGTGCACGGTGCCTGCGGTCGCTGCGGGCTTGTGGTTGAAAGGTTCGGCCACGCCACCGAGGGCGAGCAGGTCGAGCTTGGTCCTGGCCACGTCACGGTCGTCGGCAACCCAGGCGCCGTTCGGTCCGGCGGTCAGACCGGTCGAGTGACGCCTGTTGCTGAGCTCCAGAGCCGCGATCACGGCCAGCGCGAGTACTGCGAGAACGATGATTCCGGTCATGGCGTAAATTTTGCTACCATCTAGATACCGCCACCACTGGCACTATTGACATAGTTCCACAAATTCCTGCCATACTGGACGGCATGCTCCGCAAAGTCGCTGTCGTCCTGATGGAGGACGTCGCCTTGTTCGAGTTCGGGGTGCTGGCGGAGGTGTTCGGCATCGACCGGACCGACGACGGCGTGCCCGCGTTCGACTTCAAGGTGTGTTCGACCCGCCCGGGTGAGCCGCTGCGGACCAGCAGTCACTCCGAGGTGATCGCGCCGTACGGACTGGAACAGCTCGAGGACGCCGACCTGATCGGGATTCCGGCGACCACCTGGCGGGACGCGTACGACGAACGCATCCTCGACGCGCTGCGCCGGGCCGAGGCCCGTGGGGCGATCCTGCTGACCGTCTGCTCGGGCGCGTTCGTGCTCGGCAAGGCGGGCCTGCTCGACGGCCGGGCGTGCACGACGCACTGGCGCTACGTGAAGCTGTTCAACGAGCAGTTCCCGTCGGCGAGGCTGGACGCCGACGTCCTGTTCGTTGACGACGGCAACATCATCACCAGCGCCGGCACCGCGGCCGGTATCGACGCCTGCCTGCACCTGGTCCGGCGCGAGCTCGGCAGCGCGGTCGCCACCCGGATCGCCCGCCGGATGGTCGTTCCGCCGCAGCGCGACGGCGGCCAGCGGCAGTACGTCGACGTCCCCGTGCCGGAGTCGTCCGGCGAGAGCCTGCAGCCGGTGCTCGACTGGATGGTCGACAACCTGACGATCGAGCACACCGTGCCCGCACTCGCCCGCCGGGCGCAGATGTCGGAGCGGACGTTCGCCCGCCGGTTCGTCGCGGAGACCGGGACGACGCCACTGAAGTGGGTCACCACGCAACGCGTACTGCGGGCGCGGACGCTGCTCGAGCAGACCCGGATGGGGATCGAGCAGATCGCGGCCGAGTCCGGGTTCGGGACGGCGGCGTTGCTGCGGCACCACTTCCGCCGCGTGGTGGGCGTGCCGCCACAGGACTACCGGCGTACCTTTCGCACGGCCAGCTGACCCGTCGGCCGATCGCTGTGGGCAGGTGACGCTGCCCACAGGATTTGCGGTGCCCCCTCCCGGTCCCCCTAGGATCCTTCGAAGTGTCACAGGGGGGTAACGGCCGAAGAAGATCGGCGAGCCGAGAGAATGTGGAGCCACTGTGGCAACGCCTGTCCCGCGTCGGGCCGGTACCTCACGTCGTCTGAGCTGGGACGTCGTCCGGCTGCTCGCAGTCCTCGCGGTGGTGTTCTGCCACGCGACGCACCAGGGCCCGGTGCTGCACCCTGAGCTCGGAGCACCGCTGGGCAGTCACCCGTTCCAGGTCGGCGCCGGCATCCTGCTGGTGATCAGCGCCTACTTCGTCTGCGTGACCGTCCGGAAGGGTCCCTCCCCGGGACGGTGGTTGTGGCAGCGGGTCTGCCGAGTGCTCCCGCCGTACCTGGCCGCCGTGCTGATCACCTACACGGCTCTGGTCGCCTTCGGCCCGCGCCACTGGAGCCTGCCCACCCGGCACGACCTGTGGGGCAACCTGACGCTGGCCAGCTCGTTCGACCCGACTGTGCGCCTCATCGACGGGTCGTACTGGACGCTGCCGTTGCAACTGATGGCCTTCGCGGCGGCGGCCCTGCTCTGGCCACGCGGCCTGGGTTCCGGTTGGCGCATCACCGTGCTGCTGTGGGTGATGACGGTGGCGCCGGTGGTGCTGCAGTGGCACGACCGGATCTTGCACAGCCCGCTCTGGGTCCAGCAGGCGTGGAACGGCCTCGGGCTGCATCGGCTGCAACTGTTCGCCATCGGCATCGCCATCTGGCTCTTCTCCCAGCGGCGGATCGGCGTGCTGCACCTGGGCGCCCTGCTTGCCGCGACCGTGTTCGCCCAGCACGCGCACACGGCTGACCTGCCGTCGTCGCTGGGCATCGGGGCCCTGCTGGTGTTCGTCGCGCTGGCCGCCCGCGGTCCGGACTGGCGGGTCTTCGCGCCCATCCGCCGGCCGATCCAGTTCCTGGCCCGGATCTCCTTCGGCATCTACCTGCTCAACCAGGAGCTCGGCTACCTGATCGCCTACCACCTGATGTCGCTCGGCGCGGGACGCGTCGTCCAGATCGCCGGGGCGGTGACCGTAGTGACCGTGCTGGCGTGGCTGCTGACGAAGTACGTCGAACAGCCGGTCTACCGCGCCTTGACCGCCCTGCCGGCGCTGCCGTTGCAGCGGCTCGGCTTCCGCGCGTTCGCCTGGCTGAATACTTGACATCGGATACCCATGAGCTATTCCGCGCCGCCGACCCGGACTGGTCCTCGGTCGCCCGTCACGGTGCCTACCTGCTGGCGTTCACCCTGGTGGTCGCCTGGCTCTCCACCCGCGCGTTCCGCACCGATCAGCGCTCGGTCTGAAGGGCGTCGCGGTACCAGGGCTTGATGGTGTTGTCGATGATGGCCAGGCGTTCGTCGAACGGCAGGAAGGCCGACTTCATCGCGTTGATCGCGAACCAGCGGAAGTCGGCCAGCGTGTAGTCGAACGCCTCGGCCAGCAGGGTGAGCTCGCGGCTCATCGACGTACCGCTCATCAGCCGGTTGTCGGTGTTGACCGTGACCCGGAAGCGGAGCTTGGCGAGCAGGCCGATCGGGTGCTCGGCGATCGAGGTCGCCGCCCCGGTCTGCAGGTTGGAGCTCGGGCACATCTCCAGCGGGATCCGCCGGTCCCGCACGTACGCCGCCAGCCGGCCGAGCTCGTGCTTGTCGCCGGTCTCGTCGTACGTGATGTCGTCGATGATCCGGACGCCGTGCCCGAGCCGGTCGGCCCCGCACCACTGGATCGCCTGCCAGATCGACGGCAGCCCGAAGGCCTCGCCCGCATGGATGGTGAAGTGCGCGTTCTCCCGCTGCAGGTACTCGAACGCGTCCAGGTGCCGGGTCGGCGGATATCCGGCCTCCGCGCCCGCGATGTCGAACCCGACCACCCCGGCGTCGCGGTACGCCACCGCCAGCTCGGCGATCTCCATCGACCGGGCCTTGTGCCGCATCGCGGTCAGCAACTGCCGGGCGACGATCGGGCGCTCCGCGTGTGCCATCCCATGCTCGAAGCCTTCCCGGACCGCGTCGACCACCTGCTCCAGCGTGAGCCCGCGGGTCAGGTGCTGCTCGGGTGCGTAGCGCACCTCGGCGTACACCACTCCGTCCGCGGCCAGGTCCTGCACGCACTCACTCGCCACTCGGGTGATCGCCTCCGCGGTCTGCATGACCGCGACCGTGTGGTCGAACGTCTCCAGGTACCGCTCCAGCGACCCGGAGTCCGCCGACTCCACGAACCAGACACCGAGGTCCCCGGCGTCGGACCGCGGCACCGTGTGCCCGATCTCCTGCGCCAGCTCCACCACCGTCTCCGGCCGGAGCCCACCGTCCAGATGATCGTGCAGAAGAACCTTGGGCGCTTCCTGAACCTGTTCCGCGGTGATCATCCCGCCATCTTCGCAGGCTCCCCCCTGGCCGGCCGACGGTAGCTGGGTGACGAGGTCACGCGGCGTGGAGCTTGAAGACCGGGACGCCGGGGGCGATGTGGTGGAGAGTGGCGTCCGGGGAGTTCTTGGTGACGTCGCCGCCGAAGAAGGTGCCGACCTCCCAGGCCCACTTCCTCAGGTAGAGGCGGAGTACGTCGGTCTTGTCCGGGTCGGCGACCTCCTCGGCGCGGAAGGTCTCGACGGTCCGGCCCAGTTGGAGGCGGCCCTCGGGGTTGACCCGCAGGTTGCGGGCCCACTGGGTGTGGCCGCGCGGGGCGACCAGGTAGCGCTGCCCGTCGACGACCAGGAGGTTGACCGGCGTGCTGCGCCAGTCGCCGGTCTTGCGGCCGCGGACGGAGAGCACCCGGCTGCCCATCAGGCTGATGCCGAGCTTGGTCAGCGTGGCGACGATCCGGTTGAAGACCCGCATGCTGCCCTCGGCGGCGGTGATCACGCGCTTGTGGTCGTAGGTCTGCTTGTACTCCGGCATCGTCATACCTTTCGTTGGTTGCGAGAGCGGTGCTCTCTGTTGTGATCAGTGAACCGGAAGTGATGCTCACTGTCAAGAGCACTGCTCTCGGTTCTGTGGCAGACTGCCGTCATGAACGCCGGACGCACCGCACGAGACCGAGCCCGCGCCGAGCTGACCGGGGAGATCAAGTCCTCGGCCCGGCGGCAACTCGCGACCGAGGGCGCCGAGCGGCTCTCGCTGCGGGCGATCTCCCGGGAGCTCGGCATGGTCTCGTCCGCGCTCTACCGCTACTTCCCCAGCCGGGACGACCTGCTCACGGCCCTGATCATCGACGCGTACGACGCCCTCGGCGCGGCCGCGGAGTCAGCGGTCGCTGCCGCGGACGAGGCGGATCCGCCGGAGACCTGGTTGGCGGTGTGCGTCGCCATCCGCGAGTGGGCCCGGGCGCATCCGCACGAGTACGCGCTGATCTATGGTTCGCCGGTCACCGGCTACAAAGCGCCACAGACGACCGTCGAACCGGCCAGCCGGGTGCCGATCCTCCTGCTCAGGATCGTCGAACAAGCCTGGACCCAGGGCCGGCTCGCCGCGCCGGACGACGCGCCCGAGCCAACCGGCCAGCTGGCCGGGCAGGTGGACGTTCTGGCCGAGCTGGCGCCCGGGGTGCCCCGCAAGGTGCTGCTGCGGGTCGCGATCGTCTGGACGCAACTGTTCGGGATGATCAGCTTCGAGCTGTTCGGTCAGCTGGTCGGTTCGATGGATCCGGCGGACGCGTTCTTCGCGTCGGCGACACGGCAGATGGCGGCTTTCGTCGGCCTCAGCTGAAAGCCTTCGGGAGCGGCAGCGTCACGGCCTGTTCGACCCGGCGGACGTAGGTCTCGCGCGGGATCGACACCGCACCGAGGGTGGCCAGGTGGCCGGTGACCCACTGGATGTCGAACACCCGCTGGTCGGCGTACTCGTCGTCGAGCAGCTCGATCAGGCCGGCCACCGCCGCCTTCGAGCCGTCCGTCTTGTGGTGGAACATCGACTCCCCGGCGAACAGCCCGCCGATCGCGACGCCGTACAGGCCGCCCGCCAGCTCGTCACCGTCCCACGCCTCGACCGAGTGCACCCAGCCCAGCCGGTGCAGCTCGGTGTACGACGCGATGATGCCGCGGTCGATCCAGGACCCGGGACGACGCGGGTCCGCACACGCGCGGATGACCTGGTCGAACGCGGTGTTCACCCGGATCTCGAACCTGCTCCGCGCCCGCCGTACCGACCGCGTCGGCCGGTAGCCGGCCACCTCGATGATGCCGCGGTCGACCGGCGACCACCACAGCAGCGAACCGCGGTGGTCGGGCATCGGGAAGAGCCCACGACGGTACGCCGCCAGGACGGTCCCCGGCTGCAGATCCGCCCCACCGGCGACGATGTCGCTCGCCCCGGCAACCGCCACCGGCGGAAAGTCCCACACAGAAGCAGCTGGCTCGACTGGCACACCACCATCCTGAACCACCGCCCACCGTTCCGGGTGCACGGGTGGCCCGGAGGGTGGACGGCCGCCGGGCGCTCCCAGCCGGCGGCACCGGCGGTACTCCAGGGAACGCCAGGGTTTCTCCCGAGTGGCGGCGTTCCCAGAGCCACGTAGAGTTGAAGCACGCCCGTCTCCGAGTCGGGAAGGGCGGGAAGGAGCACCGTGGCCGGAGTAGCCAGGTTCGTCGCGAGCAGTCTCGCGCCCGCCGCGCAGCGATTCGCACCGCAGGCCGCGGCGGGTGTGTTGCGTCAGGTCCTCGAGATCGCGATCGACGGGTACCAACGGTTCCCGGGCGCCGAGCAGGTCGCCGAGTCGAAGCTCGCCAGATCGTCCGGTGACGTGCAGCTGGCGATCGACGCGGTGACCGACCAGCACATCCGGCTCGCGGGTGTTCAGGGATTCGTCACCAGCATCGGCGGGCTGGTCACCCTTCCCGTCGCGCTGCCCGCCAACCTGACCGGTCTCGCGATCGTCCAGGTCCGCATGGTCGCCGCGATCGCGCACCTGCGCGGATACGACCTGGACGACCCGCGCGTCCGGACCGCGGTGATCACCTGCCTGCTCGGCGAGGACGGCGTGGCCGACCGGCTGAAGAAGTCGAGCCTGCCGACGTCGCCGCTCGCGATCGCCACCGCACCGGTCTTCGACCCCGACCTCGACCGCCAGGTCGCCGGCGAGGTCGTCGCCGAGCTGATCGCCCGGATCAGCGGCAAGCGCATGGCCATCACCGTCACCCGCCGCGTTCCGCTCCTCGGCGGCGCGGTCGGCGCCGGCGTCGACGGCTGGTCGACGTACCGGATCGGGGAGTACGCCGACAAGAGCCTGGTCCGCCGGATCCGGCGGCCGATCGAGCCGTGAACCCGACGGCACCGTTCTGGGGGCCGACGCTGGATTGCCCGGAGCCGTTGGAGCTGGCCGTGTTCTATCAGCAGGTCGCGGGCGGCGAACTGGCCGTCGTGCACGAGAACTTCGTCGAGCTGCGGTTCGACACCGTCAGCCTCGGGTTCCAGCGGGATCTCAACTACCGGGCGCCGACCTGGCCGGACACCCGGGTTCCGCAGCAGTGTCACCTCGACTTCAGTACGGCGGACCTCGACGCGGACGAGGCCCGCGTGATCGCGGCCGGCGCCACGCCGACCGCCGTACAGCCGGAGCCCTCGGTGTTCCGGGTCTTCCTCGATCCGGCCGGGCACCCGTTCTGCCTCACCACCTGGCGTACTCCGGCGGGCCCGCCGGAGTCCCGGTGATCACCGCCTGACGCCGGTGACCGGAGGACGAAGAACAGCGCGACCAGGACAGGTCCCGAGCGTTCGATCTGGTACGACGTCCGAGCGGCCGCCGGCCTGCCGGGGCTCGTCAGCCCGCGAGGGCTTGAACCACACGGCTCGGCGAAGGCTTGCCGAGTTTCTCAGCCATCCAGACGCTGGTGGCGACCAGCTTCTCCAGGTCCACGCCGGTCCGGATTCCCAGGCCGTCCAGTTGCCAGAGGAGATCCTCCGTGGCCAGGTTGCCGGTGGCGCTCCCGGCGTACGGGCAGCCGCCGAGGCCGCCGGCGGAGCTGTCGACCGTGGTGACGCCCTCGCGAAGAGCGGTCAGCGTATTGGCGAGCGCCTGGCCGTAGGTGTCGTGGAAGTGGACGGCCAGCTTGTCCACACCCACACCGGCCGCGGTGAAGGCCCCGATCAGCGCGGTCACCTGCCCCGGGGTCGCGACGCCGATCGTGTCGCCGAGGGACAGCTCGTGACAGCCGAGGTCGATCAGGCGTGCTCCCACCTCGACCACCTGGCGGCTCGGTACGGCACCCTCCCACGGGTCGCCGTAACACATCGAGACGTACCCGCGGACCGTCAACCCCTCGGCCATCGCCCGCTGGATCGTCGGCGTGAACATCGCGAACTGCTCGTCCAGCGTGGAGTTCAGGTTCTTCGCGGCGAACGTCTCGGTCGCGCTCGCGAAGATCGCGATCTCCCGCACGTTCGCGGCCAGCGCACGGTCGAGACCGCGCTCGTTCGGGACCAGCACCGGCGCCCGGACGACGTCCGGCAGATCGAGCTCGGCGAGCAGCTCGGCGGCGTCGGCCAGCTGCGGAACCCATTTCGGGTGGACGAAGCTGGTGGTCTCGATCGTCGTCAGCCCGGCGTCGGCCAGCCGTCGGATGAACTCGGCCTTGACCGCGACATCGACGATCGCCGACTCGTTCTGCAGACCGTCGCGGGGACCGACCTCGTAGATCGTCACCCGGTCGGGCAGCCCGTCGGTCCGCACCAGTTGCGGCTTCCGCATGTGTCGCCTCCGTCGCGTACGTGTGTCGAGTGCCTGGTTCGACTGCGTTGATCGGCCGGGGAGGGGTCTCCTCGACAATGGCTCGTGATGACAACTCTGGCTGACATTCTGCGCGGGATCGAACGCGGCGTGTTCCCGGCCCCGGACCTGAGCCTCACGGTCGTACCGGCGCCGTCGCCGCGCGAGGCGTGCGTGGCCGCGTTCACCGGGCACGTCGTGGTCGCCGCGGGCGTCGACCCGGCCTGGGTCGCCGAGCGGGTGCCACCCGGAGACCTCTCCGCGCCGACGAATCCGCCGTTCCTGTCGGCGCTCGAGGCGGTCACCGGCCGCCGGGTCAACGCGATCGACGCGATGCTGCTCGCTCCCGCCCTCGCGGACCCCGGCGAACGCTCGGCGGCAACCGCCGGTCTGACCGAGCTCACCGACCACACCCACCCGCGCGTCGAACGCGCCTGGCGGTACCGCGACGACGTCCGGGTGTACGGCGACTCGTTCGGCGGACTCGTGCTGACCGGCCGCGGGCTCGCGGATCGCCTCGAGTGTGCGGTCGAAGTACCCGACGGGTGCCGGGGCAACGGTCACGGCCGTCGTCTCGCCCGGGCAGCCCGCGCGCTGGTCCCGCCGGACGCGCACATCTGGGCGCAGGTCACCCCGGGCAACGCGGCGTCGTTCCGGGCGTTCCTGGCCGCGGGGTACCAACCGGTCGGCTCCGAAGCACTCCTGGTCGATCCCTAGTCGTTGCTGTCGGCATCGATTTTCGGCATCCACAGTTGTGGACAACCTGTGGATAGTTGCTGATGGCCCCAAACTGGCCGGCGGCCGTTCACCGTGGTGTCACCGAAGGTTCGCGTCCGGGATCAGGACGTGCGGGGCGGGCGGTGGTAGGTCGGGGACTCGCCGGCGTAGTGGTCGCCGCGGTAGACGCCCCTGATGATCTCGGACTCGTAGCCGTCGAGCTCCGGCATGCCGAGCTCGCGGGCGATCTCGAGCTCGGCGTGCGCGTCGTACGGGACCCGGACGAACTGGATCGAGAACGGCGCCGGGCCCGGCGAGTCCGGCACGCCTTCGAGAATCCCGTACACAGGTGTCGGGTCGCTCAGGCTGTTGCCGACCGAGCCGATGTTGAACAGGGTCCGGCCGAGATCGGCCTCGTAGAACGGGTCGTGGGTGTCGGCGTACCCGACCACGTCCGGGACCGGGCCGTCGCCGGTGGCCGCGGTGTTCGCGAACAACTCGACGTACTCCACCTCGTCGTGGTCGAACCGGACCCGCTGGTGAACGCTCGTCGACGATGCGTGGAACAGCCGGATCTGCCGGCCGCTGAGACGGAAGTCGTGGCAGAACGGGAGTTCGCGGAGCCAGGTCCACTGGTCCTCGCGCAGTTCCTTCTTCCACCAGCGCAGGGCTTCGGAGTCGTACTCGCGATCCGGATCCGGCAGGAAGTCGTCCCAGTTGCCGAGGATGTTCACCTCACACGCCGCTTGGCACCGGTCGACCACCTGCTGACCGCGCGGCCCCTTGCCGACGTAGTCCCCCAGGTTGAAGATCCGGTCGATCCCGCGCCCCTCGATGTCCGCCAGCACCGCCTCCAGCGCGGTCAGATTCCCGTGAACATCCGAAACCAACGCGATCCGCTCCAACCCCATACCCACCATGCTGTCATCCTGTCCCATCCCACCGACAACGATTCCGTTCCCGCCACACACCGGACGAAGGCCGCTGGGCTGGGCCCTCGGAGCTGAGTCGTTGGGCGCTGAGAGCTGAGTCGCTGGGCGCTGGGGCGCTCGGGCGCGGCGGGCGCTGGGGCGCCAGGGACGCGATGGTGCAGTCCGGCGGCTGCTCGGGCGCTGTTCGCCGAGTGCCCGCTACCGACTACCGCTCGGCCCCGCGCGCTCCGCTGCCTGCTGCCGAGCACCGCCGCCCTCGCTGGACGAGGATCCCGACCGCAGTTTCGAGGCGTGTCCCCGAGACATCGGGCCGAAGGACTTGGTCGGGGTGACCGAACCGCCTCCCGGCTCGCCGGCCGAATGCGCCGCGGCGCCGGCCAGACCGCCCGCCACCTTGCGAGCGCCGTTGACGGCCACCCCGGCAGCGCCGAGGCCCACGCCGGCTGCCGCCCCCACCGTCCGGGCACCGCTCGCCCCGGCACCGCCACCACCGGACGAACCGCCACCGCGCGAGGACCCGCCCCCGAAGGCCGACCGCCCGACGCTGATCGCCCCGCTCGCCAGACCGCCCGGGTCGGCCACAGAGCTTCCCATCGCAGCCGCACCCCCGGCAACAGCCGCGGTGACCGGCACCATGAAGCGGAGCAGCGCGGGCAGAGCGAAGATCGCCAGCAGGAGCATCATGACTCCGGTCATCGCCTGGATCACGCTGTCGACCGGACCGAACAGGCTCGTGCTGTTCAGCTGCAGCGCCGCTGCGTAGATCAGGGCGGCGGCCGGCTTGTAGGCGATGAAGGCCAACGCCCAGGCGCAGTACTTCTTGAACCAGTTCCGGCCGATCTCGGTGTTGGTGGCCGCGGCTGCCAGCGGGAAGGTACCGGCGAGGAGCACGAGCATCGCCGAGCGGATCAGCATCAGGACGATCTGGATGCACGAGGCGATGATCACCGATCCGTACATGGTGATGGCCAGCAGTGTCGGCACGGCGTCGGAGACCAGGCGAACGACCACCTGGCGATGGTCCACTTCGCCACCGAAGGCAGTGTCCAGCGACGGATCCGTGCCTCCCTGCGCGATGATCCGGACTGCGAAGTCGTCCGACCAGCTCGTCAGCACCTGCAGGAACGCCGCGCCGGCGGCACTCACCGCGACGAAGATCAGCGTCGTCTTGATCATCTCCTGGAGCGGGCGGGCGCGCTGTTCCCACGCCGTTCGCATGCCGGCGATCAGGATCGAGATGACCAGGACGGCGGCGGTGACCGCCAGCAGCCGACCCTGTAGCAGCCCGACGGTCGCGCTGTTCGTCCAGGTCTCGCCGTGCTCCTCGGCCAAGGTCGGCGATTTCGGCCGGAGCCAGAAGGTCGACGCGGAGTTCAGGGTGCTCATGGCCGCCTGGTTCGCGCCTTCCCTCAACTGCTCCAGCGCGTTGTTCGCCACGGCCTGGAAGCCCTGCTGGATGTGGCAGCCGATCTCCACCTTTCCGCACATCAGATTCCGCTCCAGCGGGTGAAGTCGGACAGGTCGCGGTGCTGGGCGAAGGGGGCGCCGACGGGTTGGCCTGGGGACGGCGGTCGCAGGCGCCAGTCGTCGTTGTGCCAGACGAGCGTGAAGGTCGCGCTCATGTACGCCGATTCGACGGGGAGCGCGAGCATCACGGTGACTCGGTCGGGGCGGCTGTCGAGGACGCTGAAGCCGGCGATCTGGGCGGTGGACGCCGATCCGGGGACGTCGTTCTCGGACTCGAGCTCTCGGATGAGGGCCTCGGTGTCGGGGCCGGGGACCATGAGTTTGCGGACGGTCTTGATCGCCTGGCGTGGGTCATTGACGGCGGCGATCGTGTTGTAGGCGGCGTAGACGGCGCCGGTGGGTGAGTGGGCGAAGCAGCGCCGGAAGCCGTCGGGGTCGGTGACGGCGGGGCCGAAGATGGACGAGCGGGGGACGACGACGTGGCGGCTGACGTCCCAGCCGTCGGCCCTCGGAGCCTTCGTGGGCACGGCCTGGTCGCCGGCGGGGAGCGAGCAACCGCCGGCGGATGCCGGGCGGGTGGTCCGACCGCTCGAGCCGGAACCGGGCTCGTCGGCCGGGGTCGCAGGCTGGGTGCCGGGGCAGGTGGTGGCGGACTCGGCGTCGGAGCAAGGCGTGGCTGCCCGATCGCCGGTCCCGGGTCGCTCTCCCGGGTCAGGGGTCGCCGGGTGGGCACCGACGGGCTGACCTGCCTCCGAACCGGACCGGGCCGGATCGGCGGCGTTCGCCGTACCGGAGGAGTCCGTGGTGAGGCCGGTGATCAGCAGGAGGGCACCGCAGAGGAGGACCGCGGCGATGACGATGGAGGCCGCGACGAAGCCGCGGCGGAAGGGTGACTGGTCTTCGTTGTCGTTCATCGCGCTCCCCGCTCCGGTGGTCGAAAACCTCACGGACCAAGGCTGGCAAAAATCGTCCGACCGCCGCGGAAGTTATCCACAGGCCCTGCAGGGCAGACGATTCGGCACAGCGGTTACGCTCGGCGAGTTTGCGGTTCCGGGTCGATCTGTAGCCGAAAGGTCACCCCGTGTAGCGAAGTGACCTAGTCAGCTAATAGAGTCCGCGCATGACCATCGCGCCTTCGCTTTGCTCGCCCCTAGCGCTCGCCGATGCAGAACCCACTCGTGCCGCCGAACCTTGGGAAAGCGACGTGATCACCGCGTACGGCCTGCTGCGTGAAGCAGCGGCCGAACTCGACCACGTGATGCGCCATTCCCTCAAGCGCAGTGGTCTGCAAATGGCAATGTTCGAACTGCTGCTGCGGCTCGCCCGCAGCCACGGGGAGAAACAGCGTCTTACGTCCCTTGCCCGGGAGCTGACCGTCACCACCGGTGGCATCACCCGGCTGGTCGACCGCGCCGAGAACCTCGGTCTGGTACGCCGGGAGCCCTGTCCCGACGACGCCCGCGGTTCGTTCGCGGTCCTCACCGAGGAGGGGAAGCGCCGGCTGCGGGAAGCACTGCCGGACCACCTCCTGGAGATCGACAGCCTGTGGATGTCCCAGCTGGCCGACGAGCGGGAGGTCGTGCTCGGCAAGCTTCGCCGGGTCCGCGACAACGCCCGCCGCTGGCCGAACGGCCGGCCGAGCCTCGGGCCGATCGCTCCGGAACGAATCTGAACCACTCCGACAACCGAACACCTGGCTTACCCGCGACTAACGGATGGGGCGCCCGACTGGTGTCGGGCGCCTCGCCGCGTAATCGTTGAGAGGTGAACCAGGCCGATCAGTCCCCAGCCCCGGGTCGAGGCTCGACGGACGTCAAGCATGGCTACGACCCTGTCGGGCTCGGGTACGACGTCGGCCGGGGCGGAAACGAGTCAGAGCCAGGCCGGACGGGCACCCGCGGATGGCGGGACGCGGTCTGGTGGCGGGCAGCCGTCGGTGGAGTTCTCGCGGCGCTCGCCGGATTGGCGGCAGGCAGCGTGGTCGCCGGTCTCCTCGGGACCAGGCAGACCCCGATCGTCGCCATCGGTTCGGCGTTCATCGACCGGGTGCCACCGTGGCTGAAGGACCTTGCGATCGCCTGGTTCGGCACCAACGACAAGACCGCGCTCCGCGTCGGCATCCTGCTGGTCCTCAGCGCGCTCGCCGCCGTCGGCGGTGTTCTCGCGGTACGTCGCTACTGGGCCGGCGCACTGATCACCGTGGTACTGGCCGGTGTGGCGGTGGTCGCGGCCGCGACCAGACCGGACAGCGGACAGACCGGATTCGTCCCGTCGGCAGTCGCCGGCATCACCGCGCTGCTCATCCTCCGGCTCTTCGCCCGGCGCCTCGCGCCACTCGTCGACGATCCGGCGGACGGCGTCAGCCGCCGCGGATTCCTGCAACTGTCCGCCGGTGTCGCGATCGCTTCCGCCGCGATCGGCGCACTCGGACGCGTCGTCGGCGGCAACCGGGCGGCGGTCGCGGAGGCCCGGGAAGCGCTGAACCTCCCGAAACCCCCGACGCTCGACCCGCCGGCCGGAGTGCAGGCCGACGGCGCGACCCCGTGGGTGACGCCGAACGTCGACTTCTACCGGATCGACACCGCGCTCTCGGTCCCGCAGATTCTGCCGTCGGAGTGGAAGCTGCGGATCCACGGCATGGTCGACCGCGAGCTCGAGCTGACCTTCGACGACCTGCTGAAGCGCCAGGTCGTGCACAAGTGGGTCACCCTGACCTGTGTCAGCAACGAGGTCGGCGGCGACCTGATCGGCAACGCCCTGTGGTCCGGCGTGCTGCTCAAGGACCTGCTCGGCGAGGCCGGTCCGTCGGGCGACGCGGACGCGATCAAGTCCACGTCCAAGGACGGGTTCACCGCCGGTACGCCGCTCAGCACGCTGCTGGACGACCGTCAGTCGATGCTCGCGTTCGCAATGAACGGTGAGCCGCTGCCGGTCGAGCACGGGTTCCCGGTGCGCATCGTCGTACCCGGGCTGTACGGGTACGTGTCGGCGACCAAGTGGCTGACCGACATCGAGGTGACCCGGTTCGACCGGTTCGACGCGTACTGGACGCCGCGTGGGTGGTCCGAGCTCGGGCCGATCAAGTTGTCGTCGCGGATCGACGTACCGTACGGCACGAAGGTGACCGCGGGCCCGGTGACCGTGGCCGGGGTGGCGTGGGACCAGCACGTCGGCGTGTCCAAGGTCGAGGTCCGCGTTGATGGTGGCCCGTGGCAACAAGCGACGCTGGCCGCGGACGCGTCGATCGACACCTGGCGGCAATGGCACTGGACCTGGGACGCGCCACGCGGGAACCACGTCCTGCAGGTACGGGCGTTCGATGCCAAGGGCAACCCACAGGTCGAGGCCTCCGCACCGCCCGCCCCGAACGGCTCGACCGGCCTGCACTCGGTGAACGTGCCGGTCGACTAACGGTTCATGAAGGCGGCGGTCTTGGTCAGGAGCTGGTTGGTGGCCGGTTGGTCGAAGAACGTGATGAGCGCTTCGTATGCACCGGATTCGGCGGCGGACGGGTCCACGATGTAGCCGTAGTAGCCGTCGGTGTAGCCGACCACCCTGGTGATCGGGTGGGTGCTGTCCGCCTGGAGGCACGCGCCGTGGAGGGCGAACAGTTCGACCGGCAGGTTGACCCAGCAGACGTCGCCCAACGTCACCACGCTGATCGGTAGCTTCAGCCTCTCCGGCAAGTCGGCCGCCGCCATCAGCGACTGGCCGCGTGCGCCGTCGAGGCGGGTCTGTGCGATCCGGCCGGACGGGTCGTCCAGGCCGCGCACGGCACCGCAAGGTCCACCGCGGACCACGCTCGCCGCGGCCGCCACGGTCGACGCCGCCTCCTCGGCCGGCGGCATGTCCCGGACCGGGAGGTCGATCGTCGTACGGCGGATGGCCGGTGCCGACTGTGGCAGCTCGAGCCCGGGACCGGCCAGTGCTTCACGGACGCGCGACGCGAGCAGACCGCCGAGCCGGGCGACCTCGGCCGCACCACGTCCTTGTCGGGTGAAGCGTGGACTGACGTCGCCGGCGGCGCCTTGGAGGAACCCGACCACCGCGGGCGCCAGCGCGGCCCGGGCGGCGCCGGGCCAGTCGGCAGACCACCGCAGGTTCTCCGGGCCGTACGTCGTCGGATGGCAGGCGAAGTCGAAGAGCACCGCCGCCAGCGAGCCGGCCGGCGAGTGCAGTGCCAGGATGCCGGCCGTGTTGTCGTGCGGCCCGTTCTTGCGGTGCCGGTTCGCGCCGACGCCGATCACCTCGATCGACCGCCAGGACGCGGTGACCGGACGGCGCGGCAGCGAGGCGTTCGCGACTGCGGCGATCAGCGCCCGGACCAACTCAGGCTCACGCTCGGCGGGGATCACGGGGTGAATCTCACCGGTCCACCCGGACGGGCCGGAGTGCGTGTGGGACGCGGACACGACCACGTGCGAGGCCGGGATGCCGGCCGCACACCCGGCCGCGGCGGCCAGGTCGGCGACCAGGTCCTTGCCGACGGCGATCGCGTCGAGCGTCAGCCACAGCACGCCCGGGTCGTCCGCAGTACCGAGCCAGATCAGGGTCGCGCGCAGCGGGTCAGCGGTTCCGGTCGCCGGGGCAGTGCGCGCGGCGTACCCGTCCAGCCGGTGGCCGGGCGGTGGCGTGACGTCCAGAGAGGTCGCGGCCAGGAGGAGTTCGCTCACTTACTTACACGCTCCAGCGGTCGTGCCGGTGAAAACTTTCCGGTCCAGTCAAGATAGCCCGCCGGCGCCGGCGGAATCGAGCCGGGCCGTGTCAGGAACTAGGTCGAGTAGACCACTTCGGGGGTAAGGCGCTGACGAGATGGGCAGTCATGAAGGTCGGGTTGGTGATCGCGGTGCCGACGACGACGGCGTACGCACCCGCGTCGACGACGGCGCGAACGTCTTCGGGTGTCCTGATCCTGCCCTCGGCGACGACCGGGCAATCCACCGCGGCGGCGAGCCGGCGGACCAGGTCGACGTCCGGACCGGCCGGCGTACCTCCGCCGGTGTAGCCGGACAGCGTGGTGGCGACCAGGTCGGCACCGGCGTCGCGGGCGGCGAGGCCCGCGTCGAAGGTGTCGACGTCGGCCAGAATTGGTACACCGAGCTCCTGATGGATCCGCTCGAATTGACGGCGCAGCGGGTGCCCGTCCGGGCGCGGGCGGAGCGTCGCGTCGAGCGCGACCAGGTCGGCGCCGGCCGCGACGACCTCGGCGGCGGACTCGAACGTCGGAGTGATGAACACCCCCGACGGGTCGCCGAGCTTGTTGATGCCGATGATCGGCAGCGTCGTCACGGCCCGGATCGCGGCGACGTGCTCAGGACCGTTGGCCCGGATCGCACCGGCACCACCGAGTTCGGCCGCGCGTGCCATCAGGGCCATCGACCCGGCCGAGTCGAACGGGTCGCCGGGGATGGACTGGCAGGACACCACCAGGCTCCCGGCCGCCAGCGGCGTCACGATCGGCGGTGAGTGACGATGAGGTCGGCGTACGGCCCGGGTGGGCTCGTCGCCAGCCGTTCGGCGCCGTCCAGCGACGTACCGGCGGCCTTCACCAACTGAGCACGAGGTGTGAGTGCTGCACGCACCGGAGAGAGCAGTTGCTCCCCTGCACCCGCGAACAGGCCGCCCACACACGCGACCGGAACTGCATCCTGGCCGGCCAGCGTTGCCACGGCCGCACCGATCGTCTCGGCGATGTCCTGAGCTGCCCGTACGACGAGGTCGCCGGCGACCGGGTCTCCCTCGGCAGCACACCGCAGTACCTCCGGAGCGAACCTGGCGACGTCGTCCACCAGCGTGGTCGACCGGTAGAGCGTGACCGGGTCCAATGTGACGTCCGCGAGCTTGGTGGCCGGACCACGGCCGTCGCGAGCCCGCTGGACGGCGACCAGCCCGGCCCGGCCGATCGCGAACGCGCTCCCGGCGTCACCGAACAGGTATCCGTGTCCGTCGACCTTGTGCCAGGACCCGTCACGATCGACGGCCAGACTGACCAGACCGGTGCCAGCGGCAACGACCACGCCGTACCCGTCGGCCAGCGCACCCGCGTGCGCGGTCACCATGTCCTGGGTCATCCGCACCTCACCGGCGTCGAGTACGCCGGCCACCCGCGCGGCCAGCCCATCCGCGACCGGACGCACCGGCGGAAAGCCGGTCAGCCCGAGCGCCACGACCTCGACCGGGCCGGCGACCCCGGCCGCGGCGGCGGCTGTCCCGATGGCGGCCAGCAAGTGGTCGATGCTGGTCGGCCCGTGGACGTACCCAGGCCCCCGACCGACCCGTCCGGCCGGAAGAACCCGGAGCCGGAGGGCGGACTGCCCGCCGTCGATGGCAATGCTCGTCATGCAGCGTCCCGTGTGAGTCGACAACCCGGCGCGCCCAGTCTGGCCTTCCCGGCGGGCCGGGTAAAGGACGGCGACTAGACCAATGTGCGGGCGCGGGAAGCGGGACGGTCCAGCAGGGACGGGACCGGGACGCCGTACAGCGGGAGGCTTGGCTGGAGCCAGTCGTTGAGGATCGGGTCCTCTCGGGTGAGGTGGTCGGTGAGCTCGCTGCGGCTGAGTTCGAACACGTGCGCCGGGTTGCCGGTGAGGTCGACGACGGATCGCATCAGGCAGGCGGCCTGGTCCTCCCAGAGGACGTCCCCCGGGTCGACCTGGTCCGGCCGGATCAGCAGCAGGTCGACATCGCTCTCGAGATCACCGTCGCCGCGAGCGATCGGGCCGTACAGGCTGGCGTGCACCGGGGGGATCCGCCAGCCGCTGATCTCGTCCGCGAGTCGGCCGGTGAGCGTACTGCGGAGGTCGGCGAGGAACTCCACGGCCGGGGCGGCCAGGTGTTTGCGGTTGAGGCGATAGAGCAACGAGTTGCCGACGTCGTCGACGTGCACCAGGCCGGTGGTCGCCAGCCGCTGCAGGACCAGGCGGACGCCGGCGACGCTGCCGGTCCCGGCGAGCTTGTGGATCTGCCGGCCGGACAGGCCGCGGTCGGTCCGGGCGAGCACCTGCAGCACGGGGCCGTCCAGTGACGGGACGACGGTGCTGATCGGACTGCGAAGATCCATGAGGGTGCCCACGATAGTGACTTCGCGTCCACCGAGAGTAATCATCGTGACGGCGCAACAACTTGCCTGAGGCAACCAGACCTACAGGCCGTTGGCGGTCGAACGGGGAGTGGGCGTGGTGCGGAGCTCGGTCGTGAACGCGTAGCGGTCACCCCGGTAGAGGGCCGAGGTGTATTCGAAGACGCGGTCGCGGCGGTCGAAGCTGATGCCGTGGACGGCGAGGCATGGTTGGGTGGTCGGGATGTCGAGCCAGCCGGCGGTCCTCGCGTCCGGCATCACCGGCTCGATCCGGGACGTGCCGCTGACGTGGTCGATGCCGTACCGGGACTCGAGCAGGTCGTACAGCGAGCCCTCCAGGTCGTCGGCCTGCAGACCAGGGACGTACCCGGCGGGCAGCGTGGTCCGCTCGACCACCATCGGTACGTCGTCGGCCAGCCGGAGGCGGGTGAACGCGATGATCGGGTCGCCTACCGGGATCCGCAGCCGGCGGGCGGCCGCCCGCTCGGCCCGGAGGTGGCGGAACTCGAGCATCGTGCTGCCCGGCCGCATCCCGCGCCGCCGGACGTCCTCGGAGAAGCCGATCATGCCGAGCCACTTCGCCACCTTCGGGCGGGTGGTGTAGGTCCCGCTGCCGTGCCGGCGGACGAGCAGTTCCTCGATCACCAGTTCGTCGACCGCGCGCCGCAGCGTCATCCGGGCCACGTTCCAGCGCAGCGCCAGCTCCCGCTCCGGCGGCAGCGCGGCACCCTCCGGCAGGGTGTCGATCAGGCTGAGCAGCAACGCCCGGATCGCGGCGGCCTTTCCCGGCAGCGAACCATGCATTGGTCTTGCGTAGCACTCCGGCCGGGTCGTCAGAAGGGCTTTCCACACCGATCGAAACCCTTGCGCCGCCGGCCGAACCTGCCGGATCACTTCCGCAGGCTGGACCGCGAAGAAGTAACCTCCGCAGCATGGGGTCAGGTGAAGAAGCTTCCACCGCAATCATCATCGGCGCCGGCATCGGCGGGCTGGTCGCGGCGGTCGGACTGCGCCGGGCCGGCTGGTCGGTGACCGTTCTCGAGCGCGCCCCGGTCATCGCCGAGGTCGGCGCCGGGCTGACGTTGTGGCCGAACGCCGAGCGGGCCCTGGACACGCTCGGCATCGAGATCCGCTCGCGGGCCGTCCCGACGATCTCCCGCGGCAGCTTGCGGACGCCGACCGGCCGCTGGCTGCGCCGCAGTCACCCCATGGATGTCGGCGTACTCGCGATGCATCGGGCCGACCTGCACGACGTCCTGCGCAAGAGGTTGCCGGAGACGGCGTTGCACACCGACGCCGAGGTGGTGTCGGTGTCCCCGAAGGGCGTGGTGGTCTGCCGGTGCGGCGGCGAGGAGAACGAGTTGACCGCCGATCTGGTGGTCGCCGCCGACGGCGTGAACAGCGTCACCCGCCGGACCCTGTGGTCGGGCGACCCCGTCTTCCAGGGCCGGACCGTCTGGCGCGGGGTGACGCCGCCCGGTTCGGTCTGGCCGGTCGAAGAGTCGTTGACCCTCGGGCGTGGTGTCCAGGCCGGCGTACTCCCGCTGCCGGACGAGCGCGTGTACTGGTTCGTCACGGTGAACGCGGACCGGCCGAACCAGTCGTACGCCGACAACCGCCGCGAAGCGCTGCACCGGGTCGGCGACTGGCACCACCCGATCCCGGCACTGATCGCGACGACGCCCGAGGACCAGGTGCTGCACAACGACGTCGTCGACATCGACCCGGTACCGACGTTCGTGAACGAACGCGTCGTCCTGCTCGGCGACGCGGCGCACGCGATGCCGCCTGACCTCGGCCAGGGCGCGTGCCAGGCGATCGAGGACGCCGTCGTCCTGGCCGCGTGCCTCTCGTCCGGTGACGGCCTGCAGAAGTACGACGACCTGCGCCGGGCCAGGGTGCACCCGATGGCCGAGGCGGCCCGCGCGTCGGTCCGGCGTACGTCGAACACCGGCCTGCTCGCCCACCTCACGGTCGCGGTCACGGCCAGGATGATCCCGCCGTCCGCGTGGCGGAACGCGACCGCGCAGTGGTCCGACTGGTCGCCGCCCGAACTGCCGAAGGGAAAAAACAAGCACGCTTGATTCTTTTTCCCGGAAGTGCGACGCTCGGCTGCACGATCCCTACCCCGGGGAGTGCAGCGTGCAACTGGACGAAGTGCTGGCCGACCTGTGGGCCGAGAGCGCGGAGCTGGACCGGCTGGTCGGCGGACTGCCCGCCGAGGACTGGGCCAGGCAGACTCCGGCCGAGGGCTGGACGATCGCGCACCAGATCGCCCATCTCGCCTGGACCGACGAGGCCGCGCACCTGGCCGTCACCGATCCGGACACCTTCCAGGAGTCGCTGAAGAAGGCGGCTGCCAGTCCGGCCACGTACGTCGACGAGGGCGCCAACGAGACGGCCGCGCTGCCGCCTGACCAGTTGCTGACCTACTGGCGGGAGACCCGCGCCGAGCTGGCCGAGGCACTGAAGCAGGTCCCGCCGGGCACCAAGGTGCTCTGGTACGGACCGCCGATGAGTCCGGCCTCGATGGCGACCGCGCGGCTGATGGAGACCTGGGCGCACGGCCAGGACGTGGTCGACGCGCTGAGAGTCCACCGCCCGCCGTCCAGCCGGCTGCGCCACGTCGCCCATCTGGCGATCCGCGCCCGCGACTTCGCCTACCTCCTGAACGACCGCACTCCGCCGGCCGAGCCGTTCCACGTGGAACTGACCGGTCCGGACGGCCAGACCTGGACGTGGGGTCCGGACGACGCCGGGCAGCGGGTGACCGCTCCGGCGCTCGACTTCTGCCTGCTCGCCACCCAACGGCGGCACCGCGACGATCTCGCCGTCCAGGCCGAGGGTGCCGACGCGGAGGAGTGGCTCGGCATCATCCAGGCGTTCGCCGGGCTACCGGGCAAGGGTCGTGCGGCAGGGCAGTTCGGATGACCGGGCCGATCAGGATCGGGAACGCGTCCGGGTTCTACGGCGACCGGTTCAGCGCGGTCCAGGAGATGCTCACCGGCGGTCCGCTCGACGTCCTGACCGGCGACTACCTGGCCGAGCTGACCATGCTGATCCTCGGGCGTGACCGGATGAAGGATCCGTCGCTCGGCTACGCGCGCACCTTCCTCGAGCAGCTCGAGACCGGCCTCGGCGAGGCCCTCGACCGCGGCGTCAAGATCGTCAGCAACGCCGGCGGCCTCAACCCCGCCGGTCTCGCCGAAGCCATCACCCAGCTGGCCGGCAAGCTGGGACTGCGACCCAAGATCGCGTACGTCGAAGGCGACGACCTCCTGCCCCGGGCAGCCGAGCTCGACCTCGGCACACCACTCACGGCGAACGCATACCTCGGCGCCTGGGGGATCGCGGAAGCACTGCAGGCCGGCGCGGACGTGGTCGTCACGGGCCGGGTCACGGACGCCTCGGTGATCGTCGGGCCCGCGGCCGCGCACCACGGCTGGAAACGGACGCACTACGACGAGCTCGCGGGCGCGGTCGTCGCCGGGCACGTGATCGAGTGCGGCTGCCAGGCGACCGGCGGGAACTACGCGTTCTTCGGCGAGATCCGCGACCGCTACCACAGCCGACCCGGGTTCCCGATCGCCGAGATCCACGCCGACGGCAGCAGCGTGATCACCAAGCACGAGAACACCGGCGGCGCGGTCACCATCGACACTGTCAAGGCACAGCTTCTCTACGAGATCACCGGCGCCCGGTACGCCGGTCCGGACGTCACCACCCGGCTCGACTCGATCGAGCTCGACACCGACGGACCCGACCGGGTCCGGATCAGTGGCGTCCGCGGTGAGCCGCCGCCCCCGACGTACAAGGTGTCGCTGAACAGCGTCGGCGGGTTCCGCAACGAGGTGGCCTTCGTGCTGACCGGGCTCGAGCTGGAGGCGAAGGCCGAACTGGTCCAGCGGCAGCTCGAGCAGGCGCTGCCCGCCCGACCCGCTGAGCTGCGGTGGACGCTCGCGTGGACCGAGAAGCCGAACGCCGAGTCCGAGGAAGAGGCCAGCGTGTTCCTCCGCTGCGCCGTGAAGGACCCGGACCCGCACGTCGTCGGCCGCGCGTTCTCCAACGCGGCCGTCGAGCTGGCGCTGGCGAGTTACCCCGGGTTCCACGTCACCGCTCCACCCGGCGAGGGATCGCCGTACGGCGTCTTCCGGGCCGGGTACGTCGACATCCGCGAGGTCGAGCACGTCGTCGTCCTGCCGGACGGTGCGCGCAAGGTCGTCGAGCCGGCCGCGGAGACGCAGCGGTTGGTGGAGGTCGACGACCTCGAACAGCCCGTTCCGTTGCCGCAGCTCGCGTCGAGCGGGCGTCCGCGGACGCGGGAGGTGCCACTCGGCCGCATCGCCGGCGCACGGTCCGGTGACAAGGGCGGTGACGCGAACGTCGGCGTGTGGGTGCGGCAGGAGAAGGCGTGGCGGTGGATCGCCCACACGTTGACGGTGGAGGTGTTCCAGGAGTTGCTGCCGGAGACCAGGAACCTCACGGTCATCCGCCACCTGCTGCCGAACCTGTGGGCCCTCAACTTCGTCGTCGAAGGCCTGCTGGGGGAAGGTGTCGGGTCCCAGGCCCGGTTCGATCCGCAGGCGAAGGCTGTCGGTGAGTGGTTGCGCTCCCGGTACGTCGACGTGCCGGAAGTCCTGCTGTGAACGAGTGGGAGCGGGCCGGTGAGCTCCCGCGGGACCTGCACGACAAGGCCGGGCAATGGGTGTGCGATCAGGCACTCCAGCTGCACGGCGGTCTCGGGTACATGCGCGGAGCCGAGGTCGAGCGCCAGTACCGCGACCAGAAGATCCTCGCCATCGGCGGCGGCACCACCGAGATCCTGACCGGCCTGGCCGCCGGACGACTGGGGTTCAGCACATGACTGTGCACACTGCCACGCTGCCGCGCGGCGGGTCATCGGGCTGTGAGTCCCGGCCTTCCCTCGTCGCTCCGGTCGCTTCGCTCCCTTCTCTCCTCAGTCCAGGCCGGGAGGCCCCATGACCAACCGCGAGGCGATGCTGGAGAAGCTCGAAGCGCTGGAAACTGAGCACGCCAAGGCTTTGGCCGGCGGCGGGCCGAAGTACGTCGACCGCCACCACCAGCGCGGCAAGTTGCTCGCGCGCGAGCGGATCGAGCTGCTGCTCGACCCGGACTCGGCGTTCCTCGAACTGTCGCCGCTGGCCGGGTGGGGCTCCGAATTCACCGTCGGCGCCAGCCTGGTGACCGGGATCGGCGTGGTCGAAGGCGTCGAGTGCCTGATCACGGCGAACGACCCGACGGTCAAGGGCGGCGCGAGCAACCCGTGGACGCTGAAGAAGGCGCTGCGCGCGGACGAGATCGCCCGGACGAACCGGCTGCCGGTGATCAGCCTGGTCGAGTCCGGCGGTGCGGACCTGCCCACGCAGAAGGAGATCTTCGTCCCGGGCGGCGCGATGTTCCGCAACCTGACCCGGTTGTCGGCCGAGGGCATCCCGACGATCGCGCTGGTGTTCGGCAACTCGACCGCGGGCGGCGCCTACATCCCCGGCATGAGCGACTACGTGGTGATGGTCGACGGCGGGGCGAAGGTGTTCCTGGCCGGGCCGCCACTGGTGAAGATGGCGACCGGCGAGGACGCCGACGACGAGTCCCTGGGCGGTGCGTCGATGCACGCGCGGCAGTCCGGCCTGGCCGACTACTTCGCGGTCGACGAGCAGGACGCGATCCGGCTCGGCCGGCAGATCGTCTCCCGGCTCAACTGGCGCAAACTCGGTCCGCCGCCGGCGCCGTCGTACGACGAACCGCTGCACGACGCCGACGAACTGCTCGGGATCGTGCCCGGTGACCTGAAAATCCCGTTCGATCCGCGGGACGTGATCGCCCGGGTGGTGGACGGGTCGGTCTTCGACGAGTTCAAGCCGCTGTACGGGTCGTCGCTGGCGACCGGGTGGGCCTCGGTGCACGGGTATCCGGTCGGCATCCTGGCGAACGCGCGCGGCGTGCTGTTCAGCGAGGAGTCGCAGAAGGCGGCCCAGTTCATCCAGCTCGCGAACCGCGCGAACACCCCGCTGATCTTCCTGCACAACACCACCGGCTACATGGTCGGGCAGGAGTACGAGCAGGGCGGGATCATCAAGCACGGCGCGCAGATGATCAACGCGGTCTCCAACTCGAGGGTCCCGCACATCTCGATCCTGATGGGCGCGTCGTACGGCGCCGGGCACTACGGGATGTGCGGGCGCGCGTTCGACCCGCGGTTCCTGTTCGCCTGGCCGTCGGCGAAGTCGGCGGTCATGGGTCCGCAGCAATTGGCCGGCGTGCTGTCGATCGTCGCCCGGGCCGCCGCCAAGGCGAAGGGGCAGCCCTACGACGAGCAGGCCGACGCGCAGATGCGCGCGTACGTCGAGGGCCAGATCGAAGCCGAGTCGCTGCCGATGTTCCTCTCCGGCCGGCTGTACGACGACGGCGTCATCGATCCGCGGGACACCCGGACCGTCCTCGGCATCTGCCTGTCCGCCATCCACTCCGCCCCGGTCGAGGGCACCCGCTTCGACGGCGCCAACTTCGGCGTCTTCAGGATGTGAGCGCCGGATGACAGTGCTTTCGGCTGGGCCTCCGGCGCCGGCGTGGTCATGGAGCAGCCGGTGATCACCTCGGTCCTCGTTGCCAACCGGGGCGAGATCGCGTGCCGCGTCTTCCGCACCGCTCGTTCACTCGGTCTGTCGACCGTCGCCGTCCACTCCACCGCCGACGCGGGATCGCCGCACGTGGCCGAGGCGGACGCGGCTGTGCACCTGCCCGGGAACGCGCCCGGCGAGACCTACCTGCGCGCAGAGCTGATCATCGACGCCGCGCGGCGCGCGGGCGCGGACGCGGTGCACCCGGGCTACGGCTTCCTCTCGGAGAACGCCGCGTTCGCGCAGGCGGTGATCGACGCGGGGCTGACGTGGGTCGGCCCGCCGGTGGACGCGATCTCGTCGATGGGGTCGAAGATCGAGGCGAAGAAGCTGATGGCCGCCGCCGGGGTGCCGGTGCTCACGGAGCTGACGCCGGCTGCGGTGTCCGGCGCTGATCTTCCGGTGCTGGTCAAGGCATCGGCCGGCGGTGGTGGGCGCGGGATGCGCGTGGTGTCACGGCTGGCGGACCTGGCCGATGAGATCGAGGCCGCGTCCGCGGAGGCTCTTTCGGCGTTCGGGGACGGGAC
Organism: Kribbella turkmenica; assembly: GCF_004348725.1. GTDB lineage: Bacteria > Actinomycetota > Actinomycetes > Propionibacteriales > Kribbellaceae > Kribbella > Kribbella turkmenica. The sequence goes on from NZ_SMKR01000007.1 coordinate 42,769, forward strand.
GGTGTTCTGCGAGCGGTACCTGGCGACCGGCCGGCACATCGAGGTGCAGGTGATGGCCGACCGGCACGGGACGATCTGGGCGGTCGGTGAGCGTGAGTGCTCGATCCAGCGCCGCCATCAGAAGGTGGTCGAGGAAGCGCCGTCACCGCTGGTCGAGCGCATCCCGTCCATGCGGGCCGAGCTCTTCGACGCGGCCCGCAAGGCCGCGGCGGCGATCAACTACGTGGGTGCCGGGACGGTGGAGTTCCTCGCGGACGAGCAGGGCGACTTCTACTTCCTGGAGATGAACACCCGCCTCCAGGTCGAACACCCCGTCACCGAGGAGACCACCGGGCTCGACCTGGTGGCGTTGCAGCTCGCGGTCGCCGCGGGAGACCGGCTACCCGCCGAGCCGCCTCCGACGCTCGGCCACGCGATCGAGGTGCGGCTGTACGCCGAAGACCCCACCAACGACTGGCAACCCCAGACAGGCACCCTGCGGCGCTTCGAGGTGTCCACAGAGCTCCGCGTGGACTCCGGCGTCGGACCCGGCTCCGAGGTGTCGCCGTACTACGACGCGATGCTGGCCAAGGTGATCGCCTCCGGACCGGATCGAACGGCCGTGGCGCGCCGGCTGGCGGGCGCCCTGGAACGGGCCCGACTCCACGGAGTACGGACGAACCGGGAGCTGCTGGTGTGGATCCTCAGGCATCCCGCGTTCCTGGCCGGCGACACCGACACCGCGTTCTTCGACACGCACGGCGTCGGTGGCGCCGCAGACCCTGGAGTCGTCCGGCTGTCGGCGCTCGCGGCGGCGCTCGCCGACGCGGCCGGGCGGGTGCCGCCGGTGCGGGTACCGAGCGGGTGGCGAAACGTGCCGTCGCAGCCGCAGCGGAAGGCGTACCGGGCCGGCGACGAGACGATCGAGGTGGCCTACCGGCTGACCCGGGCCGGTTTGGTTGCTGATGGCAACACCATGCTCGTCGGCAGCTCACCGGACCGCGTGGTGCTCGAGGTGGACGGCGTACGGCGGGCCTTCGAGGTGGCGGCGTACGACGGCCTCGTGTGTGTGGACTCGCCGCTCGGCAGTGTCGCGCTGACGCCGTTCGCACGGTTCACGGATCCGTCGGCGCAGGTGGCCGCCGGGTCCCTGGTCGCACCGATGCCGGGGATCGTGACGCGGATCGGCGTAGGAGTGGGTGACGAAGTCAAGCAGGGGCAGCCGCTGCTCTGGCTGGAGGCGATGAAGATGGAGCACACCATCTCCGCACCGGCCGACGGCGTGGTCGGCGAGCTCAGGGTCGAAGCAGGTCAACAGGTCGAGGTCGGCGCCGTACTGGCCGTGGTCGGGGAGGACAGATGAACGAGCGAAACGAGGTCGTCGAACGACGCAGCGTGCCTTGTGCCTCATCGGCGCCCGGAGCGAAGCGAGGACGTCCATGAGCTTCATCGAGTCGGAGGAGCGCCGAGCGCTGCGCAAGGCCGTCGGTGAGTTGGGCAAGAAGTACGGGTACGCCTGGTTCAACCAGCAGGCGCGGACCGGTGGGCACACCACCGAGCTGTGGCTGGAGGCCGGCAAGCTCGGCTACCTCGGCGTCAATCTGCCCGAGCAGTACGGCGGTGGCGGCGGCGGGATCGCCGACCTGTCGATCGTGCTCGAGGAGCTCGGCGCGGCCGGGTGCCCGCTGCTGATGATGGTGGTCTCGCCGTCCATCTGCGGGACGGTGATCGCCCGCTTCGGCACCGACGAGCAGAAGCAGCGGTGGCTGCCCGGCCTCGCCGACGGGACGACGATCATGGCCTTCGCGATCACCGAGCCGGACGCCGGCTCGAACTCGCACGAGATCACCACGACCGCCCGCCGGACCGAGGACGGCTGGTCGCTGACCGGGCGCAAGGTCTTCATCTCCGGCCTCGACGTCGCCGAGGCCGTCCTGGTCGTCGGCCGGACCGAGGACGCCCGGACCGGGAAGCTCAAGCCGGCCCTGTTCGTCGTGCCGGTGGACGCGCCCGGGGTGGAGTTCACCCGGATCGAGATGGACCTGATCAGCCCGGACAAGCAGTTCGCGTTGTTCCTGGACGACGTCCGGCTGCCGCGCGAGGCGCTGGTCGGGTCCGAGGACGCGGCTCTGCTGCAACTGTTCGCCGGATTGAACCCGGAGCGGATCATGGCGTCCGCGTTCGCCATCGGGATCGCCCGGCACGCGCTCGGCAAGGCAACGGCGTACGTGAAGGACCGGCAGGTCTGGAAGACGCCCATCGGCGCTCACCAAGGCCTCGCGCACCCGCTTGCGCAGATCAAGATCGAGCTCGAACTGGCCCGGCTGATGCTGCAGAAGGCGGCCGCCCTGTACGACGCCGGCGACGACCTGGCTGCGGGGGAGGCGGCGAACATGGCGAAGTACGCGGCCGGCGAGGTCGCGGTCCGGGCCACCGACCAGGCGGTCCAGTCGCTCGGCGGCAACGGCATGACGACGGAGTACGGCGTCGCCTCGCTGGTCGCGGCCGCGCGGGCCACCCGGATCGCGCCGGTCAGCCGGGAGATGATCCTCAACTTCGTCGCCCAGCACTCGCTCGGTCTACCCAAGTCGTACTGACAGGAGTCCGCCGATGATCATCACCAGTGAGTTCCCGCCCGTCGAGGTCCTCGACGCCCCCATCCACGACGCGGTCCTCGGCAGAGCCCAGGAGTACGGCGACCGGCCGGCGCTCGTCGACGGCGTGACCGGCAAGGAGATCAGCTACGCGCAGCTGGACGGGATGAGCCGACGGGTCGCGGCCGGGTTCGCCGAGCTCGGGATCAGGCACGGCGACACGATCGCGCTCTACAGCCCGAACACGATCCTCTATCCGGTCGTCTTCTACGGCGCGACCCGGGCCGGCGCGACCGTGACCACGGTGAACGCGCTCTACACCGCGGAGGAGCTGCACAAGCAACTCGTCGACTCGAAGGCGAAGCTGCTGGTCACCATCTCGCTGTTCCTCCCGGCCGCATCCGCCGCGATCGAAGGCACCGACGTCACCGAGATCTTCGTCTGCGACAGCGCCGAGGGCTACCGCTCGGTGACGGAGCTGGTCGCGACCACCGGGCCCGAGCCGGAGGTGACCATCGACCCGGCCGAGGACGTCGCCGTCCTCCCGTACTCGAGTGGTACGACGGGCGCGGCCAAGGGTGTGATGCTGACCCACCGGAACATCGCGACGAACATCGCACAGGCCGAGGTGATGATCAGGCTCGACGAGGACGAACGGATCATCGCGATCCTGCCGTTCTTCCACATCTACGGGCTGACCGTGCTGATGAACCTGCCGCTCCGGCTCGGCGCGACCGTCGTGGTGCTGCCCAAGTTCGATCTGGAGCAGTTCCTGACCACGCTCGAACGGGAGCGGATCACCCGGGCGTTCGTCGCGCCGCCGGTGGTGCTGGCGCTGGCGAAGCACCCGGCCGTGGACGGCGTGGACCTGTCGGCGCTGAAGTACGTGATGTCGGCGGCCGCTCCGCTGGACGGTGAGCTGGCCGAGGCGTGCGCCAAGCGACTCGGGTTGCACGCCGTCCTGCAGGCCTACGGGATGACCGAGTTGTCACCCGGGACGCACTCGGTGCCGCAGGACGACCAGGAGCCGCCGCCCGGGGCCGTGGGCAAGCTGTTCCCGTCCACCGAGCTGCGGCTGGTCGGCGCCGATGGCAACGATGCGGACGAGGGCGAGATCTGGATCCGCGGCCCGCAGGTGATGAAGGGGTACCTCGGCCGCCCGGCGGAGACCGACGCGACCGTCGACCGCGACGGCTGGTTGCACACCGGCGACATCGGCCGGATGGACGAGCGCGGCTATCTGTACGTCATCGACCGGGTGAAGGAACTGATCAAGTACCACGGCTACCAGGTGCCGCCCGCCGAGCTCGAGGCGGTGCTGCTGACCGACGACCGGATCGCCGACGCGGCCGTGATCGGGGTCCAGGCCGACGGCAACGAGGTTCCGAAGGCGTTCGTGGTGCCGATGCCGGGAGCCGAGCTGACCGCGGACGACGTGATCGAGTACGTGGCCGCGCGGGTGGCGCCGTACAAGAAGATCCGGCTGGTGGAGTTCATCGAGGCGGTGCCGAAGGCGGCCTCGGGCAAGATCCTGCGGCGGGAGCTCAGAGCCCGCGAGGCCGCCCGTGAGTGAGGCTCTCAAGGAACCTCAGCAGGACCGCAGCCGGGCCACCCGGCAGCGGCTGCTCGAGGCCGCGGTCGAGTCGCTGGCCGAGGTCGGGTACGCCGCGACGACGGTGTCGGTCGTCGCGGCCCGGGCCGGGGTCTCGCGGGGCGCGGCACAGCACCACTTCCCGACGCGGGCGGACCTGTTCGCCGCGGCGGTCGAGTACATGACCGAGGTGCGGCTGGCAGAGATCCGTGCGCAGGCCGCCGCACTGCCCAGTGGTCCGGGGCGGACCGAGGCGATCGTGGGGATACTCGCGGACGTCTACGCCGGGCCGCTCTTCCGGGCCGCACTGCACCTGTGGGTCGCAGCGTCGACAGAAGAGCCGCTGCGGAGGCAGATCGTCCAATTGGAAGCGCATGTGGGTCGACAGGCCCACCGGGCGCTGCTGGAAGTGCTCGAGGTCAGTGAACGGACTCCTGGCGTGCGGGAAACCGTGCAGGGCGTGCTGGACATGGCGCGCGGTCTGGGCCTGGCCGACCTGCTCACGGACGACAGCGCCCGTCGCCGGGGGATCGTACGCCAGTGGAGTCGCATCCTGGATCAAGCGCTACGCGAGCCGGGTGTGTGACCGTAGGCGCGGCGGAACGTGTCGATGAAGGCGCTGGTGGACGCCCAGCCGCACTGGTGGGCGACGCGAGTCACAGACTCACCGTCGGCGAGCAGCCGCAGCGCGTGGTGCAGCCGGAGTTCTGTGCGCCACTGCGGGAACGTCATCCCCAGCTTCGTCTTGCACAGGCGGCTGAGAGTACGTTCACTCGCCCCGATCTCGCGTCCGAGCTCGGTGAGCGTCCTGTTGTCGGCCGGGTCGTTCTCCAGAAGCCCGCAGACCGCCGCAAGCCGTGGATCGCGTGGAGCCGGCAGATAGGTCGGCCGCTGCGGCGACCGCCGAAGCTGATCGAGCAGAACGGCGAGCAGGCGCCGACGCTCGCCCGGTGTGCCGTGGCGGGGGCGCCGGTCAGCTGCGCCGTCACTGCGGATGCCAGTGTCCTCGCCGGCGTCGGACGTGTAGGCCAGGATCAGCTCGCGGAGTAGCGGACTGACGGTCAACGCCGACGGTGTGTCCAGGCCGAGCGGGTTCTGCCGGAGCCCGATGGTGTGCAGCGCGGTGTCGCCGTACGCGCGGTGCTGGTGGAGAGTGCCCGCCGGGACCCAGATCGCCCGGTTGGCCGGCGCGACCCAGCTGCCCGCCTCGGTCGTCACCGAGAGCACGCCGCGACCGGCGTAGACGATCTGGTGCTCCTCGTGCCAGTGCGGGGCGATACCGCCTCCGGCCGGGATCGACCGGAAGCCGGTGTTCGCGGGACGGCGTTGGCTGATTTCCGGCATCGATTGGCATTTTATCGGAAGCCGGACAGGATCGATGGGTGAGGAGACTTCGACCGATCGGGCTGATGGCGGTCGGGCATGCCTGCGTGGACGTCTACCAGGGCGCCGTACCCGCTCTGGTGCCGTTCCTGGTCGCCGAGCGCGGGCTCGGCTACGTGGCGGTGTCCGGGATCACGCTGGCCGCGACCCTGCTGTCGTCGGTGGTGCAGCCGGTGTTCGGCGTACTGACCGACCGGCGGCAGCTGACCTGGTTGATCCCGGTCAGCATGACCACCGCCGGACTCGGGATCGCGCTGGTCGGGATCGGGAACGCGTACGTGCTGAGCTGGCTGGCGGCCGCGCTGTCCGGGCTGGGCGTCGCCGCCTACCACCCGGAGGCGGCGCGGATGGCGCGGGCGGTCAGTGGCGGCAGCCATGTCGGGATGAGTTGGTTCTCGGTCGGCGGGAACGTCGGGTTCGCGCTTGCGCCGGTGCTGGTGACGCCGATCGTCGCGGTCGGCGGGCTGTCGCTGACGCCGGTGCTCGTCGTCCCCGCGCTGGCCGGGGCGCTGATCACCTCGGTGGCGATCCGTTCCCGCCGTACCGCCGGGGCGATCACACCCGAACGGTCCGGACGGGACGACTGGCCGTCGTTCCTGCGGTTGTCCGCGATCATGGTCTGCCGGTCGGTCGTCTTCGTCGGGCTGGGCACCTTCATCGCGCTGTACGCCGGCGAACGGGTCGGCGGCGGGACGACGACCGGCGGGATCGCGCTGTTCATCCTGTTCGCGGCCGGGGCGTTCGGCACCCTGCTCGGCGGGCGGTTCGCGACCCGGTACGGGCGGGTGCGGACGATGCGGACGTCGTACGGAGTCGCGGTTCCGGCGATCGCCGGTCTGGTGTTCGTGCCCGGCCCGGCGTTCTTCGGCTTCCTCGCGCTGACCGCGATCGCGATGTCGATCCCGTTCTCGCTGCACGTCACCCTCGGCCAGGACTTTTTGCCCGGCCGGGTCGGCACGGCAGGCGGCATGACGCTCGGCCTCGCGGTCAGCATCGGCGGCATCGCCACCCCGGTCCTCGGCACGATCGCCGAGCACACCTCACTGCGGCTGGCGCTCGCCACCCTGATCGGCCTGGTCCTCACTAGTTGCCTGCTGGGTTACGCCTTGGAGGAACCCGTCGTCGAGTGACTCCGGCCGCGCTCGGGTCCGCCTGGCGGTCAGGGGCTCTGGAAACGTTTGCTCATGACGTAAATTTTCTCCTGACATGACTACCGAGGAGATCGACCGAGCGGCCGGGGTGGGCCTCCGCTCGGAGCGCGGACCGATCCTGCTCGCGGTCATGCTGAGCGTCGGCCTGGTGGCCATCGACGCGACCATCCTGGCCACCGCCGTACCGTCGGTCGTCGACGATCTCGGCGGGTTCACCCAGTTCCCCTGGCTGTTCTCGATCTACCTGCTCGCCCAGGCCGTGTCGGTGCCGATCTACGGCAAGCTCGCCGACCTCCGCGGCCGCAAGCCGATCATGCTGCTCGGCGTCGGTCTGTTCGTGCTCGGCTCGGTGCTCTGCGGGATCGCCTGGAGCATGCCGGCGCTGATCGCGTTCCGGCTGATCCAGGGGCTCGGCGCCGGGGCGATCCAGCCGATCGGGATGACGATCGTCGGCGACATCTACACGGTCGCCGAGCGGGCCAAGGTGCAGGGCTACATCGCCAGCGTGTGGGGGATCTCGTCGTTCGTCGGCCCGGCGCTCGGCGGCGTGTTCTCCGACTTCGTCTCCTGGCGCTGGATCTTCTTCGTGAACATCCCGCTCGGACTGGCGGCCGCCTGGGTGCTGACGCGGCGGTTCAAGGAGAGCGTGGAACGGCAGGCCAGCCACAAGATCGACTACCCGGGCGCGGTCCTGCTCGCGATCGGCGGTTCGCTGCTGCTGCTCGGCCTGCTCGAGGGCGGCGTGGTCTGGGCGTGGGACTCGGCGGCCAGCATCACGATCCTGGCCGCGGCCGTCGTACTGCTGACCGCGTTCGTGCTGGTCGAGCGCCGCGCCGCCGAGCCGATCCTCCCGCTGTGGGTGCTCGGCCAACGCGTGCTGAACTCCGCGAACTCGAGCGCCCTGCTGATCGGCGTGCTCATGATCGGCCTGTCGACGTACGTGCCGCTGTTCGCCCAGAAGGTCCTCGGTACGTCGGCCCTCGTCGCCGGATTCGCGCTGGCGGCGATGACACTGGGCTGGCCGATCGCGGCGTCGCTGGCCGGCCGGATCTACCTGCGGGTCGGATTCCGGACCACGATGCTCTTCGGCTCGGTGATCGTCGTGATCGGGGCCGGGCTGCTGCTCACGGTCGACTCCGGCAGCGCCGTACTGCGCCTGGCCGCGGCGTGCTTCGTCATCGGACTCGGACTCGGCTTCTCCGCATCGCCGTCCGTCGTGGCCGCGCAGTCGTCGGTCGCCTGGCAGACCCGCGGTGTGGTGACCGGTGCCAACATGTTCGCCCGGTCGGTCGGCAGTGCGGTCGGTGTGGCGGTGTTCGGCGCGGTGGCGAACGGGGTCCTGGCCGCCCGGCTCGGCGACAGTCACGCGGACCTGGAGACGCTGCCGGGCGAAGTGCTCGCTCCGGCGATCCACGGCGTGTACTACGGAGCCGCCGCGGCAGCTGTGCTGCTGGTCGTGGCAGTCGCCTTCATGCCCAACCGGATCGTCGAGCAGCCGCTCGCGAAGTGAGCTCAGGGCATCGGCGCGAGTAGCGCAGCCACCCGGCCGGCCAGGAAGCCGCAGGCCCAACCGAAGCCGAGCGGCCGGACGGCGGGGTAGGCGGAGCCGAAGCGTTCCTCGAGGCTGCTGCTTCGGCCGGGGATCAGCAGGACGACCGCACGATCCGCTGGGGCTTGGACATGGCCCCGCAACCTGCCACGGGCGAGGTCTAGGTTTGGCTGCATGCGTCCGGTCGACTGTGTCGCTGCCCTGATCCGCGACGAACACCATCGCGTCTACGTCCAGCGCCGTACGGCGGAACGGCGGCTGCTGCCCGGGATCTGGGACATCGTCGGCGGACACCTGGAGCCTGGGGAGACCCCCGAGCAGGCACTGGCCCGGGAGGTCGAGGAGGAGACCGGCTGGAAGGTCCGGGACATCGTCTGGTCCGTCGCCGACTGGGAGTGGGAGTGGGAAGGCCGCGTACGGCGTGAGCTCGACTACGTCGTCACCGTCGACGGCGACCTGGCCCGGCCGCGGCTCGAAGAGGGCAAGCACGACGCGGGCGCCTGGGTCGGACCGGACGATCTCGACCTGCTGATGGTCAACCGGACCGACGGCGACCGGCGGCTGCGCGACATCGTGGCGTACGTCGTCCGCACCCGTTTCACCGAGCGCCTCCGCCTCGAACCGCTGACCGGTCCAGGCGAGGTCCTGCCCGGACATGCGGCGGACCTGGTCGAGTTGTACGCCGATCCGTGGGTTGCGCACTGGTACGCCGAGACGTTGCCCGAGGAGGACGCCGTACTCCGCGCCATCCAGGCCCAGGCCCGCTGGGAGGGCGACGGCGTGAACAAGTGGATGGCGTTCGAACGTGGCAGCGGAGCGCTCGCCGGGCGGGGCGGACTGTCCCGGTGCGGGCCGGGCGACCCGGTGACCGAGCAACTCACTCGGCTGGTCGGACCGGACTGGGCGGCCACCCGGCTCGAGCTGGGGTGGGCGCTGACCGAGTCGGCCCGCGGGCGCGGGCTGGCCACCGAGATCGGTCGCGCCGGGCTGGCGTTCGCGTTCGAGACGCTGGGGGCGCGGTCGGTGATCGCGTTCACCGAGCGCCACAACGTGGCGTCGCGAGCGGTGATGGAGCGCCTCGGCATGACCTACGCGGGTGAGATCACCGCGGCAGGCCGGTTCGAGGGATCGGCCGAGATCCGCCCGGACGCACCGTTCCCTGTGTATGTCACCGGACCTCAAGCGGACATCTAGCGGTCCAGGGCGGTGACGAAGCGGGGTCAGGAGGTCGGCGAACGTCTCGCGTTCGGCGGCGGTCCAGCCTTTCATCGCGGCCCCGAACTGCTCCTGCCGGTAGCGGTGGACCCGCCGCGCGCGGCCGGCTCGATGACGAGCGTCTGACAGCAGCCGGCCGGGCCGGGCTGGACGGGCTCACGGCGAAGGTCTGGGCGCGGCGCGAGCGGGTACCGCGAGGATCACCGGCGCGGAGTACCCCGCGGCCGTCGACGTCCTGCGACGGATGGCCGGAAACCTGAAGGGCTCCGCTGCGTGACCGCCCAGGCGCGGCGGTCACACAGCGGAGCCGGCCACCTCGGGGGGTGGCTCGTGGTGAGGTGTCACGAGCCACACGGTGTCCTACCGCCCAGGACACTCCCCGCCTGGCCCGAGGTGTCGGCCAGGAGGTGGTTGGAACGGCTGGGCGGCGGTGATACAGGGACTCAACCGCCAGGCCCAGCCGGGTCTGTGGGCGGTGCGGTCCGGAGTTGAGGAGTACTCCGGACCGCACCTGGGTTTCGTCCGGAACTGAGGAGTGCTCCGGACCTTCAGGTGCTGCTCCTGGACGTGAGGAGACCCCAGGACGCAGCTGCCGGGTCTGAGGAGGACCCGGACGGTCGGGTGTTTCAGTCGTCGGTGTCGAGCGGACCGAGTACGTCGTTGGTGACCCGGAGGCCGGCGAACCGCCTCCGCATCGCCTGCTCGTAGCGGGCCGCCAGCGGCGCCTCCGCGACGTACTGCGCGATCACATGCTCGCCGAACCAGACCCGCACTCTGCGGCGGTGCTGTCTCGACGTCATCTCCGCGATGGTCACTACCTCTCACCCCGTAACTCTCAGGCCTTGCAACCAGTTGGACTTACTGGTTGTCATGGCAGTAATGGTGCACGAGCCCAACGTGACCGCTCTAGGACCTGGACCGGACCTTTGCCGGACCTCTTCCGGACCTCTCGCGGACATCTGGGGGACAGCACCTTGTCGTGGGGCATCAGTCGAGACAACGTCTGAACTGACGTGAACGGGAGGAACCGATGGCGGGTAGGTACACGCCAAAGACGGTCCTGGCGCACCTGATCCAGCGCCGGAACCAGACCTACTCCGAGATCGTCGCCGAGTTCGTCGAGCTGGGTGGAACCATCACCGAGCGGCACCTGCGGCGCCTCGCATCGGGCGAGCGCGCGGGGACCACTCCTCAGACCCGGCGCACCCTGCAACGCATGTTCGGCAAGCCGGTCGAGGAACTCCTCGCCCCGTACGTCCCCGAGCAGGCCGCCCAGGTGGTGCCGGCACCTGCCGCGAGTGGACGGATCACGACAGGTAATGAGATGGAGGTTCTCGACATGGCTGCCAGCCGAGCGAGGGCGTTTGCCCTCGCGGCCCAGTCCGGTCTCGGAAGCGAGGCCATGGAACAGGTGTACGACGACGTGCGTCACGTCGCGAAGGCCTACCCGCAGCGGCCGCTGCCGGAGATCCTCGGCCAGCTGGTCGAGACCCAGGATCTGGTCTTCGCCCTGCTGGAGAGCCGGCAGCGTCCGGAGCACCTGCGGCAGCTGTACTTCCTCGGCGGCGTCACCGGCGGCCTGCTCGCCAAGGCGTCCCACGACCTCGGCAACCCCCACGCCGCCCTGACCCAGGCGCGGACGGCGTTCCTCTGCGCCGACAACGCCGACCACCACGGCCTGCGCGCCTGGGTGCGCGGCCTGCAGTCGCTGGTCTCCTACTGGGCCGGGAACCCGCACGACTCCGTCCGCTACGCACAGCTCGGTGCCGGGTACGCCGAGCAGGCCAACAGCACCACCAGCGTCTGGCTGCCGGTGAGCGAGGCCCGCGCGTGGGCGGCGCTGGGCAATCCGGAGGCCACCCGGGCCGCCCTCGAGCGGGCCGAAGCGGCCTGGAACACAGTCCGCAACGACGACCTGGACGAGATGGGCGGCCTGTGCACCTTCGGCCGCCACCGCCAGCTCTACTACGCGGCCGACGCGCTCGCCTGGCTGCCGGGCGAGGTCGAGCAGGCCGAGCGGTACTCCAGCCAGGCCGTGGACGCCTACAACGACCAGAACCACCCGGAGTGGGCCTTCGGCGACGCCGCCGGCAGCCAGGCCGCGATGGCCATCAGCCGGATCGTGAACGGCGAGCTGGACGGTGCCGCGGACGCGATCGCCCCCGTGCTGGACCTGCCGGCCGAGCGCCGGATCAACGGCGTGGTGCACTCCGCCCGCAGGGTCCACCAGGCGCTGCGGCAGTCCGGCCGAGCCGACGACGCCCGCGAACTGCAGGAAGAGATCGAGATGTTCACCCGGACTCCCATGCAGACGTTTCCCCGGTAATCTCCCGGAGATGGAACGCTTGATCGGTGACCTGACGACGCTGCGCGAGTTCCGGACATCCGATCTCGAGGACTACCTGGCCATCGTCAGCGACGACCGCGTGACGTCGTGGCTGTCGTTCGACAGCCGGAGCCGGGCCGAGGCCGCGGAGGCGCTGACCGCGATCGTCGAGCGGGCGGCGCAGGAGGACCGGCCGGACTACACGCTCGCCGTCACCCGGCGGGACGACGACCGCGTGGTCGGCTTCGCCCGCCTCGGCCCGTCGGGGGTGCGCGCCGCCCACCTCGGCTACGCCATCCACGCCGATCACTGGGGTCGTGGCTACGCCACCGACGCGTCCCGGGTGATGTTGCGGCTCGCCTTCGGCACCCTCGGCAAGCATCGGGTCAGCGCCGCGATCGGCCCCGAGAACGAGGCCTCGATCCAGGTCGTGAAGCGCCTCGGTTTCAGCTACGAGGGCCGGATCAGGCACCACGTCTTCACCAACGGCGACTGGCGCGACTCCCTGCTCTACTCCCTGCTCGAGTCGGAGTACGCCGACCGCTAGCCGCGTCCTGTTTGGAGTGGTGGGCAGACTGGGAATATGGCCGCCACCATCGCAGCACCACTGAACCCGTTGCGGGACGGGTTGGCCCGAATGATCATGACCAAGGTCGCGGGGCCGGATCCGCGCGCCGAGAGGAACCGGGTGCACAACATCCCCGGCCCGCGGTGGTTCGCGCCGGACAGCCCGATCCGGCGGGTGCACGGCGACGCCTCGATGTTCGCCGGCGGACTGCGCGCCCTCCTGCTCCAGTCGCTGCACCCACTCGCGATGGCGGCCGTGACGGCGCACTCCGGTTATCGCGGCGACCCGTGGGGCCGCCTCCGCCGGACCAGCTACTTCCTGGCGATCACGACGTACGGCGCGGTCCCGGACGCCGAGGAGGCGATCGCCCGGGTCAAGGCGGTGCACGAGCGCGTGCGCGGGACGAGCCCGGACGGTGTGAAGTACCGGGCGTCCGACCCGCACCTGCTCAAGTGGGTGCACGTCGCCGAGGTGGACAGTTTCCTGGTCGCCCACCAGCGGTACGGCGTCCAGCCGCTGACCGAGCCGGAGCAGGACCAGTACGTCGAGGACGCGGCGCTCGTCGCCCGGAAGCTCGGCGTGATCGACCCGCCGACCACCATGGCGGAGTTGCGCGAGGCCCTCGACGCGTACCGCCCGGAGTTGCGCGGGACGGCGGAGGCCCGGCGGACCGCCCGGTTCATGCTCGTCCACCCGCCCGTCCCGTGGGCCGCGCGCCCGGCGTACGGCGTACTGACCGCCACCGCGGTCGGTCTGCTGCCGTGGTGGACCCGTTGGCCGCTGCGGCTGCCGTACCTGCCGCTGGCGGAGGCGACCGTCGTCCGCGCCGCCGGCGAAGGCCTGACCAGGACGATCCGCTGGGCGCTGACGTCCCCCATCCTGGGGAGTATCGAGGACTAAGGGCACGACTCGCCGGTAAGTTGTTCCTGTGCCGCTGCGTCCGCATCGATCACTCCCCCTGGCGACGCCGGCGGGAGTCGAAGTGTTGACCCGGATCCTCACCCAGGGCCCGATTCCCCGGGTGGAGATCGCCCGCCGGACCGGGCTGTCCCAGGCGGCGGTCACGAAGGCGGTCGCGCCGCTGATCGAGGCCGGTTTCGTCACCGACCAGCCGGCCACCCCGGCCGAGGCGGAGAGCCAGCTGGGTATCGGCCGGCCGGTGAGCCCGCTGACCGTGGTCCGGAACAGCATCTCCGTCATCGGGCTGAAGGTCACCCCGACCGCGCTGATCGGCGTGACCACGGACTTCACCGCCGGGATCCTCACCGTCCGGCACCGGCCGCTGGACGACACCACACCGGCTGTTGTGATCGAGCAGCTGGCCGAGCTGGCCAAGGAGCTGATGGAAGCGGCCGACGCCACGACCGGTCCGTTGATCGGGATCGGGGTGGCGGTGTCCGGTGACGTCGACGCCCGGCACGGCCTGGTCCGGCACTCGCCGCTGATGGGCTGGCGTGACGTCGCGGTCGCGGACCTGATGGCCAAGCACCTGAAGGTCCCGGTCGTGGTGACGAACGACGTCCGGGCGCTGACGGTGGCCGAGCACTGGTTCGGGGTCGGGGTGGACGCGGACTCGTTCGCCGTCGTCACGATCGGCTCCGGGATCGGGTGTGGCCTCTACATCAACGGCGAGGTCGTGTCCGGCGCGTACGGCGTCTCCGGTGAGCTCGGCCACCTGCCGCTGGCCCCGGGGGACCTGGTCTGCACCTGTGGACGGCGCGGTTGCGTGGAGACGGTTGCCTCGTCGGACGCGATCCTGGCCCGGGCCCGGGAGACGACCGGGCGGCGGCGGCTGGACCTCGCGGGTGCGATCAAGCTGGCGCACGAGGGCGACAAGCATGCGCGCGAGGCGTTCGACCGGGCCGGTGAGGTGATCGGCTCGGCGCTGGCCGCGATGGTGAACCTGGTCGGTCCGGAGCTGGTGGTGATCGCCGGCGAGGGCGTGGCGGAGTACGACCTGTACGAGGAGCGGATGCGGCAGGCCTTCCAGGCCCACGCCTTCGGTGCCGCCGGCAAGGGACGGCTGATGCTGCGGTCGCACACCTTCGACGACTGGGCCCGCGGCGCCGCCGCGACCGTGATCCGCTCCTACGTCCGGGGCGAGCCACCGCTGCAACGCTGAGGGGTTGGGCCCGCGAGCGAGTGCGCGGACCCAACCCCCTCGCGGGCGGTCAACTGCGGGCGGCGGCCAGGATCTTGCGCCAGACCTTCTTGTACGACTCCAGGCCGTCGGCCGCCAGCGGGCCGGAAGGGCCCGCGGTGATGGACACGCGCTCCGGGATGGTGCCCCAGACGGGGATGCCCTCCTGGGCGTACTGCGCCATCGCCTCCTGGTAGCTGCGGGTGTAGGTCCGGGCCGAGCAGATCACCAGGCCGACCGGGATGTGATCGGGAACCAGCTCCAGCACCGCCTTGACCCGGGGTGTCTCCACACCGCCGATCCGGGTCGGCAGGACGACGATCCGGGCCCGGTCGAGCGCCTTGTTCAGCAGCCGCTCGTGCGACGGCGGCATGTCCACGATGCCGATGCCCTCCGGCGGGATCTTGTCCAGCGCCTTGTTCAGCAGGCGCTCGGTCGGCGCCTCCGCGATCTCGACCCGGGCCAGGTGGTCGTCCTCGGAATCCGCGACCCAGTCGGCCGCGCTGCCCTGCGGATCCGCGTCGACCAGGGTGGATGTACGACGGTTGGAAGATGCCAGCGCGGCCAAGTACACCGACGTGGTTGTCTTGCCGACCCCGCCCTTCAGTGCAGCTGTCACGATGATCATGGAACCGACGCTACCTGGTTTTGTCCGAAATCCGGCGTGTCGTCGGCGTTGCTCCACCGAACCCGTGATAGTTGCCCCCGGCGCCGACCGGTCTCGTGCCAAGCTCAAGGGCGGTTCAGGCTGCTGGTTTGCGGATGGCTTCGGTGAGGGCGCCGAGGCCGTCCCGGCCGTGGCCGGCGGCGTCGGCGCTGGCGAACAGCGCGGCCAGCGCCCGCGGCATGCCGGTGTCCAGGCCGACCTGTTCGAAGGCGTCGACCACGTGCTCGCTGCCGACCGCCTGCATGTGCAGGTTGTTCTCCTCGCCGGGGTACACACCCTGCGCGATCTCCGTGGTGAGGATCTTCAGGTAGCCCATCGGGCCCTCGTCGGCCATGTCGGTGAGCAGCGCCGCGGCGTACGGACGGAGCTGCTCGGGGCCGACGTCGGCGGTGCCGACCAGCGCGGCCGAGTACATGTAGCTGGTCAGCGTGGTCCAGAACATGTTCAGCATCGCCTGGTAGTAGAGCATCGCCAAGCCGGGGTCGGTGCCCATGTAGTCGGCCCGGCCGAGCAGTTGCAGCGTCTCCCGATGGGCCTCGACCGCTTCGGCGGGCCCGCTGTAGAAGACGTAGGCACCCGGCTGTCCGATGCCCGGCGGCGGGACCATGATGCCGCCGGTGACGAGGGTGCCGCCGCGGTCCGCGACCGCCAGGCTCGCCGCTCGCAGACGGTCCGGGTTGTCCGAGCTGAGGTTGACCAGCACCCGTCCTTCGAGCTCCGCGCCGGCCAGGGAGTCGTCCATCGCGGCGTAGTCGACCTGGCTGATCACCACCAGGTTGCCCGCGGCCACCGCCTCCGCGGCGGTCGCCGCCTCGGCCGCGCCGGCGGCGACGAGCTTGCCGGCTTTGCCCGCGGTCCGGTTCCAGACGGTGGTCGGATGGCCGGCGGCAAGGAAGACCTCGGCCATGGTGGATCCCATCGCGCCCAGGCCGATCACTGTGACTGCTTCTCGAGAACTCATGCGCCGATCGTGCGAGACCGCGCTACGGGTTTACTACGGTTATGTACTTCGGCGTGCTGGGTCCCCTCGTGGTCCGGACGGACGCCGGCGAGCCGGTCGCCGTACCCGACACCAAGGTCCGGACGCTGCTGCTCGACCTGCTCGCGCACCGTGGTCGGCCGGTGTCCGCCGACCGGCTGATCGGGGACCTGTGGGGCGACCGGCCGCCGCGGAACGCGACCGGGACGCTGCAGGCCCGGATCTCCCAGCTCCGGACCGCGCTCGACCGCGCCGAACCCGGGAGCCGCGCGATGGTCGCGCATGGCCCGGCCGGCTACAGCCTCACCGCGGAGGTTGTCGACAGCAACATCTTCGAGCAGCTGGTGGACGCGGGCCGGCTGCGCGAGGCGCTCGACCTGTGGCGCGGTCGCGCGTACGCCGACGTCGCCGACCACGAGTTCGCCCGGGCCGTCCGCGACCGCCTCGAGGAGGCCAGACTCGCCGCGACCGAGAGCCTGCTCGCGCAGACCGAGGACGCGCTCCCGGAGCTGACCGAACTGGTCCGCCGGCACCCGTTGCGCGAGCGTCTCCGGGCCCTGTACATGCGCGCCCTCTACCGGGCCGGCCGCCAGGACGAGGCTCTCCGCGCGTACGCCGAACTGCGCGAGACACTGGCCGGCGAGCTCGGAGCCGACCCCGGACCGGAGCTGGTCGAACTGCACGCGGCGATCCTCCGGCACGACGCATCGCTGCACCCGTCAACGCTCCCCGCGGCACTCAACGACATGATCGGCCGCACCGAGGCGCTCGCGTCGGCGCGAGACCTGCTGGCCGACAACCGCCTGCTCACGCTCGTCGGCCCGGGCGGAGTCGGGAAGACCAGGCTGGCGCTGGAGGTCGGCCGGAACCACCTCGGCGACGTACGTCTGGTGGAGCTCGCTCCGCTCCGGCAAGACGACATCCTGGAGGCGGTCGCCACAGCCATGGGCCTTCGGGACGACACGGCAGACCTGCTGCCGCGCCTGCTCGAGTCGCTGCGCACGCGGCCGGTCCTGCTGATTCTCGACAACTGCGAACACGTGCGGGCCGCGAACCTCACTGGACGGCTCCTGGCCGAAGCACCTCAGCTCCGAGTGCTCGCAACTAGTCGGGAACCTCTGGGGCTGCCCGGTGAGCGCGTGTTCGAGGTGGAGCCACTCGGGCTGAACGAGGCCGTCAGCCTGTTCACCGCACGAGCCGGGGTCGGTGACTCCGAGGCGGTCAGGGCGATCTGCCGACGGCTGGACGGCATACCGCTCGCACTGGAGCTTGCGGCGACGCGAGTGCGTGCGCTCGGAGTGCAGGGGCTGGCAGATCGGTTGGACGACCGGTTCCGGTTGCTGTCGGGTGGTCGCGGCGTACCCGCGCGGCAGCGGACGCTGCGGGCAACCATCGACTGGAGCTGGGACCTGCTGGACGCGGAGGAGCGCACGATGCTCCGGCGGCTGGCCGTACACGCCGGCACTTTCACGCTGGAGGCTGCTGCCGAGGTGAGTCAGCTGCCGGACTCCCTGGTCCTGGCACTTGTCGACAAATCACTAGTTGCCACAACTACCCGCCGCTACCGCCTGCTGGAATCGGTCGCGGCGTACAGTCTCGAACGTCTGGTGGAAGCCGGTGAGGAGGCAGCGACGAGGCAGCGTCATGCCGAGTACTACCTGCGGCTGGCGCGGCAGGCCGAGCAGCATCTACGCGGACCGGAGCAGCGCACGTGGCTCAGCCGCCTCGACCAGGAGGCATCCAACTTCCGTACCGCGCTCGACGCCGCTCCACAGATTTCGCTCAAGCTGGTCGACGCGTTGGCCTGGTACTGGTATCTCCGCGGTCGCCACGGCGAGGCACGGCGGTCCATCGCCGCGGCTCTCGCCGTACCCGGGCAGGACCCGGCAGACCGCGCGGCCGCCACGGTGTGGCTCGTCGGCATGGCGGCCACCGACGCGAAGGGCTCCAACCTCACCGCGGCGGCCGAGCAAGCCTTGGCGAGGTACGACGAGCCGCCGGCGCGAGCACTGTGGTTCCTGGCCCACACCCAGTGGGCGTACGGTGCCCGGGACGTCCTGATGCGGCGCGTCGACCGGGCGATCGAGACGTTCACCGCGGATGGCGACCGCTGGGGACTGGCGGCGGCGCTCAGCACGCGGGCGCAGTTGAACATCGTCCACGCCGACCTCTGGTCGATGCTGCAGGACGGACATCGCAGCCTGGAACTGTTCGACGAGCTCGGTGACGACTGGGGCCGGCTGCAGGCGGCGTACTCGTTGATCATCGTCGCCGAGATCAGCGGTGACTACCCGACCGCCGTGCGGTACCTCGAAGACTCCCTCCGGCTCGCCGAGGACCTCGGGCTGTGGACCGAGGTCTCGTTCCGGACCTCCGGCCTGGGCCGGATCGCGTACCTCACCGGCGACTACGACCGCGCCGACGCACTGCACGGGCGGGCCCGGCGGCTCGCGATCGAGCAGTCCAACAAGTCTGCCGAGGAGTACGCCGAGGTCGGCCTCGGACTGTCCGCCCGCCGGCAGGGCCGCCTCGACGACGCCGAGGCGCACTTCACCAAGTGGCTCGACTGGCTGCGTCAGGTCGGCGGTACGCCCGGGATCGCCTTCATCCTCGCCCAGCTGGGTTTCATCGCCGAGCAGCGCGGCGACTTTCCGAAGGCACAAGCGCTGCACCAGCAGGGCTACGAGGCAGCGATCCAGGTGGGCGACGAACGCGCGATCGCACTCGCCCTGGAGGGTCTGGCGGGCGCGGCCGAGGATCCCGGCCGGACCCGCCGCCTGCTGGCCGAGGCCGAAGCGCTCCGGGCGAAAGTGGGTTCACCGCTCCCGCCGGCCGAGCGCTTCGACGTCGACCGGATCACTTCCCGAGCCAGCCGTCGACCTTCGCCCGGTTCTCCTTGACCCACTTCTCCGCGGCCACGTCCGGCGTCAGCTTGTCGACGGCGATCGACCGGGCGACCGCGTTCTGGTCCTCGTTGGTCCACTGGAAGTTCTTCACCAGGTCGTACGCCGGGCTGCCGGAGTCGGCGAACTTCTTCGACACCACCTTGTCCAGGTCGTACGGAGGGTAGTCGCAGGCGACCTTGGCCGGGTCGGCGTCGCAGCCGGCGGTGTACTTCGGCAGGTTCACCTTGACCAGCTTCAGTTCGTTGAAGAACCACTGCGGCTCGTAGAAGTAGGCGAGCAGCGGCTTCTTGTCCTTCTCCGCGATCCGGAATGCCTGGATCAGCGCGGTCTCGCTACCGCTCTGCACCACCTCGTAGTTCAGCTTCAGGTTCTTCACCAGCGCCTCGTCGTTGGTGACGTACGACGGGTCGCCGTCGAGCAGCTGGCCCTTGCCGCCGGACTCCGACGTCTTGAACAGGGCGGCGTACTTGTTCAGGTTCCTCCAGTCGGTGATGTCCGGGTACTGCTGTGCCATCCACGGCGGCACGTACCAGCCGATCACGCCCTTGACCCCGGTGGAGCCGGCCGCGACCGCGACCTTCTGCTCCTCGATGTACTTCTTCTTCAGGTCCTCGTGACCCCAGTTCTCCAGCACGGCGTCCACCTCGCCGGTGCCGAACCCCTGCCAGGAGATCTCCTCCTTGAGGTTCTTCTTCACCACCTCGCAGCCGAGGTCCTTGGTCGCGACGTAGGCGACCACGGCCGCGTTCGCCTCGTAGCCGACCCACGGGTTGACGGCCAGGTTGAAGGTGCCGCACTCCTTCCCGTTCCCGCCGTCGGCGGCCGGCTGCTGCGAGCCGATCTTCTCGCCGCCGCACCCCGTCAGCGCCAGTGCCACGGCGGTCAGGACACCGGCGTACCGGAGCTTCTTCACAGCTTGTCTCCTCTTCTCGGGAACCTCTGGGTCCGGCGGGCGGCCGCCTGGGTCACGCGGTCGAGCAGTACGCCGAGCAGGACGATAGCGAGCCCGGCGGCCAACCCCTTGCCGTACAGCTCGCTCTGCGTGAAGCCGGCGTACACGTCGTACCCGAGGGCCTGGGCACCGACCAGGCCGCCGACGACCACCATCGACAGCACGTAGATCAGCCCCTGGTTGACCGCCAGCGTAATCGCCCGGCGGGCGACCGGCAGCTGCACCTTGCTGATCACCTGCCAGTTGCTGGAGCCGACCGAGTTGGCCGCCTCGACGGTCGCCACCGGGACAGCTTTGATGCCGTCAGCAACGATCTTGGTGGTCACCGGGACGGCGAACACGATCGCGGCCGCGATCGCGGTGAACCGGCTGGTGCCGAACAACGCCAGGAACGGCACCAGGTACACGAACGGCGGCATCGTCTGCCCGGCGTCCAGGACCGGCCGGATCCAGGTGTCGACCCGGCGGTTGCGGCCGGCCCACACCCCGAGCACGAGTCCGACGGCGACGACCACGACGGTCGCCAGCAGCGTCGACGCCAGCGTGACCATGCTGTCGTGCCAGACCCCGGTCGCGACCAGAAGCAGCGAGCACACCGCGGCCGGAAGCGCTCCCCGCCACCGTCCGAGTACGGCGGCCAGCGCGACGACCACGGTGGCCACCAGCCACCAGGGCGATCCGGTCAGCAGCGCCTCGAGCGGGTTGAGGACGCCCTTGGTCACCGCGTCCCGCACGCCGTACGTGAAGCCGCCGAAGACGTCCTGCACCCAGTTGGTCAGGTTCGACGTGGTCACCGCGATCCGGGAGCCGATGTTCACCGAGGTCGGGAACTCGGCCGCCCACACGTAGGTCCTGGAGAACCAGACGGCGACCAGCACACCGGCCGCGCCGGCGGCCAGCAGGATTCTCCGCCGGCGGCTCGCCGTCCGCCAGGGCCGGTCGCCCGCGGCGGTGGTCACCCGGTCGAGGACGATCGCGAGCACCACGATCGCCAGGCCGCCGTTGAACGCGACACCGACGTCGAGCGTCTCCAGCGCCTTCAGCACCGTGTCGCCGAGGCCGGGCGCGTTGATCAGCGCGGCCACGGTCACCATCGACAGCGCGGCCATGATCGTCTGGTTGATCCCGACCACGACCGTGCTGCGCGACATCGGCAGCAGCACCTTGGTGAGCGTCTGGCTCCGGGTCGACCCGAGCGAACGGGCCGCCTCGACGCTCTCGGCGGGGACCGACCGGATCGCGTGCGCGGTCAGCCGGACGGCCGGGGGCGCCGCGTAGACCAGGGTCGCGATCGTGGCCGCGGCCGGACCGATCGCGAAGAACAAGGTCAGCGGCGCCAGGTAGACGAACGTCGGCAGTGTCTGCATCAGGTCCAGGACCAGCGTCGCCACCCGGAACGCCCGGTTCGACAGCCCGGCCCAGATGCCCAGCGGAATGGCGACCAGCAGCGACAGCAGCACGGCCGCGATCGTCAGCGCGAGCGTGTCCATGCTTTCCCGCCACAGCCCCTGCAGCCCGACGAACCCGAGCCCGGCCGCCGTCAGCAGCGCGACCTTCCAGTTGCCGAACGCCCACGCCAGGTACGCCGCCACCGCGACCACCCCGAGCCAGCCGATGACCGGCACCGGCCGGCCGTACGCCGGCTGCGCCAGCAGGTTCTGCAGCAGGACGACGAACTGGTCGACGGTCATCCGGATGGCGTCGAAGACGACGTTGCCCTGGCCGAGGTCGTCGCGGTGGTCGGTCAGCCAGCGGTGAAGAGTGGTCGTCTCCTGGCTGCCGAGGGTGAGCGTGTCGATGCCGCGGAGGACGAAGTACACGGCGACCCAGGCGACGAGCAGGATGCCGACGACCACGCCGCGCCGGGGCCGGCGGACCTCGACCTCGACGTCGCTGGTGATGGCGGCCATCAGTGGTCCGCGACGACGGCGAGGATCTCCTCGTCGTCGATCACGCCGAGCAACGTGCCGTTCGAGACCACCTTGACCGGGCGGTCCGCCTCCAGCACCAGCCGGGTCGCCTCCCGGACCAGCACGTCCGGGCCGACCTCAGGGCCGTCCAGCGGCTCGCCCGGCCGCGCGTCCCGGACGATCCACCGCAGCGTCAGCACGTCGGCCCGTGGCACGTCGCGGACGAAGTCGCGGACGTACTCGTCGGCCGGGGCGCCGACCAGCTCGTCGCCGGTGCCGAGCTGGACCGCGCCGCCGTCGCGCATCAGCAGGATCCGGTCGCCCAGCCGCAGCGCCTCGGACAGGTCGTGGGTGACGAACACCATCGTCTTGCCGACCTCGCGGTGCAGCCGGACGACCTCGTTCTGCATCTCCCGCCGGATCAGCGGGTCGAGCGCGGAGAACGGCTCGTCGAACAGCAGCACGTCCGGGTCGTTGGCGAGCGCGCGGGCCAGGCCGACCCGCTGCTGCATGCCGCCGGACAGCTGCTCCGGGTAGAAGTGCTCGTTGCCGGCCAGGCCGACGAGGTCGATCACCTCCTGGGCACGCCGCCGCCGGTCGGGCTTGCTCTCGCCGCGGATCTCCAGGCCGTACGAGACGTTGTCGATCACCTTGCGGTGCGGCAGCAGGCCGAAGTGCTGGAACACCATCGAGAACTTGCTGCGGCGCAACGTCCGCAGCCGCTTCTCGTCCGCGGCCCGGAGGTCCTCACCCTCGAAGATCAGGCTGCCGGCGGTCGGTTCGATCAAACGTGTGAGGCAGCGGACCAGCGTGGACTTGCCGGAGCCGGACAGTCCCATGACGACGAAGACCTCACCCGGTGCGACGTCGAAGCTGAGGTCGCGGACGGCGGCCGTACAGCCGGTCCTGGTGTAGAGGGCGGCGCGGTCCAGGGCGGCGAGATCGGGGCGGTGCGGTACTCGCTGGGCTTTCGGGCCGAACACCTTCCACAGGCCCTGGATCGACAACAGCGCGTCGCTGTCCTGCACCTCGGGATACTCGAGCTGAGCGGTCACAGGTTCACCCTCGCATCCCCGCAAGCGGAATCATCGTGAACCGCGACTGTATCCAACCCCCAGTCCCCGGGCCTTCTCCCGGGGTGTCTGCTACGTCAACCAGGTCGGTACGGCGGCGCCTCGCCCCAGCCCCAGTGCGGGACCGGCGCCTTCGGGGGTGGGGTCGCGCCGGGTTGTGAGTTGGCGAGCGCGATCCGGGTGCCCCACTCGACGTACGCGACGAAGGCCGACCGGAACTCCGGGTCGTCCGGCAGGCCGGCCGGGTCCGCACTCGCGGCGATCAGCGCGGCCCACCGCGATCGCTGCTCCTCCGTCAGCCCAAGGCCGAGGTGGTGCTTCAGCATCGCGGAGTAGCCGCCGAGCTCGTCGGTGTAGCGGCTGTGCCCGCGGAAGACCTCGCCGAGCCAGATCGCGACGTGCTCCCGGTGCTGGTCGCTCATCTGCGCGAACACCGGCGCGAGGATCGGGTCGGCCAGCACCTTGTCGTAGAACACTTCGGTCAGCCGCCGCAGCGCGTCGTGGCCGCCGGCCCATTCGTACAGCGTCGGAGTAGTCACGTAATCATGTAATCACAGCCGGAGGGCCGTGGCGATCGTCCGCAGCACCGGGTAGATCGAGGACTCGCCGTCGGCGGTGTCCCAGAGCACGTTCTGCAGGATCCTGCCCGCGGTCCAGCCGAGCGCCCGGTCGCGGTCGATGCCGGTGACCTCCAGCACCAGGTCGAAGCGGTCCCGGATCGCCCGCTCCAGCTCGCCGGTCGCGACCAGGTCGTCCCAGCGGTTCCACAGCACCGGGAACACGTCGAACCCGGGGTCACCCGCGAGCGGCTTCGGATCGATGACCAGCCAGGGCTGTCGCCGCGCGGCCAGCACGTTGTAGTAGTGCAGGTCCCAGTGCAGCAACCGGTCACCGGACTCCGGCAGCAGCTCGGTCACCTGCGCGACGAAGCGCCGTACCAGGTGCCGCTCGTCCGGATCGGCGAGGCGCGGGATCAGGCCGGGTGCGTCGTCGACCATCGCACCGGCGACGTCGGCGAGCGTCCGGATCCCGGGTGGCGCCGGGACCGCACTCAGCCGGGCGAGGAACTCCGCCACGATCCTGGTCGCCGCGACGTGGTCGGGCAGGTCGTCGAGGGTCCGCGACTCGAGTCGCTCGAGCAGGAGCGTCGAGGTCACCGGATCGTCCTCGAGCACCGCGACGACGTCGTCGCGACTCCACGTCCGCAGGGCGAGCGCCTCGCCCGCGCTCTCGTCGTTGACCGTTTGGAGCTTGAGCATCGCCTTGGCGCCATCGCGCCGGACGACGGGCAGGATCAGCGAGGCCTCG
This sequence comes from Kribbella turkmenica, assembly GCF_004348725.1. Taxonomy (GTDB): domain Bacteria; phylum Actinomycetota; class Actinomycetes; order Propionibacteriales; family Kribbellaceae; genus Kribbella; species Kribbella turkmenica. The sequence continues at coordinate 67,060 of NZ_SMKR01000007.1, forward strand.
CCACTGAGCGGCTCACCGTCGATCGTCAGCTGCCACCGGTCGACGTACGCCGCCGCGGTCGACGGCAGGCCCGCCAGCCACTCGGGCGCCTTCGCGCTGTGGTTCTCGGTCAGCTTCGCGGGAATCTCGATCACTCTCGGCACAGTAGGTGGTTCGGCCGGGATGTGCTTGGGTTTTCCCCATGGAGCAGAGGCACCGGCGGGTGCAGCGCGTGGTGACGGCCATCTATCTGGGAATTCCGTTGGTCCTGCTGGCGGTCGTGGCGTTGATCAGTACGACCGGATCGCCGGCGGTGTGGGCGGGATGCCTGGTGCCGGCCGGGATGCTGGTGCTCGGGTGGGTCCAGCGGCGGCGGCATCGGTACCAGCCGCGGTGGTGGGCCGGGGTCGGTGCACTGTTCGGTGGGGTGAGTGGGTTGACCGTGACGCTGTTCCCGTTGGCGGTCGGCGTCTGGTGGCCGGCGTTCCTGGCCTTGCCCGCGTTGCTCGCCGGGATCGTCGCAGGCGCGGCGCTGGCTCGGTACGCCGACCGGGTGCTGCTCGTTCCCGTCGTACCGGAGCTGGCGGAAACGCCGTACGAGCTGATCTTCCGGCTGCGCGGGCTGCAACTGACCGCGGTCCTGCTGGATGCGGACAGCGTGACGATCCAGAGCCGGCCGGTCGTGCGGTCGCAGTCGACCGGCGATCTGGCGAAGACCTACCCGCTGAGCAGCATCACCGGCGTCTTCGAGGCCGCGCTCAGTGGCGTGGAGCGGCTCAAGTTCCCGATCGCCATCCCGCATCCGCCGGTGGTCACCGAAGGTCCGGCCGTGATCCTGCAGGCGTCCGGCGACGACTGGGTGCTCCCGACCAACCAGGCGTCGACGCTGATCGAACTGCTCAACCGGCGGCGGTCCACCGCATAGCCAACGCGAACCCGAGGTCCGTGTACTGCGCACCGGGGAAGACGTCGTCGTACACCGCGCGGAACTGCGTGCGGGACAGGTAGCGATCGCTGGCCAGGTGGTCGAGCCACGGCTTGCTGTGCCAGAACCGGAACTCGAACAGCGCGTCCCTGATCCCGAGCCGGGCGATCTCCCGGGGGAGACCCAGCCACGCGCCGACCAGGTAGGCCCACCGCGGCGGAGTCGGATACCGATCGGACACGTTGTCCACGATCGCCACCGTGCCACCCGGCCGCACCAGCGACTTCAAGTGCTCCAGGCCGCCGCGGTAGTCCGGCAGGTGATGCATCATCGTGTGGCTGTAGACCAGGTCGAACCCGTCCTCCTCGATCGCGAACAGGTCGGCCACCCGGTACTCCACGTTCGCCCGCGTCCGCTTCCGCCTGGCCAGCGAGATCATCGGCGCACTCAGATCCACCCCGAGCACCTGGCCGTACCGCTCGGCCAACCCCTCCGCCGCGTGCCCGGACCCGCACCCGGCATCCAGCGCCCGTTCGCCCCGCAGGTCCAGCCCGAGCACCCACGCCCGGTTCTGCCCCACCTGCAAACTCACGAACCGGTCGTACTCGGCAGCGAAGCGATCGAAGGACGCGGGATCAACCATGTCGCGTACGACGCCGCCCGCGACCGCCTGGTTGGACTCAGGCGCCGGCGGCTGCGCGTTCCTTCGTGGCGGTTTCGGCCTTCTCGGCCTGCCAGCCGTCCTCGTTCTTGCCGAGGCGCCAGTAGCCGGAGAGGGAGACGCGGTCGCGGGACAGGCCGCGGTCGGTGAAGAGGTTCTTGCGGATGCGGAAGACGAAACCGGCCTCGCCGTGGACGAAGACCTGGGTGTCGCCGGCCGGGAAGTCGAGGGCCTCGACGGCCGCGACCAGGCCGTCACCGCGGGCGGCGGTGCTGCCGGCGCGGTGGAACCAGGTGACGTCGAGGTCGCCGGCGCCGCCGAGCTTCTGCTCCTCGGACGCGTCCTCCACCTCGACCAGCACGGTCGCGCGGGCGCCCGGCGGCAACTGCTCGACCGCGGCGCCGATCGCCGGCAGCGCGCTCTCGTCGCCCACGAGCAGATGCCAGTCGGCCGCCTCGTCCGGCGCATAGGCACCGCCCGGACCGTTGAACCACAGCACGTCGCCCGGTTGCGCCGCCGCGGCCCACGGCCCGGCCACCCCCTCATCGCCGTGATGGACGAAGTCGATGGACAGCTCGCGGCTGTCCTGGTCCCAGTTCCGCACGGTGTACGTCCGCATCGTCGGCCACTGCTCCGACTGGTACGTCGCCCGGATCACGCCGAGGTCGAGCGGCTCGGCGTACTCGACCCCGGGCTTGCCGAACAGCAGCTTCACGTAGTGGTCGGTGTAGCCGTTGTCGACGAAGTCGGCGGCGGTGAGCACGACCCGGATCATGTGCGGCGTGATCCGCTCGGTCCGGCGGACGACCGCGCGCTTGCAGACGCGGTTACGACGGGGTGCGGGGCTGGTCACTCGACCACGGTCCTCTCGGGTACGTCGGGCGGCCCGGTCAGGCCAGGCAAGTTAGGTCTACCTAACTCAGGCTAGCTCACCGGTTCCCGGACCGCCTCCGGACCGTCTCGGCACCGCGTCAGAGGCCGCGGATGTAGAACACCTTGCTCACGCCCGCCTGGAAGCGGTGGCAGGCCGGCAGGTAGACCCGGTACGGAATCAGACCCTTGTACGCCGGTTGCGCGTTCACCGTGAACCGCCCGCTCTGCCGGACCTTGGCCGCGCTCACCGCCCGCCAGCGTGTCGCGCCGTACAGCCGCTGCAGCCCCACCGGGCAACCGGCCGGCGCACCGGCGACCGACCCGTTCACCGGTACGACGGTCCCGACCGAGGCACTCGTCCTGGACGGGGTCGCCGCGACGATTCCCGGCCGGGCGACCGCGAACCCGAGGCCGGCGATGTCCACCGGCTTGCCCGTGATCCGCAAGCAGTTGAGCGAGTCCGCGTCCGCGGCTCTGTACTGCTTCGTGTACAGGCCGTTGACGTCGGTCCGGATCACGTCCCCACCGGCGTCCTCGGCACAGCCGTTGTCGATGGCCAGCAGCGCCGTGAGCCGGGTCCCGTAGGGCTTGCCGGTCGCGCTGTCGGTGATCGCCCATTTGATCGTGTACGGCGACCCGAACGGCACCACTCTGGGTGTCACCAACGCGTTCAGCTTCGGTAGGTGGGACCCGCTGACCGCCAGCGCCGGGCCGGCGAACGGCGTCGGATCGGTCATGTCGCCGGGGATGCCGTACGGGCCCGCCCGCACGCCGGTGACCTTCCAGGTGCCGTTCGCGGTCGACGGCACGTAGAGCGGACCGCTCCAGGTGCCGTTCTTCACCGTCCCGGCCGTCCGCGGCAGGTTCGTCGACAGCTGGTAGGGATACTGCCCGGAACCACTCGTGCGCTCCAGCACCACGAACAGCGTCAGCTGCTCGTCCGCAGGGTTGGTCGAGTCGTAGCCGCCCTTGACCGTGACCGTCACCGGTACGAGGTTCAGCCCCGACACCACGACACTGGACCTGGAAAGACTGACGGCGGTCACTGTCAGCTTGGGGTCCGGCGAGGCCTGGGCGGTCGGCAGCACTCCGGTCAACAGCAGAGGCGCCGTCAGGAGCGCCGCCATCACACGTCGGGTCCACATGTTTGCAGAGTGACAGCGGGCGCTCACGCTGCCAAGGATCGCCGCCGATCAGTGCGCGATCGGGCGGCACCGGTAGACCGGTTCGACCGGCAGGTGGGCAGAGTTCACCGGCCGGACATGTCCAGCCCGGATCGGCGACCGCTACGGTCCGCAGGCTGAAGCCATGAGCCAGGTCTTCGGTACACCGCGGAACCCGGCGTACACGGTGACCCGCACGGACCGGTTCGGCCGGCCGATCTCGCTCGACCTGCGCACGCCCGAGGGCAACTCGGTGCTGTTCACCGGTCCGCCCGGGATGGGCAAGACCGTCGAACTGGACCGGGCCCAGGCGCTGGCCGAGCAGCAGGGCTGGATCGGGATCCGGGTGGACGCGTCGCCGCGGGAGCCGCTGGAGAACCGGTTCGTCCGCCGGGTGACCGACGACCTCGGCGCGATCCGCAAACGCTACGGGATGCTCGGCGCGCGCCGGCTGAAGAAGCTGGTGAAGGATCTCGGCCAGCGCAACCGCAGCCGGCAGAACGGCGCGGAGCTCCGGGTGATGCCGGTCCCGTTCGTGCAGGGTGTGGCGAAGACGCAGTGGGAGGCCGGCAACCAGGACAGTGTCGGCAGCACGCTGAATGAGCTGGCCGGGCAGCTCGGTGAGCTGGCCGCGAACCGCAAGCCGCCCGAGCCCGTCCTGCTCATGGTCGACAATCTCGACGTGGCCTCGGAGCGCGATCTGGCGGCGCTGACCGAGCTGGCCGCGCATCTGGAGCAGCAGCGCCGGCCGGTGTTCCTGATCGCGGCCGGTGGTGAGCTGGCGGCGACCCGGCTGATGGCAGCGTCCGGTGGCCGGTCCCGGGTCGCGACCGGGGTGACCGGCCGGTTCGACGTCCGCGAGGTCGGCCCGTTGTCCGACGACGAGCTCCGGCCGGCGCTGACCGAACCGCTCCGACAGGCGGGGATCGCGTACGAGCCGGAGGCAGTCGCCCGGTTGGTCAGGTCGGCGAACGGTGATCCGACCAGGCTGCGCGACCTGTCCGAGACCGCGCTGCCGATGGCGCTGGCGCGCGGGGGAGTGACCGTCGACGTCGCGAAGGCGGCGACGGCGCAGGTGAACGACAAGTCGCGGGTGTTGTACCAAGCCGCCTGGAACAACTGCTCGGACTCCGAGAAAGAACTGCTGGCGAAGGTCGCGGCCCACGGTCCGCAAGGACTCAGCCTCCCGGGCGACACCGGGCTGGCCGGCCTCGGCCGGTGGCAGGAACTGGACGACGACCGTCAGCAGTTGGTTGCCCGCGGCATGCTCCGGGACGACGGGCAGCGGATCTCGGTCGCCGATCAGGGACTCCAGGAGTGGGTGCAGGCCCGCGTCGGCCAGTCCGCCGCCCACCTCGGCATCGCCCCGCCGACGGCCGCCACCCCGGCGATCACCGCCGAGTCCGCCCGGCCAACGGCCACCCGCGACTACAAGGGCATGACGTTCCAGATCAACAGTTAGGACAGTCGCACGCCGTCGCGCTCGGCGCGCAGCAGCCCAGGCCCCGCCACGCCTGCACACCCTCCCGGACGGCGACGGCCGCAATCACCAGCCCGGCGACGGAATCGGCCCAGAACCAGCCGGCCGTGGCGTTCAGCACCAGTCCGGCCAGCAACACCGCGGACAGGTAGGTGCACAGCAACGTTTGGGTGCCATCGGCAACCACCGCGTTCGACCCCAACGCCTTCCCGGTACGGCGCTGGGCCGCGGACAGCACCGGCATCACCAGCAGCGACGCGACCGCGAGCCCGATCCCGACCGGCGACGCGTCCGGCTCCGACCGTGCGGCCAACGCCCGTACGGACTCGACCGTCACGTAGGCCGCGAGGCCGAAGAAGGACAGTGCGATCAGCCGCAGCGCCCGGCGCTCCCTGGTCTCGGGCAGCGGATTCCGGAACTGCCACAGGATGATCAGCCCGCTGGCCACCTCGACGATCGAGTCCAGCCCGAAGCCCACGAGGGCGACCGAACCCGACACCGCACCGGCCGAGATCGCCACGACGGCCTCGACCAGGTTGTAGCCGACGCTCGCCCCGGCCAGCACCTGCGCCCGGCGCCCGAGGCGCCGCCGGTCGACCCGTGGACCGACGTTGATCAGTGACATCCGGGATCCACCGCCAGCACGACGTCGAGGAGAGCGGTCAGCGCGGTCGCGAGCTTGGGGTCGGCCAACTCGTACCGCGTCCGCCGGCCCTCGGGCTCCGCGACGACCAGGCCGCAGCCGCGCAGGCAGGCCAGGTGGTTCGACAACGACTGCCGGCTCACGCCGAGCCGATCGGCCAGTTCCGCCGGGTACGCGGCGCCTTCGACGAGCGCCAGCAGCACCCGGGTGCGGGTCGCGTCCGACAACGCATGCCCGAACCGGGCCAGCACTTCACCTCGCGCCACGGTCTCCATGGCGCGACAGTACAGCATCAGATGTATTCAGCGGAAGCTGTACTCAGTGTCTGGAGGCACGCTCCGGGTGCGAGGGTCTCGGCAGGCGCAGGGCGGGATTGCCGCGATGACGGGCGGCAGGCGCATGGGCCCGTGGACCACGGAGCATCCAGAAGGCAAGGACGGCCGCGGCCAGCAGGCCGGCGACACCGGCGTAGTCGGTCAGACTCATCAGTCGATCTCTCTTCAAGCGTGGGGCGCGCTGTTCGGTCCCGCGGCCCCACCTCACCGCCCCGGTCAAGGGGCGGCGGGGTTCCGCGAACTTCTGACCGGAAGTGACGGTCACTCACCTCGCGCATGATGGCACTGAGGTGTCACGGCATCGGCTGGCCCGGATGTGTCACGGGCGGATGTGTTCGAATGTGCGCTGGGGCGTTGAGTTCCGAGCCTGGGAGGGCGCCAGATGCAGGAGGGCTTGTTGCTTGATGCGCGCGAGGAGCAGGCGTACCGGCTGCTGGTCGGGCTGTCCGCCGCGCGCCCGTCAGAGCTTGCCGAGGTCGCCGACCTGCCCCAGCAGGAGGCGGACGAGGTCTTGCAGCGACTGCAGGCGAAGGGCCTGGTCGCGGTCCACTACTCCGACGGCCCGGTCTTCCGGCCGCTGCCGCCCGACGTCGCCCTCGGTACGACGCTGCTGCGCCGGCAGGAGTCGTTGGAGGCCGCCCGCAAGACCGTGGCCGCACTGAGCGAGGAGTTCCGCGCCAGCGCGAGCCGCCGGGACGCCCACCACCTGGTCGAGGTGATCGTCGGCGCCAACGCGCTGCGCGAGCGCCTGCGCGACCTGCAGGAGTCGGCGCACCAGGAGATCTTGTGGTTCTGCCGGGCCAACCCGCTGGCTATGCAGGGTGCGGACAACACCGAGGAGTACGGCGCGCTGAGCCGAGGCGTCCGGTACCGGGCGATCTACGAGCGCGCCCTGCTGGAGCAACCGGGTGAGCTGGACACCATCGCCGAGGGGGTCAGCTGGGGTGAGGAGGCTCGCAGCCTCCCGACGCTGCCGGTCCGGCTGGCGATCGTGGACCGGGCGACCGCGGTCTGCCCGCTGGTCCGGGACGACGAGCTGGGGATCGGCGAGCCGACCGCCGCGATCATCGGCCGCGGCCAGCTGCTGGACGCGCTGCTGGCGCTCTTCGAGAGCCACTGGGAGATGGCGACGCCGGTGAAACTGCAGGCGGCCGAGCCGGCCGACGAGATCGAGGGCCTGGACGACAACGAGCGCTTCCTGTTGTCGCTCCTGGTGGCCGGCGTCCCCGACAAGTCGATCGCGTCCCAGCTCGGGATCAGCCGCCGTACCGTCCAGCGGCGGCTCGACCGGATGATGGCCCTGGCCGGGGTGGACACCCGGACCGGCCTGGCCTTCCAGGCCGCGAAACGCGGGTGGATCTGAGCTGGGGCAGCCCCCGCTGCCCCAGCTCGGTCCGGCCTACTTCACGCCGTACGCGCGGATCACGGTCTGGGTCACCGCGAGCCCACTGCTGTCGGTCGCGCGGACCTTCAGCGAGACGGTTCCGTGCGCCGACGGGACCACGGCCAGGTAGTGGCCGTGGGCACCGACCACGGCCAGCTTCTTCCAGCTCTTGCCCTCGTCGTACGACGCCCACGCCTGCAGCGCCGTCGAGCGGGTTCCTCCGGTGATTTCGAAGCCCACCGCGTGGGTGCGGGCCGCGACCCGGCCGGTCAGGTCGACCGGGACCGTGTAGCCGACCTGCAGCAGGGACAACGGGGTCGCCTTGTCCTCAGCCGTCTTCTTCGAGCGGAACTCCCACGAGGTCTGCGTCCGCGTACCCCAGTTCCACTCGCCTTCGGTGTCGTTCCGCTCGGTCGACAGGTCCAGCGTGTACGCCGCGTCCTCGCCGGACGTCATCACGTCCTGCCAGGCGTCCGGCAGTTCGGCGACGACCTGACCGTTGCGCGAGAGCACCGCGGACGACGAGGTCGTCTCGCCCACCGTGTAGTGGCCGGCGGCGTCCACGAACGACGGGATCCGCAGCGACAGCCGGTCACCGGTCCGGGTCGACTGCACCCCGGGAGCGGCCGCCGGGCGGACAACCGGACCGAACCAGGTCTCGTTCGACCGGCCGGTCCGGTAGCTGCGCGGCATCGACGTCATCCCGCCCTGCAGCGGGTTCATCTCGTCCCAGGTGTAGAGGTGGTGCACCCGGTGCTGCCAGAGCGAGTCGCCCGACGTCACCCACTCCTCGCGCACCTTCGGGGTCTCGACGAACCGCTGCGAGTCGTTCCAGGCGTACTCCTGCCACGGGCGCCAGCCGAACCGCTGTTCCTTGGCCCAGTCGAAGCCGCCGTTGTCGGCGTACCGGGTGGTGATCCGGGCGCTGTTCGCCGGCGTCACCTTGTAGACGATCTTCGCCGGGATGGACCCGGCCGAGACCTGGTTGACGTCGTACAGGTACGGGCTCGAGGTCGTCAGCGTCAGGTCGATCGTGGCGCGGCCGCGCTGGGCCCGCTCGATCAGCTTCTGACCGTCGTCGTACCCGGTGACCATCGCCGGGATCGGCTCACGCTCACCGACCGGACGCCACACTGTCCAGGGCGACCAGTCCGCCGGCCGGACCAGGATCACGGCCGCGGCACCGGCCTTCGCGGCCGCGGCGATCTGCTCCTGCTCGCTGCCGTTGCCCCAGCCGTCCTCGCTGGAGTCGATCACGGCCAGCGCGCCCTGCACGCCCTCGAGCGTGGAGTCGGCGTAGACCATCGGCAACCGCTTGGTCTTGCCGTCGTACGACGGCGACCGGTGCAGCAGGTTGATGTCGAGCGGACCGGCGATCCCCTGGACCTTGGCCTGGACCAGCGGCGCGACCAGCTGCCAGCGGGACGAGAACTCGAACGAGCCGTCCTTGACCGGCTTGGTCGGGGTGACGTTGACCTGCTCGACGGTGCTGAAATGCATCACCCCGTGGCTGATCGACCGGCCGTTGCCGTAGACCCGGTGCACGTAGTAGCTCAGGATGGCCTGCTGCTCCGAGGGCTTCGGCGTCTCGATCGTGATCGGCGCCGCCTTGCGCGCGTCGATCACGACCTCGGTGTCCTCGGTGACCACGATGTTCGGGTCGGTGAACAGGCTGACCTGCTCGTGCTGCGGGTCGTAGTTCTCGACCAGGCCGTGCATGAGGTACGTACCCTCCTCGACCTCGGCCGTGATGCTCTCCCCGTCCGGGATCCAGGCGAGAACGTCCGAGCGCGAGTTGTCGCCGAACAGCGCGACCACCGGGACCGCGGTCGGCTGACCGTCCAGGCCGATGCCGCGCAGGGTGATCGTGTGCTTCGGGCCCTGCCGGAGCGCTCCCACCGCGGTGTGGGTGACCACGCCGTTGGTGCCGGTGGCCACGATCCACCCGCTGTGCAGACCGCGGTCGAGCTTGGCCGCGGCCAGGTTCACCGGGACGTCGATCGTGCCGTTCGCCGGCACCGTGACGGTCGCCGGGACACCGAACGCGTCGGTCTCCGGCTTCGCGTTGTCGAGGTTCTTGACGGCGACGGACAGGGTCAGCGTGACCGGGGCGTCCGACTCGTTCCGGTAGGTGACGGTCCGGCTGCCGGCGTCGGTCGACGTCTGCAGACCGAAGTCCGCGACGGCGGTCGCGAACACCTGCTGCGACGTCGCCCGGGCCAGGTCGACCCGGCCCGCACCCTGCGCGTAGACCGACTGGTTCGGCTGCGTCTTCGCGGTGCTGACCAGGGCGTTCTTCAGCTGCTCGGCCTTCCAGTCCGGGTGCTGCTGCGCGAGCAGGGCAGCGGCTCCGGCCACATGCGGCGCGGCCATCGACGTCCCCGAGGCAGCCGTGTACAGCTCGTCCACCGGTCCACCCATGGCGGTGCCCTTGGCGCGCGCGGCGACGATGTCCACACCGGGTGCGGAGATCTCCGGCTTCAGGCCGGCGTCTCCGAGCCGCGGCCCGCGACTGGAGAAGTCCGCCAGCGCGTCGTTGCGGTCCACGGCCGCCACGGTCAGCGCCGACGCCGCGGCACCCGGCGTACCGACGGCCTCGTCCCGGCCCTCGTTACCGGCCGAGACGACGAACAGCGTGCCGGTCCGGGCGGTGATGTCGTTGACCGCCTGGCTCATCGGGTCGGTGCCGTCGGTCGCGCCACCGCCGAGACTCATGTTGACCACCTTGGCGCCTTCGGCGGCGGCCCACTCCATCCCGGCGATGATCCAGGACTCGTAGCCGTAGCCGTCGTCGCCGAGCACCTTGCCGACCAGCAGGTCGGCCTTCGGCGCGACCCCCTTGCGGGTGCCGCCGGCACCGGCACCGGTGCCGGCGATCGTGGCCGCGACGTGCGTGCCGTGACCGAAGTGGTCCGCCGGGCCGGTCGGGCTGCCGGAGAAGTCCTCGGCCTGCTGCACCTTGCCGGCCAGGTCCGGGTGCTCCGCGTCCACGCCGGTGTCCAGTACGGCGACCTCCACGCCGGAGCCCTCGTAGCCGGCCTGCCAAGCGGCCGGCGCACCGATCTGCGGGACGCTCTTGTCGAGCACCGCACGGACCTTGCCGTCCAGCCAGATCTTGCTGACCCCGCTGTTCAGCGCGCGGGCGCCGACGGCCGGCTTCAGCGACCTCCACAACTCGGGCAGCCGGTCCTTGGCCGCGTCGACGGCGCGGCCGCCGATCGAGCCCAGGTCGCGCTTGGCCGTCGTCCCGGCCAGCTCCTGGGAGCTCCGCAGGCCCTGGTCGTACTTGACGATCAACGGGAGCTGCCGCGCCGCGGAGTCGCCGTACCCGTCGGCGATCAGCTCCTCGACGTCGAACAGGTCGGCGTCCAGGACCCCGGTGGAGATGTACGGTACGGCGTCGGCCGGCAGGACCCGCAGTCCGCCGTCGACCTCGATCGTGTGGAACGTGACGCGCTCACGGCCGGCGGCCGGGCGGACGGTCGCCGCCTTCTTGCCGGCACCGGCGTCGCTCACCTCGACGACGTCGCCGGTGATCAGCGTGACCTTGGTGCCGGCGGCGCCGGCTTTCTGGGCGGGTGTCGGG
>NZ_SMKR01000080.1 GCF_004348725.1 Kribbella turkmenica
GTCTCGGCGTCCGCAGGGCACGTCGTCCCAGCCTCCTTCACCCTCTGCGAAAGAAGGCGACAGCAGCGTCATGATCAACGTGTCACGGTCGGTCTGGCTTCCGAGTCCCTGCCCCCCCCGGCATCCAGGGCACACCGCAACCTCGCCATCGCAGCTTCAGACGCCGCGATCCCATCCCGCAGATCCGAAGCCGCCCATCCCGCCTCTCGGAACTGTCGCCAAGCAAGGCACACCTTGCCGAGCGAGCGTTTTCCACTGGGAGAGACACGCCGGCGGGCGCATGACTGGGCCGACGCCATTGCCGGCACCCCTCGGTGGTTCTCCAATCAGTGACAAGTTGCTAGCGGCAACCGTAAGACTGCTGCCGGGTCGAATCGAGTACTACGGCGGTCCGGATGCGCCGGCCGCCAACAGCATGGTCCCGTTGGTCAACGGAGCTCTTGCGGGTGCCAGGCTCGTCGGGAACCCCGTGTCAGCTGAGGTACAGACCGGAGCCGACCAGGGCAGCCCAGGTGGCGCCGGCGATCGAGAGCACGCGGTCCTGGAACAGCTCGTGTTCGGGCAGCTCGCCGTGGCCGGTCGATACCAACAGGCCGTAGCGCAGCAGGCCGGTCAGGAAGGGCAGAAACGAGATGGCCAGCAGCTCACGGATGGCGTCCTGGCCGAAGTACTGGAATGCCCAGAGCCCGTACGAGAGCGCCGAACCGAGAAGGGCCACCGTCATGACCTGATCCAGCCAGGCCGGCGGATACGCCGCCAGCACCGGGCGGCTGACCGCGATCCGCGCCGCCGAGTGCTCGGCCTTGCGCTTGCCCGTGACGAGGAACAACGCACCGAACAGCGAGACGAGCAGGAACCAGTGCGAGACCGGCAGCCCGGTCGCCGTACCACCCGCGGCGGCGCGGATGACGAAGCCGAGTGCCACGACGATCAGGTCGACCACTGCGACATGCTTCAGCCCGAGAACGTAAAGCACCTGTGCGACCAGGTACGTCACGGCGAGCCCGAATGTCGCCCAGCCGAGCGCTGCCGTCGTACCCAGGCCGGCCAGCGCGGCCGCACAGCCCCACGCCACGGCCTGCGTAGGGCTGACCGAGCCGGTTGCGACCGGCCGGAACCGCTTCTGCGGATGCCGACGATCGTCGGGCGCGTCGCGGACATCATTGAAGGCGTAGATCGCGATCGCTAGGCAGGTGAATCCGACGGCGGCGATCAGGGCTCTCAGCAGTGCGATGGGATCATCGAGTACCCCGGCGGCCGCCGGGGCCGCGAACAGCATCACGGCCTTGTGCCATTGCCGGGGCCGACTCAACCGCAGCAGCGCCCGGCCGGCCGGCTCGGGGCTCGCGACGATTGGCGGCGTACGGAGATCTGTCATCGCGCCACGACATAGAAGAAGTCGCGCTGGTCGTCGACGAGGTAGCGATCCGCCGGCGAGTTCATCGACTCGAGCAGCCGCTTGCCGGTCACCGTGCCGTTCGGCGCGGGCTGCTCGATGTCGAAGCTGACCATGGCGGCGTGGATGTCGAGCTCCATCCCCTGCTGGATCCCTACCTGGTGCATCGCCGAGGCCAGGGTGGCCAGCGTGAGCCCTTGACCGGCGACGTAGACGAGGTTGCCGTGGGCATCGGTTCCGAGCCCGGACCGCCAGGTGTACTGGAACTGGCTGCGGGCACTCCCCCACCGACCCTGGGCGTTGGCGGTCAACCCGTCGACGATGTTCCCGTCGACGATCACCGGGTCCAGGTTCTGCCGTACGGCGACGACGTCCGGCGTCATCCGGACCGTCCGGTTCCAAGTTCCGACCACCGCCGTACCGTCGCGGAGGATCACCACTGAGGCGCGGTCGTCGGCGAGCGGCACGGCTGCGGACTCCGTGGTCCACCAGCCACCGTGGGCATCCTGCATCTTGAATCCCGCGTTGAAGGTTGCCACCAGAGAACGCCGATCGTCAGCCGGCACCGAATAGCCGTCGGTGGAGGACATTCCGGCCACAGGCTCACGGGTGCCCGGCATCAGCCGCAACCGATCCGCATTCCGCGGCATCAGGGCCACTCCGACCGTGACAGGCAGGTGGGCCGGGTCGGGCCGGAACCAGGTCGTCCACAGCAGCGGTGTCCCGGTGGCGGAGCGCCGCGCAGCGCTCCAAACCCCTTCCTGCGGTGCCGGGCGAATGCCCGGCAGCGTCTTGACCGGCGGCAGGTCCGTCCCTGCGCGCAGTTGGCCGCCGGCCGCGCTGTCGCCAGGACCGTTCCCGCCGGCCGCGACGTCCTGCGGCGCACCGTCCGCCGGCGGAGCGTGTCGGGAATACCGCCAGGTCTCGATGGTGTCGATGAGCATGCCGCCACCGTGATCGCGGGCCCACTCCACCGAGCGGACCGCGAAGCTCGCGCTACCCGGGTAGAGCAGGGCACGGACGTAGGACACGGCCGGGACGACCAGCAGTAGACAACAGACCAACGCAATCCAGCGTTTCCGCGCTCGGCGGCGGCTTCTCGTTGTGATCATTTGTCCAGTACAGCGAATGGACGCTGAGAGGAACCGGAGAGCGTTCATCGCCAGCCGGCAGGCAAGAGCCGGCGCGGCACCAGGTTGAGAATCCGTACGGCGAGTTCCATGCCGCGTGGCACCCAGACGACCCGCCGGCGAGCGTGCACGGCCCGTGCCACGGCTCGGGCCACCCGATCAGGCGTGGTGGCCAACGGTGGTTTCGCCATCCCTGCCGTCATCCTGGTGGTGACGAACCCGGCGCGGACGATGAGGATCCGTACGCCGCTCTCCGCCGCCTGCCGGGCCAGCAGGACGGCTGCTGAGTCCGCGAGTTGCTTGCCGAGCGAATAGGCCGCGATCGACTGCCTCGGCCTGACCGCGGCAGCCGAGGAGAGCAGCACCACCTGCTCTGGTCCTCGCTGAACCAGTGCACGCAGCAGCAGTGCGACGGACAGCCCGTTGACGACGATCCCTTCGGCGAAGGACTCCGCTGACATCGTACCGATCGCGACCACAGCCAGGCTGAGGGGATGGTCGGTGCACGCGTGGGTGAGCATCCCCTCGATCTCGTCGGCTCGCAGACAGGCGTCGTACTGCGCGGTCGTGACGTAGTACCCGATGTCGCGAAGCTGCTCCGCGTTTCGCCAGAGCTCACCGCTCGGGCGACCGGCGAGGACGACGCGACGTGGCGGCGGCCCGAGGAGTTCCTCGAGAACGGCGAGACCGAGTTCGGACGAGCCGCCGACGAGCAACGCAGTACCGGCTGTCATGACAGCAGGTCCAGGCGCTCGGCCAGCGCGGAGGACCAGCGGCGTTCGGGGTCCAGGCGGCACTGAGTTCGCTGCCACGCTTTCAGGCGGGGATACATGGCCGGGATCAGGGCCGGGTCCGTGGTGAGGTCCTTCGCCAGGTAGACCCGGCCGCCCGCGTCCGCGACCATTCGGTCCACCGGTCGCAGCACGGCCGCGTCGCGCAGCCAGCGAGCAGGCAGGTCGACGGCCAACGTCCATCCACGGATCGGGAAGGACAGCGGTCCTGCTGTGCCGTAGCCGAGATTCTTCAGGGTGGCGAGCGCCGGAGACATCCTGCGGCGGACAAGGAAAGTGAGGACGTCGGCGATGACGGCAGATGCCTCGTGCGGTACAGCGAGCTGGTACTGGATCAGTCCCTCACGGCCGAAGGCAGCCGGCCACGACTGGGCGCGGTCCAGCGGACACAGCGCGGCATCCAACGGCAGAAGATGTGGCTTGCCCGGCCTGCCGAGATGCCATCGAGCCGCAGACGCCGCCACGATCGTTGCCCTCGACACCAGTCCCGGACCGGGCAGGGACCGCGGGCTGCGGGTGGCCACGCCGCGCCGCTCCGGGAACGGTGCGACCGCCGCCGGCAACTCTCTGGTCGACGCGGGCCGGAAGTCGTCCACAATACCGCGGCCCAGCCGGGGGCCGGCGGCCCCCGCGTCCAGCCATCCGACGACATGGCGTTCCGGGTCCGCCTCCTGCCGGATGGCCAGTGTGCGCAGGACCGACAGCGTCTCCCCGAGCGAACGGGTCCGGTGACGCGTCCGGGTCGCCCAGCCGGTCTCCGCCCGTTGAAGTTGGACCGCCGCCCGCAGGATCACCCCGGTCAGCCCCATCCCGCCGATCGTCGCCCAGAAATCGTCGGGATGGTGGCCGGCCGAGAGCTGAGCGATCGTCGCGTCTGAGCGGAGCAGCGCGAGCCAGAGCACGTGGTGGCCGAACGACCCTGCGCCCGGATGGTTCTTCCCATGGACGTCGCTCGCGATCGCACCTCCGACCGTGATCCGCTGGGTCCCGGGGATCACCGGGAGCAGCCAGCCGAGTGGAAGCGTCTGCTCGACGATGTCGCTGAGCAGCGCGCCGGCGTCCACCACGATCACGCCGTTGGCCTGGTCGAACGAGATGATCCGGTCGCGGCCGGTCAGGTCGAGGACTGTGCCCTGTCCCGGCAGGGCGGCGTCGCCGTAGCTCCGGCCGGCGCCCCGGATGGTGACTTTCGGGCTGGAGAGCACGGTCTGGACCAGCGCCTCGTCCGAGTCCGGCCGGCGAATCCGACTGTGTCGATGGACTGCCCGCCCCCAGCCGGACAGCGAAGCGGTGGTGGAGTCGTCGGGAATCATGGTGCCGACGCTAGGGACAGACCGCTGAGAGCACGCTGAGTCCGATACGCGGCCAGGTGCCGTACGACGACGTCGTCCCAGGTCATCACCGGATCCGTGCTGCGGTTGTGCACCTGCATACGGGCGAGCAGCTCGCGATCCGTCAGCAGCGCGGCCGTGGTCGCGGCCATCGCGGTATCGCTGTCGACCAGGAATCCCTCGATGCCGTGCCGGACGAACTCGCCGACACCACCAGACGCCATTGCCACCACGGGCAGTCCGGCACACCTTGCCTCGAGCGCCGCCACACCGAACGACTCGAGCTCCGCCGGCGCGAGGTAGACGTCGGCGCCGGCGTAAAGCTGCTGAAGCTCGTGGCGGGTCAGCCGTCCCGGCAACCGCACCCACTCCGACATCCCGCGCCGCCGGACTTCCGCGGCCACCGTCTGCGCCTGGGGCCCTGCGCCGGCCAGGATCGCTCGCACGGCCCGTCCCGGAGGCAGCTGGTCGCGGATGAGCTCGAGCGTCCGCACCAGCGCGACCGGCCGTTTGCGCCGGGTCAGCCGCATCGTGCTGACGATGGTGAGAGGGTGCCCGGACCGTCGCGGCCGCCGCCAGGCAGCTGCGTCGATGCCGTTGTGCAGCACGTCGACGGTCCGGCCCGGCAGCGACCTCCGCAGGACGTCGGCAACGACGTCACTGACCGCTGTCCACCCGACATCGCCGAGGCGGCGGTCCAGCCATGCCGGCGGCCATAGCACCGTAGGGCCTGGCAGCGAGTGCAGCGTGACGACCGTCCCGACTCCGCCGGCCTGCGCGATGCGGGCGGCCTGCCAGGACAGCGGCGAGATCAGCGAAGTGTGGGCGTGCACGACGTCGAACCGGCTCATCCCGTTCCGCAGTACGTCGGCCGCCGCCGGCAACGGTATTCCGGCGAGCGCCGGAAGCCGGACGACCGGAAAGGTCGTCGTCGCAGGCGGCCCGGCTGTCGTGGTGAGCACCGTCACCGAGTGACCGGCTCGGACGAGCTGACGGGCCAGGTCGTGAACCTGCAGCTCGATGCCGCCGACCCGCGGCAGAAAGCAGTCACTGACCAGAGCGATTCTCATCCGGCCACGGCTTCCCGGGCAGCCGGCCGGCGATGCGTCCAGCACCAGATCGCCAGCGTCACGCCTCCGACCGGGATCTCGAGCAGGTAGGTGAAGCCGCGGAACAGCAACAATCCGGCCGTCACCCCGGCGGGATCACCGCCGAGCGCCACCAGCGCCGCCGCGGTGCCGACCTCGAAGACACCCGCACTGCCCGGTGTGACGGGGACCAACGACAGCAGTTGCCCGACCGCGAGAGCGGTGACGAGCACGGGGAGGCCGAGGGAGATCCCGAGGACCTGGAAGCACAACCACAGCAGCGCCAACTGGAGCGCGAGATACGCGAGCATACCGACCGTCATCGGGCGCCACCCCGCTCTCAACACGCGCAGGACCGAGTGACGCAGCTCCGGCACGGTGCTGGCCAGCTGCGACCGGTGGTCGCGCCGGAAGGTCCGGATCAGCCGGTCGACGGCCCGGCCGAAGGCAGTCGCCACGTTGACGTCAGCCAGCACCCAGACGACCACCGCGACCGCCACGGGCACGGGAAGGAACAGCAGACTCGTGGCACTGAAGGCTGAGGCGCTGTGAATGAACGGGACCAGGGCAAGTGCCACCGCGACCACGCCGAGTTTCGCGACCACGTTGAGCAACGTCGTGACGGCCAGGAACCCGCCGAACGCCGCTGGGCTGAAGCCCCAACGACGGGTCATCGCGTAGTTCAGGCCGGTCCCCGCCGCACCGCCGAGTGGCAGCACGTTCGCCACCGCGCTGCCGGTGAGGTTGAGGGTGAGACCGCGACGTCTGGTCAGCCCGGGCAGCGACGCAGCGAGCACGAACGAGTGCGACCACAGCCCGCCGATCCAGACGACCGCCAGCGCCGCGAGGTCCCACAGCGGGACCTGACTGAGGACGTCGCCGACAGCTTTCCAGGTGGAGCCGACCACGCGCGGGAGCAACAGCATCAGTCCAGCGGTCGCGGCTCCGCTGAGGATCGAGGTGATCACTCGACGGGTCCTGCCGGTAGTGGTCATCAGGAGTCCTGTTCGGCTCTGGGCTCTGCTCCGGTTCATCGTGGAAGGTGGCTGCTGAGAGGCCGCTGAGAGCGACTGGGCCGGCTTCGCGGCGCATGCGATGCTCGGCGCATGGCGTACACGCTGGTGTCCTTCCACGCGCACCCGGACGACGAAGCGCTCTTGACCGGTGGCACGCTCGCCAGGCTCGCGGCGGAAGGACACCGCGTGGTGCTCGCTGTCGCCACCGATGGCGAGGCCGGTTCCGCAGCGGCGGCGTACCGAACGGCCGGAATGCTCGCGGCCTACCGGCGCGACGAGCTCGATCGGTCCGCGGCGGCGTTGGGGTGCGCCCGGGTCGTCCGCTTCGGCTTCCTCGACTCGGGATCGACGCGACGACCACGCGAGGGGACGTTCAGCCGGATGGCAGTCGAGGACGCGGCCGCCCCCCTGATCGCTTTGCTTCGGGAGGAGAGGGCGGACGCGCTGACGATCTACGACCCCGCCGGTGGCTACGGGCACCCCGATCACCGGCAGGTCCACGCGGTCGGGGCGTATGCCGGTCAGCGGGCCGGTACGCCGTTGGTGCTGGAGGCAACCATCGACCGGGCGCTGATCCAGCGACTGATCAGGCTGGTCGGGGCGATTCCCGGCGTACTGCCCGAGGTCCGCGTCGCCGATTACGACGGGGCCTACTCTCCGGCGCCGGCCATCACCCACCAGGTCGACGTACGGGCCTATGCACGGCAGAAGCGGGCAGCGTTCCGGGCGCACGCGAGCCAGGCCAGCTCGGACCACGGGCAGCGGACGCTCGGGTTGCTCCTGAAGCTGCCACTGTGGATGTTCCGGCTGGTGCTCGGCCGGGAGTGGTACGTCGAACACGGCCGGCTACCCGGCAAGCCGTTGGACGATCTTTTCGCCAGCCTGCGAACGGTACGGTGACGGCACTCAGCGGACTCTCAGCGACGGGCGGCGACACTAGGACCATGCGGGTGCTGATGGTGGAGGACGAGGTCCGGCTGGCCGACACGGTCCGCCGGGGACTCACCGACGCCGGATTCGTGGTCGAACTGGTCCACAACGGCGAGGATGCCGTCTGGGCGGCCA
The DNA here is from genome assembly GCF_004348725.1 of Kribbella turkmenica. GTDB lineage: Bacteria > Actinomycetota > Actinomycetes > Propionibacteriales > Kribbellaceae > Kribbella > Kribbella turkmenica. The sequence continues at coordinate 7,818 of NZ_SMKR01000080.1, forward strand.
CCGAGCACAGCTACGACGTGATCGTGCTCGACATCATGCTGCCCAAGCTGAACGGCTACAAGGTGCTCGAGACGCTGCGTGAGCGGGGTGTCTGGACGCCGGTGCTGATGCTCACCGCCAAGGACGGCGAGTACGACCAGACCGACGCCTTCGACCTCGGCGCCGACGACTACCTGACCAAACCGTTCAGCTTCCTCGTCCTGGTCGCCCGGCTCCGCGCGCTGATCCGGCGCGGCGGACCGGAACGTCCGGTTGTGCTGGTGGCCGGCGACCTCAGCCTCGACCCGGCCCGCCGCCGGGTCGAGCGCGCCGGGCGGGAATTGGTCCTGACGCCACGGGAGTACGGGCTGCTGGAGTTCCTGATGCGGCACCGCGGCGACATCGTCAGTAAGACGGAGATCCTGGCAAGCGTCTGGGACCCCGCGTTCGACGGCGACCCCAACGTCGTCGAGGTCTACGTCCGCTACCTGCGGCTCAAGGTGGACGCACCGTTCGGCCGGCACGCGATCGAGACCGTGCGCGGCATGGGATACCGACTCGACAGTGATGGTGGCTGATCGCCTGATGACCCAAGACCTTGTTGCCCGGACCTCAGGGCGGATCCGCTACGTCCGACCTGCCGTCGGCCTGGCCGCTGCCGCGGTCGGCACCGTGGCCGTCGCCGGGTTGGCCGACTCCGCAACCGAGTCCGACGGACTGGCAGCTTTCGACCCACGTTTGACCGACGACATGCTGCACCTGCGCACCATCCCACTGACCGACCTGGCCAGGAGCTTGACGTTCATCGGCGATGTCCCCGTGCTGTCGGCGCTCGCTCTGATCGCGGCAGTGGTTCTGCGCCTGATGACCCGGCGGTGGCGCCCTTCGGTCGTCTTGCTGGTCGCCATGGCCGGCTCTGCGGCTCTCACCTACTGCGTGAAGCTGCTGGTCGGCCGGCATCGCCCGGGTATGACTTACGTGTTGGGCAGTGCCGACACGAGCTACTCGTTCCCGTCCGGACACACGCTGAACTCGGCCGTGTTCCTGCTCACGCTGGCGGGCCTGCTGTGGGCGAGCGGCCGGCGTCTGGCCTGGAAAATCACGGGTACGGCGTGCGCCGTACTGTTCAGCGTCGGAATCGGTCTGAGCCGGATCTACCTCGGCTATCACTGGGCGACCGACGTACTAGCGGGCTGGCTGATCGCCGCCACCTGGCTGAGCCTGGTCGCCACTGGCGCCTACCTCACCCGTCGGGCGAGGACTGACCTGCAAGGATGAGCAGTGCCGAGGCCTGAGCGAGGGCTCGGCCCGCTGGGAAGGAGCGCGGCTCGTGTTCGCGTGGAACAAGGCCACGGGGGTGCTGCGGCGCGCCAGCGTTCGCAGCAGGTCGACTGCTGCCGCGGTGATCGTCGTCGCAATGGCACTCGCAGTCGGCGCCGCCGTACTGCTGCTCCTCCTCCAGCGCGCCCTCATCACCAGCGTGTCCGACGCGGCCGACGGTCGCGCTGCCGACGTGGCCGGCCAGATCAGTGAAGAAGGAACTGCGGGGCTCGCGCGCGACCTGCAGGAGACCACCCGGCCGAGCCAGTTGATCCAAGTGCTCGACCAGCGCGGCCACGTCATCGCCACCTCGTCCGCCCGTGTCGGCACCGCGCCGCTCACGGGACTGCGACCGGTTTCCGGCGTGACGGAGCAGGTCGAGGTCGGCCAGCTGCCGTTGATCGACGACGACCACCCGTACCTGATCGTTGCCCGGGGCACGGATTACCGAGGGCAGCGGTTCACCGTGATCGTCGCGTCGTCGGTGCAGGCCCAGCGCGAGACGGTCGGCACGGTCACGCAGTACCTGCTGACCGGGTTTCCCCTGCTGCTCGCCGTGGTCGGTGTAGCCGGCTGGCTGCTGGTCGGCCGGGCGCTCGGACCCGTCGAACGAATCCGGTCCAGAGTGCAGGGCATCGGTGCGGGCGATCTGACCGAACGGGTCCCGGTGCCGGCCACCCGGGACGAGATCGCGCGGCTGGCGGCGACGATGAACGAGATGCTCGATCGGCTCCAGGCAGGGCAGGAGACCCAGCGGCGGTTCGTCGCGGACGCGAGCCACGAACTGCGGTCGCCACTGGCCACTCTGGCCGCGGCGCTGGAGGTCGCCGAGGCGGACTCCACCGGGCGAGCGTGGCAAGACTCCCGCCCGGTGCTGGTGGCCGAGACCGACCGGATGCGACGCCTCGTCGAGGACCTCCTGCTCCTGGCGAAGGCGGACGACACCGGCCTGCGGATGCAACGAACGGAAGTCGACCTCGATCACCTGGTCGAGGCTGAGATCCGGCGACTGCGCAACGCGGGCAGCGGACTGACGATCACCGGCGACATCCGCCCGGTCCGGGTCGTGGGCGACCCGGCGCGGCTCGGCCAGGTGATCAGGAACCTGGTCGACAACGCGGTCCTCGCTGCCCACACCGCCGTCGCACTGGCCACGGCCGAGCACGACGGCTTCGCCGTACTCACGATCACCGACGACGGCGACGGGATCCCCGAGGCCGATCGCGTCCGCGTCTTCGAGCGCTTCGTGCGCCTGGACGCCAGCAGGGCCCGTGGCAGCGGCGGCTCCGGCCTCGGCCTGTCGATCGTCCAGGAAATCACTCGAGCCCACCGGGGAACCGTCACGCTGACGCCCGCCACCTCGGGCGGCACCACCGCGACGGTATCCCTCCCGACCCGCTAGCGCTCTTCCCCAGGCATCATTCGGCCGGCCCCAACCGGTCGGTCCGAGAGACGGTCAGGTAGCTCACCAGCGCGAGGATCGCAGCCAGGAAGACGGCGCTCGTACCGGTAGTCCCGAGGCCCAGGCCGCCGTCATCGCGAGACTGAGAAAGGTAGTCGCCGATCGACGCCCCGAGCGGCCGAGTCAGCACGTAGGCGATCCAGAACGACAGCACCGCACCGAGCCGCAGGCCGTAGTGGGCGATCGCGACGGCGGCGATGATCCCACCGCAGATCACCGCCGAGACCCAGTAGCCGAGGCTGAACTGCTCAGCCGCCAGGTCACCCGCCGCCGTCCCCAGCGCAAAGGTGAACAAGATGGCCAGCCAGTACCAGGCCTCCCGGCGTCGGGTGATGATGCTGTGGATCGACAGCGTGCCCTCCCGGCCGAACCAGACGGTGAAGGTGATCGCAAGCGCGACGGCGAACATCACCGTCGTCAACTCCAAGGGCACGCCGAGCGCGTCGGTCAGGTTGTCGGTGATCAACGTGCCTACCACCGAGATCAGCACGACGACCGACCAGTAAAGGGCCGGCACGTAGTGATCCGCCCGGAACTGAGCGATCAGGACAGCCACCAGCAGGACCGTTGTCACCAGCGTGGTGCCGGTCAGGCCGAAGCCGAGGGTCTCGTTCAGACAGTCGGCCGCGGTCTCGCCGACCGTCGTACCGAGTACCTTGATCAGCCAGAAGTAGACCGTCACCTCCGGGACCTTGCTGAGCAGTTCCACACCAGCCGGACTGGACGCCGAGCGCGTCAAATCAGAAGTCATACGCAGGACGGTATTGGCGGCAACCTGAGCACATGCTGAGTGAACAGCGAGGACGAGGCGTCGTTCAGTGCGGTTCTGGTCTACGTACGCCTCGAGCTCGCCCCGGCTGAGGGCATCTGATTCGGCGCTGGGGCGAGCCGCCCTTCGGCCGCTGGCTGCTCCGCGGTGACCGCGTTGTACTGCTTCCGTGGTTCGGCCGGCAGCTGGCGGACGTTGCCGGGGTCAGCGAACTTGTCCGTCGGCCGTCAGGCGTTGTGCTGCGAGTGCTCGCTGTGCCATTTCTGCTTGATCTTCAAGGCTCTGCCGAAGAATCGGCGCCAACTCGGACGTCGCGGCGAGCTCGTGGACGCGGGCGACGAACGGCTCGCTGACGGCCGTGGCCGGGAAGGCGTAGCGGACCACACGGGCCGCAGCGAACCAGTCGGTCTCGTGGGCGAACGGCACGAGTCGCCCGAGGAACTCCGTCGCACGCGCGGTCAGGAGAACCGTCTGCCGCGGCTGCCACAGGGCCGGGCCGAAAGTTCGCAGTACTGCGGTGGGCACACCTGGGCTCGTCAGCAGCCGGTCGAGCGCGACATCCTTCGCGGTGGCGATGGGCATTGCCGCGCGGGCGGCCGCTGCCTGCCAGACCGCGTCCGGGTCGGCGTCGCGATCCTCCGCGGCGTCGATCTGCTCCGAGTCCGCGAAGCCGAGTGCGACCAGGCGGGTCAGCAGCCGCCAGCGGATCAGTTGTGGTACCTCCGAGTCGGCGAGCAGCGAATCCACCAACTGCAACTGGTCTCCGGTATCGGCACAGTCGGCCAAGGCCTCGACCAGGACGATCCTGGCCGCGGAATCCGCACTGCCGAGGGCGGCGACGCATGCGGCGGCCAGCTTGCGTTCGAGCGACTCTCGCTGCGGCGGCGTCGCGTACGTCCCGGCGGCCTCGAGACCGAGACTCGTCAGCGCCTTGAGGTGCACCGGATCGGTCTCCGTTGTCAGTGACGAGGCGACGTACTCGACGACTTCGGCGGCCGGCAGCGGACCGTCGAGCAAGAGCCCTCGGATGGTCCGCCGGGCGGTGTTGCGAGCGAGCGGGTCCTCCAGTTCGGTGCCTGCGGCAACCAGCGTCCGCACGGACCGGGGATCCGGACGCAACAGCGCGTACGTCGTGTCCCGGTCGTCGAGCAACAGCAACGGAGCCGTCGACCGACCTGACAACGCCGGCACCTCGGTCCGCGGCTCGGCCACCCGCAGGTCGATCCGATCCACCTCGGCGAGCGGCGCCCCGCCGTACACACCGATCGAGACGAGGTGCGGCCGGGCTACGCCGTTCTGGACGACGGTCACGCCGGTGTCGGTCACGTCCAGGGTGAGCGTGGTGATTCCGCTCGACTCCAGCCAGACCCTGGACCACGCGGACAGATCGATCTCAGTGAAGGGCTGGACGGCAGTGATCAGCGCGCGCAGGCTGCCGTTCTCGCCTGCGTGCTGTGCGAAGTACTTGCGAAGTGCTTCGAGGAAGGCGTCCTCACCGACCGAAGCGACGAGCTGACGGAGCATGCACGCGCCCTTGGCATAGGTGATGGCGTCGAAGTTCGCTTCGGCCGCCGCGATGTCCGGCACCGGACGGCTGACCGGATGCGTCGACGACAACAGGTCGGCGTCGGCCGCGCGTTCCTTCTCGAGGGCCGTCGCGACCGACCAACGGCTGTCCAGGACGCCGAGCTGCGCGGCCGCCCAGAGCGCCGCCCAGTCCGCGAACGACTCGCTCAGCCACAGTCCGTCCCACCACCGCGGTGTCACCAGATTGCCGAACCACATGTGCGACATCTCGTGCAGCAGTACAAGCGCGCGTCGTCGGCGTTGCTCCGCGGTCGGCTCCGACCGGTACAGCACCTGGTCGTTCCAGGTCACGCAGCCGTGGTTCTCCATCGCCCCCGGCTGGTCCGGCAAGAAGACATGATCGTAGGAGTCCCCGTCGTACGCGATCCCGAAGGCATCCTCGAACAGCGCCAGTGCGCGCCGACTGAGCTCGAAGATCTCCTCCGCGTCACGCTCCAACGCTCCGGCCAGCGATCGCCGTGCGCAGAGGCTCATCGGAACCGGCCCGCGATCGGACCTCACGACATGGAACGGACCGGCGCAGACGGCCGCCGCGTACGTCGGCAGCGGAGGCGTCGGCGGGAATGTCCACACCGCGACGTCGCCCTCCTCCACCACCTCCGACTCCTGCCGGTTGCTGACACAGTGCCAGTCCAGCGGCACCCGCACCTCGAACGCGAAGGTCGCCTTCAGATCCGGCTGATCGAAGCACGCGAACGCCCGTCGGGCGTCGAACGGCTGGAACTGAGTCCATGCGTACACCGCGTGGTCGGCACTCCGCGACAGGCCGCGCCCCGAGCCGGCCCGGTGCCAGGCCAGTACCTCGAGCCGATGCCGTCCACCCAGCGGTGCCAGGCGAACCCGATCGCCTCGAACCACTTCGCCCGGGTCCAGCGCGACACCGTCCAGTACGACGTGGTCGGCCCCGTCGGCCACCAGATCGAGCCACGTCATCCCGGGCCCGCCGTCGCCGTCGTACGAGAACTCGACGATGCTGCGGGAGCTGAAGTACTCGCCCTCAGGCAACCCGGTCAGGTCGAGCGTGACGTCGTACGACGTGACCGAGACGACGGCCGACCTGGCGGCAGCCTCCGCGGCGGTGAGCCCGCCGGTCGGGTCCTCACCGGGCATGAGTTGCCCCCTGCAACGGCTCGTCCAACGGGAAGTGACACGCGACCGCGCTCGAGTCGCTGTGCACCAAGGCCGGATCGTCGGTCGCGCACCGGTCCTCGGCGAGCCAGCACCGCGTCCGGAAATGGCAACCGGACGGCGGGTCGAGCGGACTCGGCGGCTCACCGCGCAGCACGATCTCCGGTGGACGGTGCCGGGCGGAACGATCGGGCACAGGCGCGGCTGCCAGCAACGCCTTCGTGTAGGGATGGCGCGGCTGGTCGTACACCTGTACCGAGTCGCCTTCCTCGACGAACCGGCCGAAATACATCACCGCGACCCGGTCCGCGATGTGCTGCACCACGGCCAGGTCGTGTGCGATGAAGACGTACGCGATCCCCAGGTCGCGCTGCAACTGTTCCAGCAGGTTGACGATCTGGGCCTGCACCGACACGTCCAGGGCCGAGACCGGCTCGTCGCACACCAGCACCTTCGGACGAAGCGCCAGCGCCCGGGCGATCCCGACCCGTTGCCGTTGGCCGCCGGAGAACTGGTGCGGCAGCCGCTCGGACTGGTCCGGGTTCAGCCCGACCATCTCCAGCAACTCGGCCACCACCTTCGTCCGGTCACCCCGCGGTACGACGGCCGGATGGATCTCCAACGGCTCGCGGACGATCGCACCGATCGTCATCCGTGGATCCAGCGAGGTGTACGGATCCTGGTGTACCAACTGGATGTCGCGCCGTGCGCGCCGCAGCCGCCGGCCGCGCATGGTGTGCAGCGACTCACCGAGCAGCTCGATCCGTCCGGCGCTCGGCCGCTCCATGCCGACCAGCAGCTGGGCCAGGGTCGACTTCCCGGAGCCCGACTCGCCGACGATCCCGAGCGTCTCGCCGCTGTGCAGTTCGAGGTCGACGCCGTCGACCGCGTGAACGATCCCATGCCGGCCGGACAGCAGGCTCCCGATCCGGTAGGTACGCCGTACTCCGCTTGCCCGAAGTACCGTGGTCATGCCGCACCGCCCGCGAAGTGGCACGCGGCCTGGTGGACCGGGGACACGGCTGTGGCGGGCGGCAGTGTCCTGCAGACGTCCGCGGCCTGTGTGCAGCGGGTGCGGAAGGCACAGCCGGACGGCAGATTGCCCAGGTCAGGTGGTTGACCGCTGATGACGCGCAGTGGCTGTCCCTTGCGGTCGGCCGTGCAGATCGAGTCCAGGAGTGCTCGGGTGTACGGGTGCGTGGGGCGTTCGAAGACGTCGTCCGCGGGGCCTTGCTCGACGACGCGACCGGCGTACATGACCAGGATGTCGTCCGCCATGCCGGCCACAACGCCCAGGTCGTGGGTGATCAGCATCAGGCTCATCTGCCGGTCGGCCTGGAGCGTCGCGAGCAGTTGCAGGATCTGCGCCTGCACGGTGACGTCGAGGGCGGTTGTCGGTTCGTCCGCGATCAGGATCTCCGGGTCGGCGGCGAGCGCGGTCGCGATCATCACCCGCTGCCGCATCCCACCGGAGAACTGGTGCGGATAGTCGTCGATCCGCCGGCGCGCATCCGGGATGCCGACCAGGTCGAGCAGTTCGAGGGCCCGCCGGCGCGCGGCGCGCCGCGACATCCCGAGATGCACCCGGCAGCCTTCTCCGATCTGGTACCCGACCGGCAGCACCGGGTTGAGCGCCGACAGCGCGTCCTGGAACACCATGCCGACCCGAGCACCCCGGACGGCACGTCGTTCCTGCGGCGGCAACCGCAGCAGGTCCTGGCCGTCGAGCAGCACCCGTCCGCGCCCTACCCGCCCGACCGTGGCCGGCAGCACACCCATGATCGCCCGCGCCGTCGCGCTCTTGCCCGAACCGGACTCCCCCAGCACCGCCAGGGTCCGCCCAGGCGCCAGCGAGAGGTCGACGCCGTCCACGGCCACGCCCCAGCCCCGCGCCGTACGGAACTCCACGGTCAGGTCCGAGACCTCCAGCAGCGTCGTCATCGTGACCTCGGATCGAACGTGTCGCGCAACGCGTCACCGAGCATCACGAACGACAGCACGGTCACGGACAGGAACAGGGACGGGAACAGCAGCAGATGGGGATGCTCGCGGAACGAGTCCTGTGCCTGGTTCAACTGGACACCCCAGGAGATCGAGGGGGCGCGCAGTCCGACACCGAGGAACGTCAGAGCCGACTCGGCCGTGATCATCCCGCCGACACCGAGGCTGGCCACCGCCAGGATCGGCGCGAACGAGTTCGGCAGCACGTGCCGCGCGATCACCCGGACCGGACCCGCACCGAGGCCGCGAGCAGCCTTCACGAAGTCCAGGTCGACGGTCGCGAGGGCGGCCGAGCGCATCAGCCGGGTCATGGCCGGCCAGGCGAACAGGATCAGCACCGCCGACACCACGACGACGTTGCGCTGGTGGAGGGTGTTCAGGATGACCACCTGCCCGACGAGCGCCGGGAAGCCGAAGAAGATGTCCATCGTCCGGCTGATCACCGCGTCGACCACGCCGCGGTAGTACGCCGCCACGCACCCGAGCACCAACGCGATCAGCACGCAGCCGGCCGTGACGGTGAACCCGATGGTCACCGAGGACCGGGTGCCGTACACCACGTTGCTGTAGAGATCGCAGCCCTGGATGTCGAAACCGAACGGGTGACCGGCGACCATGCCGGTGCCGCTGTTGCCGAGATCGCAGGCCCGCGGGTCGGTGTGCGCGAACAATCCCGGTACGGCGGCCACGACCAGGATCAGGACCACGACGCCGAGCGGGATCGCGATCCGCGGCCTGCGCAGCAGCCGCCGCCGGTCCCTCGGGACGGCGGCGACGACCGCCTCGATCGACTCACCGGCGGCCGGCAAGACTGATCCTCGGGTCGAGCAGGCCGTAGACGATGTCCACGAGGAGATTGATCATCAGATAGACGAGGACCAGCAGGCTGCAGACCCCGACCACGACCGGGCCGTTCTGCTGCGAGATGCCGTTGAAGACGACGTACCCGAGCCCCGGGATGTTGAAGATGCCTTCGATCAGCACGGTGCCGCTGACCATGTAGCCGAGGCTGAGCCCGAGCACCGAGACCACGGGGACGAGCGAATTCCGCAGGATGTGGCGGACCACGATCATCCGGTGCGGCAAGCCCTTCGCGATCGCGGTGTCGACGTAGTCGGCGTACCGGTTCTCGATGATGCTGGCGCGGGTCAGCCGGACCAGTTCCGGGATGCCGAACAATGCCAGCACCGCGGCCGGCAGCAGGTAGCTGGCCGGCCAGCCCTCGCGGACGCCGGAGGTCGGGAACCAGCCGAGGTTCACCCCGAGCAGGATCTGCGCGACGTACGCGACCACGAAGTACGGTACGCCGACGACCACCGTGGTGCCGGTCAGCACGACCCAGTCGACGGTGCCGCCCTGGCGCATCCCGGCGAAGGTGCCGAGCGAGATCCCGACGACCGCCATGATCGCCCAGGCCGTGAGCCCGAGCTGCAAGGTGTACGGCCAGGCCCGGGCGACGAGCGCCGACACCTCCTGGCCCTGCAGATCGATCCCGAGATCTCCTCGGACGAGCCCGCCGAGGTAGTGGCCGTACTGCGACCACAGCGGCTGGTCCAGGTGGAACCGCTCGCGCAGCGCGTCCTCGACCGACGGTGAGAGGACTCTGCCCGGACCTGCCAGCGCCTTGATCGGATCGCCGGGCAGCGCGTACACCGCGGCGAAGATCAGCAGCGTCGTACCGAGGACGACCGGGACCATGCCGACGAGCCGGCGGATCACGTAGCCGGTCATCTCAGCCGGCCTTGACGACCGACAGCCGGGCGCCGCCCAGCACCTCCGGTACCACCCCGCTCAACTTGTCGGAATGCACCAGCCCGCCCAGCGGCCAGTACAACGGAGCCACCGGCAGGTCCGCGAGCGCCTGGTCCGCAGCCTGCTTCGCGAACGTGGTCGTCGAGTTCGGGTCCTTGCTCGATGCGGCCCGCGCCAGCGACCCGGCGAAGGACTTGGAGTCGTAGCCGGTGACGTTGAGCGGGGCGCCGGTGGAGAACATCTGGTCGGCCATCGCGTAGATATGGGGGTACGGCGAGCCCGAGTACAGCAGGCTGGGGCCCTTGATCGACTTGCCCGCGAACCCCTCGTACAGCTGCGCGATCGGCTGCGCCTCGAAGGTGACCTTCTCGATGCCGAGGTTCGTGCGAAGCTGGTTCGCGATAGCCTGCAGCACCTTCTCGTTGGTCGGGTCCTGATAGGTGTAGAGCGTCATCGGGCCGTTCCACCCGCCGGCTGCCTGCAGAGCCGCCTTGGCCTGCTGCGGGTCGTAGGCGCACCCGTCACACTTCGCCTCACCCCCGCCGGTGAGCGTCGGTGGCGCGAGTCCGGTGGCGGTCTTGGCGTTGCCGGCCAGCAGCGACTTCACGATCGCCTCCCGGTCGATCGCCATCGAGATCGCCGTGCGGAGTTGCGGGTTCGCGAACCGGCTGTCGTACAGCGGGAAGCTCAGGTACACGACGGCCGGGTACTGGACGTCGACGACCTGTTCCGGGGTGTCTTTCTTGGCCTTGGACAGGTCGGCCCCGTCGAGGAGCGCCAGGTCGATCGTGCCGGCCTGGAAGTCGGTGTAGATCGCGCCGGTCTGCTGGTAGACGTGCAGGTCGACCTCGGCTGCGGTCGCCTTGGTGCCGGCGTAGCCGTCGTACCGCTCGAGCTTGATGTCCTGCGCACCGGTGTCCCAGCCACTGGTCTTGAACGGCCCGTTGCCGATCGGGTGCGTGCCGAACTTCTTCAGGTCCTTCGTCGCGCCGGACGGGAGCGGCGCGAAGGCCGTCGCGGAGAGGATGTACGGCAGCAGCGCGTTGGGCTCGGCGAGCGTGACCGTCAGAGTCGAGTCGTCGACGACCTTGACGCCGGACAGTTCCTTGGCCGCCGGCTTGCCCTTCGGCGGGTTCATCGCGGCGTAGCCGGCCAGGATCGCCATCGAGGCGTTGCCGGTGAGCGCGTTGGCGCCGAGGGCGGTCGCGTTCCACGAGTCCGCGAACGACTGCGCGGTCACCGGGCTGCCGTCGTGGAACGTCCAGCCGGACTTGAGTTTCACCGTCCAATTGACGTTGTCGGTGGACTCGATCGATTCGGCCACCAGCATCTCGAGCTTCCCGCTCTGTCCGTCGACCCTGGTCAGCGGCGACCAGATCGCGTAGTCGACATAGCTGCTGCCCGAGCTACCCGGTGTCAGGTTCTGCACGAAGAAGGTGGGGATGCCCACGGAGAACGTCTGGTCCCCGTCGGTCGCGGAACTCTGCCCGGCGCAGGCAGCGACCACCACCATCGAGACGGCCGCGAGTGCGGCGGCCACGCGGCGCTGCCCGGGTCGCGTACGACGTACGGAACTGGCGGGGATTCCGGTCATCAGGGGCCTCCCAGGGGATCGGTCGCATCCATCCTGGGCGTGACCGCGAACACGCAGCCTTATCGGACAGCTCAGAAACATCCCGCCGATGTTGTCGAGATCGACAGCGTCGAACCCGGCGGCGCCGGACAGGATGCGGGGCATGACGATGCTCGCGATCCACGGCGGCACCGTGGTCCCGATCGAAGGACCCGCGATCCCCGGCGGTACGGTCCTCGTCGACGAAGGGCGGATCGCCGACGTCGGCGCCACCGTCGCCGTACCCGAGGGGGCAGCGATCGTCGACGCCCGCGGCCGGTGGGTGCTGCCGGGGCTGATCGACGCGCACACGCACATGGGCACGCTCGAGGAGGGCGAGGGGTGGGCCGGCGACGACCACGACGAGGCGACCACCCCGGTGACCGCGCACCTGCGGGCGCTGGACGCGATCAACCCCGCGGACGAGGGATTCCGCGACGCGATCGGCGGTGGCGTGCTCGCCGTCGGGATCAACCCCGGCTCGTGCAACCCGATCGCCGGCGAGACCGTGGCGGTCCGCTGCACAGGCCGCGTGGTGGACCACCGGGTACTGCGCTCCCCGGCCGGGATGAAGTCCGCGCTCGGCGAGAACCCGAAGCGGTACCACGGCGACGCCGGCCGGCTGCCGGCGACGCGGATGGGGATCGCCGCGGTGATCCGGCAGGCACTCGCGGAGGCTCGTGAGTACCACGAGCGCCGATCCGCCGATCCTGCCCACGGGCCGTCGATCGACCTCGGCAAGGAGGCGCTCGGGCGAGTACTGCGACGGGAGATCCCGTGGCGCCAGCACTGTCATCGCGCCGACGACATCCTCACCGCGATCCGGCTGTCCGAGGAGTTCGGCTACGACCTGGTGATCGACCACGGTACGGAGGGCCACCTCGTCGCCGACGTTCTTGCCGAGCGCAACATCCCGGTCCTGCTCGGCCCGCTGATCGTCGGCCGGGGAAAGGTGGAGCTCCGCCACCGGGCGTTCCGCACCGCCCGGCTGCTCGCAGAAGCGGGCGTCGAGCTGTCGCTGGTGACCGACCATCCGGTGATCCCGGCGAACCTGCTGATCGTCCAGGCCGCGTACGCCGTCCGCGAGGGCCTGGATCGTGAGCTCGCCCTGCGCGCCGTCACGCTCAACCCGGCCCGCGCCCTCGGGATCGCCGACCGGCTGGGTTCACTGGCCCCGGGCAAGGATGCCGACCTGTGCATCTGGTCCGGTGACCCGCTCGACCCGATGCAGCGGGTCGAGATCGCCTACCAGCAGGGCCGCGAGATCTTCCGGTGGGACGACGAGCTTCGCGTGGGAACGATCGACGGACGGGACTGGTGGGCCTAGGGCTCGAGCGCCCACCGCAGTTCGACGGGTAGCTCGGCCAGCCAGCAGTTCAGGTCGTGTCCCCCGTTGTACTCCCGGTACAGCACCTCGTCGGCGTACTGACCGAGCGCCGCGGCAAGCCGCTTGGTCTGCGGGATCATCCAGTCGCCCTCCTGCTGACCGACGTCCAGGCAGAAGCGGACCGGCACGCGCTGGTCGACCTGCCGAATCAGCCACCCGGCCTCGTCGTCCGGCGGACTCCACCAGAACGAACCCGACTGCGCGATCACGTTCCCGAACACGTCCGGTCTGCGCAGACCCGCGAACACCGAGGCCAGCCCGCCGTAGCTCTTGCCCGCGACCACGATCCGCCGCGGATCCGCCGTCGCTCCGGTTCGCCTCCGCGCCCACGGCAACAACTCCTCGGCGAGGAAGTGCGCGAAGCCCTCGTGGCACGGAAGCTCGCGAGCCCGGGTCGCGAAGTCGATGCTGTCCGGCAGTACGGCGACCATCGGTGGCAGCAGGCCCTCCGCGACGAGGTTGTCGAGGGTCGGGAAGATCGGCAGCACCTCGGTCCAGTCCCGGCCATCCAGCAGGACGAGCAGCGCCGGCTCCGAGGTGTCGACGGCCGACTCCCAGAGCCAGACCTTCCGCTCGTTCCCGAGTACTTCGCTCGCGAACATCGCCTCCCGCACCGCGCCTCGTGGTACGTCCGGTCGTGGCTCGGCGAAGCACCGCGGCGTGGCCTGGTCCAGCGCGAAGGTGGAGAAGTACTGCGGAGGGCTGCCCGGATCGTTCTCGATGCCCGGCAGCGTGAAGGGGGTGCGATTGAACGGATCGGGGCGGAAGGCCGCCGCCCGCTCGACCGCGGCCGGCGTGCCGGCGGCCGCCAACGGTTGCAGGGAATCGTCCGGCGAGAGAACGTACCGGCCGCGGTGATCGGCACCCACCAGGTAGGTCCGGAACCAGACGTTCGTACCGTCCAGCCGTTCCAGCTGGTTGTCGGGGATCTCCCACCACAGTGCCGGACCGCCGATCACCACGACCCGTTCGACGGGCTGGTCCTGCTTCCACACGAACGTCACCAGCCGGCATTCGTCGTCGTACGGCTCGACGAGCGGCGTACCGACCAGCGCGACCTCCGCCCAGAACCGCGCCAGCACACCACCGACCGGACCGTCGGCGAGGTCGCGCCGCAGCTGCTCGATCCGCGGGCTAACGACCACGCGACCGCTCCAGGCTGAGGTGGTCGGCGGTCGCGGCCAGCGCGGCGTACTGGGAGGCGACCAGCGAACGGATCGGGATCTGCACCATCGACGCGGTCTCGCTCTCCTCGGCGATCCAGGCGTCGTACTGCGTGCCGAGGCTCGCTCTCGCCGTACGGATCGCCGGTGTCGCGTTGCCGATCCCGATCTCCGCCTCCAGGGCCCTGAGCAACATCCCCGCGTAGCGCAACCGGAACATGTGCACGGAGTCCCACAACGCCGCCAGCTCGGCAACCGTGGCCGGGCGTTGGGATTCGGGTTCGGCCGCGCGCTTCTCGATACCGTCCGGCGTCGGCGCGAGCGCGCGGGCGTAGAACCGGCTCGCGCGGACGAACGCCGACGCCGGGGTCAGGTCGTCGCCGGTCGCCGTCAGGATCTTCGCCATCCAGCCGACCAGGTCGCGCAACCCGGCGGCCTGCTCCCGCAGCGCGTCGGCGTACGACGTCGTCGTCGGTGACGGGTCGCCGACGCGGGCGTCGTCCCAGTGCGGCAGCTCGCTCAACAGGGTCAGGGTGCCGTACGAGCGGGCGTACGAATGGCTGCTGTTCCCGCCGAAGCGCTCCGGCAACGGGTCGCCGTGCTCGACGTAGTAGTCGTACAACGTCTCGATGTCCGGCATCCTGAAGATCCCGTCGGCGAACCGCACCATCGACGGCGACTCCGGCTCACCGCGATCCAGGCTCAGTCCCAGCCGCTCGGGGATCTCCTGCAGTACGCCGTGCAACTCCGGCTCCGGCCGCGACAGGTAGTAGTACGCGCCGCCGACCTCGGTGTTGTGCAGGGAGCACATCAACGCGGGGCGCAACTGGTCGATCAGCCGCATCAGCGCAGCCGTCTCCGGCAGCACCTCGTCGAAGTACGCCGTCTCGTAGTCCAGCGGGAAGGTCCATTCGACCTGCTCGTCACCCGCCGGGCGGTAGAAGTTCCGCGCGTAGTGCTCGCGGGTGAACGGGCCCTTCAGCCAGCCCTCGTTCAGCCGCAGGCCGTCCGGGTCGATGCAGGCGACGACGTGCCAGCGGTGGCCCAGCCGCTCGCGCAGTTCCTGGTCCTCGCACAGGCGGCCCGCCAGGTGCAGCGCGGTCAGGCCTCCGATCGGCTCGTTCGGGTGCGGCAACCCGAAGACCAGAGCCTCCTCCCCCGCCGATCCGATGGTCAGGCACAGCAACGGATCGCCGAGCCGGGACGTCCCGACGCGGCGCAACGACGTGACGCCGGGGTACAGATCATGGAGCCGGGTCAGCTCGTCGACCAGTTCGTCGGCCGTGCTGAAGACCGCGATCTCCGGGACGGATTCCAGCTCGGCTTGCAACCACGCGGGCAGCACCCGGGTCGCCTCCTCGGTTGTCCGGACGGGTCTCTCATGGTGGGTCGGCACCGCGCCGTCGAGCCTTGGCCTGAGCCACGAGATCGGACGCTCGCTTTGTCGGATCCGACAAAGCGATCTCACGCAGGAGGTCTATTCTCGCTGTATGCACGGTCGGTCCAGCCCGGAGTCGTCGATCCCGTCGGCGACCTTTGTCGTGCCCGTCGAACCGCCGGCGGATGCCCCGGAGCGGACACTGGGCGGCGTCATCGACACCCTGGGCCGGCACGCCCTGCACGTGATCACGGACGGCGGCAGGTTGCCGGACCACGTCGGCGAGGTCGTGCTGCACGGACCGGGCGAGCCGTTGCCCGCGGCCGAGTCCGGCATCCTCCTGCTGACCGGTAACCCGGCGACGCACCGCCAAGCCATCGAGACCGTGCGCGGCGCGGCAGCCGCCGGCTATCGCGCGGTGGTCGTCAAGGCGTTCGGCGACGATCTCGTCCGCCTCACGCAGGTCGCCGACGAGACCAGGGTCGCCCTGCTCACCACGCCGGACGAGATGGCGTGGCGGCACCTCGACGCGTTGATCAGCTCGAGCAAGAAGCCGGCGTTCTCGGGCGACACCGACCGGTTCGCCGCGATCGGGCTCGGCGACCTCTTCGCGCTGGCGAACGCGATCGCGTCCTCGGTCGGCGGCGCGATCACGATCGAGGACCCCACCGGCCGGGTGATCGCCTACTCGAACCTCCCGCACCAGGACATCGACGAGATCCGCCGGCTCGGCATCCTCGGCCGCCAGACCCCGGACCGGCCGACGAACTACGAGGAGTACCAGGCGGTCCTGCGGTCGGAGAGCCCGGTGTACTTCGAGAGCCCGTCCCCCGAGTACGCGAGCCGGATGGCGATCGCCGTCCGTGCCGGGTCCGAGGCCCTCGGACTGATCTGGGTCCTCACCGACCGGCCCCCCGTCGTGGCCCGCGCCGAGCTCGTCCTCGCCGACGCCGCCCGGGCGACGACGCTGCATCTGCTGCGTGCCCGGGGCCAGCGCGACCCCGAGCGCGCACGGCGGACCGAGGCGCTTCGCCTGCTGCTCGACGGCGCGGTCGCTCCGCGCAGCGCGGCGGTCCAGCTGGGTATCAAGCCGGACACACCGAGCGTCGTCCTGGTGATCGCGCCTGTCGGGGACAACGTCGAGCCGATCCTCGCGGCCTCGCGGATCGTCGACCTGGTCACGCTGTACTGCGAGGCGTGGCACTCGAGTGCCTTGTGCGTCACGGATTCCGGCGTCGTGTACGCGCTGCTCCCGAGCCGGACCGTCGACGAGCCGTCGCCGCGGCTGCTCAAGCTGGCCCAGGACCTGGCTGCCACGATCCAGCGCTCCGGGCATCTCGACGTCCTGGTCGGCATCGGCTCGTGCGCCGCGGCGCTGGCCGACGTTCCCGAGTCGCGGGCGATGGCCGACCGGGTCCTGGCGGTGCTCAGCGGCCGGATGTCGCGTAGCGAGCCGTCGGCCCGGGTGGCGAGCGTCGAACAGGTACGCACCGAGGTCGTCCTGCGCACCGTGGCCAACCAGGGCGCCGCCGTCGAGAGCCAGTTACTCGGCCCGGTGCGCGCGATCCGCGAACACGATCGGCTGCACGGAACGGAGTACGCCGAGAGCCTGCTCACCTACCTCAGTTCGTTCGGCGACGCGGTCCGGGCGGCCCAGGCGCTCAACATCCACGAGAACACGATGCGGTACCGGATCCGGCGGATCGAGACGATGTTCGACCTGTCGCTGGAGGACGGCGACGAGATCCTCGCCACCTGGCTCCAGTTGCGACTGCTGCGCCTGATCGACTGACCAGTCGGCTGCTCTGTCGTCTCCGACAACGGCCCGCCGACATTCGTTGCCCGCCGACAAAGCCGGGCCCCGCGACCGAAACCTACCGTTTCCAGCATGCTGGAGAACCCCGCTTACGCCCTCACCGACGCCGCCCGCATCCAGGACCTCGTCACCCGTCATTCCTGGGTCACGCTCGTCAGCCACCTTCCGACCGGGCTGGTGGTCTCGCACGCCCCGATCCTGACCGAGGGCGATGCAGCCCGCCTGACCGTCGTCGGCCACCTCGCCCGCGCCGACGCCGAGACCCACGAGCTGGGCCGGCACGACGTCGTCGTCATCGTCCAGGGCCCGCACGGCTACGTCACGCCGGACTGGTACGTCGGCGGGCCCTACGTCCCCACCTGGAATTTCGTGGTCTGTCATCTCCACGGCCGCCCGGAGCTGCTGTCGGCGGACGAGACGTACGACGTCCTGAGCCGGACCGTCGACCACTACGAGCAGGCCCGGCCGACGCCGTTCAGGCTCGGCGAGGTGACGGACTACGCGCGGCAACTCGCGCCGCACACGACCGGGTTCCGGCTGGCTCCTTCGCGGATCGACGCGAAGGCGAAGCTGAGCCAGGACAAGCCGCTCGCCGATCAAGCCGGTGTCCTGCGCGGACTCGACGCCGACGCGGTGCACGGCAATCCGGAGCTCGCCGCGACGATGCGGTCCTACGGAGTCGGCCGGTGACCGCGCAACTCGAGACCGCGAAGCCGATCGTCCTGCGACAGGTCCGGCTGGGTCCCGGCGGGCCGATCACCGACGTCCGGATCGCCGACGGGCGACTGGCCGAGATCGGCGAGCTGGCCCCCGGGACCGGCGACGAGGTGTTGTACCAGCGCGGCGCGACCCTGCTCCCCGGACTGGTCGACGGCCACGTCCACACCGCCCAATGGGCCGAGCGACGGCGCCGGATCGACGTTCAGGCAGCACAATCGGCGACCGAGGCCGTCGACCTGATCGCCGGCGCCCTGCGCACTCGTCCGGCGGTGCCCGCCGGTGATCTCGTGACGGCCCACGGATTCCGCGACGGCCTGTGGACGAGCCCTCCGCACAAGGACCTGCTCGAGTCGGCGCTGCCCGGCGTACGGGTAGCGGTGATCAGCCAGGATCTGCATTCGATCTGGCTGAGCCCGGCCCTGCTCCAGCACCTCGGCCGCGACCACGCGACCGGCGTTCTGCGGGAGCAGGACTCCGTCCAGGTGAACTACGAGTTGTCGCGGGACGTGCCGACCGAGCTCGCCGACCAGTGGGTGCTCGAGGCAACCCGCGCCGCCGCACGCCGCGGTATCACGTCGATCATCGACTTCGAGTACGCCGATAACCGCGCCGACTGGCTGCGCCGATCGGAACAGGGACCCGTGCCGGTGCGGGTCAAGGCCTCGATCTGGCAGCCCTGGCTCGACGAGGCGATCGAACTCGGGCTGCGGACCGGCGCCGCGTTGGTGGGCGGTCACGGCCTGATCGAGGTCGGACCGTTCAAGCTCGTCGCGGACGGTTCGCTCAACACGCGAACGGCGTACTGCCATGATCCGTACCCGGAAGCGAAGGCCGGCGAGCAGCATGGCCTGTTGCTGATCGACGAGGAGGAGCTCGTCACGCTGATGACGGCTGCATCCAGCAACGGACTCGCTCCGGCCGTGCACGCGATCGGCGACCATGCGAACACCATCGCCCTGAACGCCTTCGAACGCGTCGGGTGCGCCGGGCGTATCGAGCACGCCCAACTCGTCCGGCCCGCCGACGCGCGCCGGTTCGCCCGCCCCGGTCTGATCACATCGATCCAGCCCCAGCACGCCATGAGCGACCGCGACGTCGCCGACCGGCACTGGCACGACCGGACCGCGACCGCGTTCCCCTACGGCTCGCTGCTCCGCGCCGGCGCCACGCTCGAACTCGGATCGGACGCTCCCGTGGCCGAACCCGATCCCTGGCACGCGATCGCGGACGCCGTACACCGGACCGACGACGAGCGGCCGCCCTGGCATCTCGAGCAGGCCATCCCGTTGCGTGCCGCGTTGCGCGCCGCCGCCGGCGGGCGGGAGTCACTCGAGGCCGGCGATCCCGCAGACCTCACGCTGGTCGCCGAGGATCCGGTCACGCTGTCCAACAGCGACCTCCGTCACCTCCCGGTCCTCGCCACGATGGTTGCCGGTCACGTCACCTTCCTCGCCGACGATCTCGGTAACGAACAGACGATGTAACAGGTGATTCCCAGCGAGGCCCTGTCGACGGCTGAGGTGTGCTGGGCGGCGCTTCTCGCGGTAGTTGGAGGCCGAAGATGAGGTGTGACCAGCTGCTCCGGTGGGCACCGCAGGTTGATAGCCGACAGGAGATGGAGTAGGCGCATGGCTACCTGTGTGATGTGTGGAAACGACTATGAGAGGGCGTTCACCGTCCGTACCGCGGACGGCGAGGAGTTGGTGTTCGACTCGATCGAATGTGCGGCGCACCGCATCGCCCCGACCTGCGCCCACTGCGGTTGCCGGATCCTCGGACACGGCGTCGTCGCCGAAGGATCGACGTACTGCTGTGCGCACTGCGCCCGTGAGCACGCCGGCGCCGACATCAGTGCACACGCGTGACGCCCGAAGGTTCAATCACCCTGCGGATCGGGCGGAGCAGTGGTTTCGGCGCTGCTTCACCCGTCCAAGGGCTGCAGATCCGTCGTGACCTGGCTGCCAGCAGTTGCGCCGGTCTCGTCCTGTGACCGGCGGCCGGCCAGCGTTCGGGGCCTGCTTGGCCGCCTTGCTGTTGTCTCTTCGATGTACGAGTTCACCTCGTGGCCGACCTCGGCCCGCCACCTCTAGTAGCCGGAGGCGGTGGCTGTCGGCCGACGCAACTGGTGGCCGATGTGGTGCATGTGCCGCAGTCCTTGAGCGTAGGAGTCGATGAGGCCGGTGGACAGGTAGGGCACGCCGATGTGCTGGCAGTAGGCGCGGACGGCGCCCTGAGCGTGGCGCAGGTTGGCTCGCGGCATGTTCGGGAAGAGGTGGTGTTCGATCTGGTAGTTCAGGCCGCCCATCATCCAGTCGGTGACGGGATGCCCGTTGACGTTGCGGGAAGTGCGGACCTGCTTCTCGAGGTGACCCCACTGAGTCTCGGCGTCGGGCATCTCCATGCCCTTGTGATTCGGCGCGAACACGCTGCCCAGGTGTAGCCCGAACAGGGCGTGGTGCAGGATCGCGAACACGATGACCTTGTGCGGCGACATCACCAGCAGCAGCCCACCGAAGTACACGGTCAGATGGGCGGCGATCAACCCGAGCTCGAGCGCGGCCTTGCGCCGGGGACGCCGGCGGAGCAGGTAGGTGATGCTGGCGACCTTCAGGGCTACGCCTTCGAGGGTGAGCAGCGGGAAGAAGATCCGTGCCTGGTGGCGGCTCAACCATCCGTGCACGCCCGTCCGTCCCTCGGCCTGCTCCAGTGTCCACACGAGTACGCCGGCGGCGACGTCGGGGTCCTTGTCGGTGTGGTTCGGGTTGGCGTGGTGGCGGTTGTGCTTGTTGTTCCACCAGCCGTAGCTCATGCCCAGCAGCAGGTTTGCGTGCAGCTGCCCGATCGCGTCGTGCACGAGGCGCGAGCGGCCGATCTGTTGATGGCCGGCGTCGTGGCCGAAGAACGCGGCGCGGGTGGTGAAGACCGCGGCAGGTACGGCGAGCAGCAGGACCAGCCAGCTGTTGCCCAGGAGGATCAGCCCGGCCACGACAGCGGTCAGGCACAGGAGGTTGAAGGCGATCGAGCCCAGGTAAGAGCTGAGTCGGCGCTCCAGGAGGCCGGAGTCCTTGATCTGGCGGAGCAGCGGTGCGAAGTCGCTGCCTTTGGTTTGTCGTCTGGCCGGTCGGTCGAGCAGGTCAGCTGTGGCTGTCAAAGCGTCCTCGAATCACGTCGGAAGGGCCTCACCTCTGGGTGAGAATCATGGATTGCACTCAGCGGGAGGCCTAACGCTGGTACCGGGAGGAGCGGACTCTGTTCGAGCCACGCCGGGATGCGAGTCCACTGTCAGGCCGTATCGCGTTGCCCGCTGCTACACGGAACGAGGAACACCCATCTACCACTGACAACGCCGTCGGTCCGGCAAGTATTCCGCTGCGAGCGCCTCGTGCTCCGGAGATCCGGCAGCTTGGCGAAGCCGGGCGCAGTCCGCGGTGTCCTGAAGGTCGCGGTGGGCTGTGATGGTGGAGACGGATCGGGCAACCCGAATGGCGTTCGGCATGTCTTTCTGGTCCAGACAGGCGTACTGTTGAAGACAGTTCCGGAATCGATGACATCCCGTTTTGAGGCTGCCAGCCACACCGGCCCTCCCATAGGGAATGTCATGTCCGTACTTCGACGCACTCGCAGCACGCCCGAACCTTCGGCACCGGCACCAGCCACGCCGATGTCGGCCGTCGACGAACTCTCGAAACCGCTGTCGTCGCCCCGGGCACCGCGTACGCGAATCAGTGCCGCGTGGTTCGGGATCTGCGCGGCCGCGGCCGGTCTCGTCATCCTGATCGTCTTCATGCTGCAGAACACCGGCAGCGTCGATGTCCACTTCCTCTGGATGGACGGCTCCCTGCCGCTGGCCCTGGCCCTGTTCATCGCCGGCGTCGCCGCGACCATCGTGGCCACGGCGATCGGCGCTGCCCGGATCACACAACTGCGTCGCCTCGTTCGCCGCCGGAGAACCGAGCCCTTGTCGTGACGCTCACCGCCAACGACGGCAGGACGGTCTTCTCCGCAACCGAACCGTCGACGCCGCGACTGCGGCTCCGCCCAGACACCGCGAGGGAGCTCCTCCACGGTGCCTGGTGGCCGCGCTCGAACGACCCGGTGGCCGAGATCCCCGGCCTCGTCCTGGCCATCGACGCCCTGCACGGGCCGATTTCCCGGATCATGGTCTACAGCGGCGACTGGGAGAGCCATCCACGCCGTCTGGCCGTCGACGGACGACTCGTACGGCTGGGCTACTTCGCCAGCCAGCCGCCCGGTCTGCTGATCGCCCTGTCGGGCAGGGGCGGAGGTCGCGTCGACCTGGCCGTCATCCCACCGGGCACGGCAGCAGCGACTGCCGAGACCGCGATGCGCCTCGCCGCCACCACCGGCAACCAGATCCGCGCCCAGGACCTCGTATCGACCGTGGCCGGCTCTCGACCGTCCAGTGGTTCTCGAGCGGCCGGCACAGCATCCGAACACGCACGGGAGGCCGGGCGACGGGGTCACGGCACCTCGAACGCGTAAACGGTCGCGCGCTGGTGAAGTCAACGCGCGCGAGCGCGCGTCCTGAGCAGCCACACGAGCTCGAGCTCGGGGCAGGAACCTTCCTCCGCAGTGCCCAGACAGCCTATGGCCACACCCGATGGCGAACCCTCGTGGCAGCGCCGCGGACTTTCTGCCAAGTCCTGAACGACTGAAGGACACGCCTGCCTCTGCCGTCATGGACAACTTCCGATCGCTGGGTGTGCTTGCGACGTCACTGGGTACCTCCGGGCTTCTGCCGATGCACCAGAGGAGGACTCGTGTTCTTTCACCGCCAGGAACTCCAGTTCAAAGCCACGCCCGACAAGCCCGACGCCGTCTACGCCCGCAAGCTCCAGGAGGTTCTCGGCGGCCAGTACGGCGAGATCACGGTCGCGATGCAGTACATGTTCCAGGGCTGGAACATGCACACGCCGGGCAAGTACCGCGATCTCGTCTTCGGGATCGGCGCCGAGGAACACGGCCACGTCGAGATGCTGGCCACGATGATCGCCCAACTGCTCGAGAAGGCCCCGCTGGGAATCACCGAGGACGCCGTTCAGGACGACCCGACGGTGGCCGCCGTCATCGGCGGCACCGACATCCAGCACGCGATCGTGGCCGGCGCCGGTGCGCGACCGGTCGACAGCATGGGCAACCCGTGGCAGGGCACCTACATCACCGCGAGCGGCAACCTGCTCGCCGACTTCCAGGCCAACGCGAACGCCGAGATGCAGGGCCGGGTCCAGGTCGCACGGCTCTACCACATGACCGACGATCACGGCGTTCGCGACCTGCTGTCCTTCCTGCTCGCCCGCGACACCATGCACCAGAACATGTGGCTGGCCGCGGCCGCGGAGCTTCGTGAGGAAGGCGCCGAGGGACTGCCGGTGCCCAGCAACTTCCCGCAGTCCAACGAGTACCGCGAGGTGTCCTACCAGTACCAGAACTTCAGCGACGGCCAAGCCGCCGCCGACGGCAGCTGGGCGTCCGGGCCGACACCCGACGGCAACGGCGAGTTCACCTACCACGACGGCCCGACCACCACGGCCCCGATGCCACCACCCACCCGGCCCGACGCCCGCTTCTACGGCACCACCGACCTCCCCAATCCCGTCGAGAAGGTCGCCGGCCTCGCCCAGGACAAACTCAAGAAGGAGTAACCGTCCGGTCCGGAACGCGTCCCCGACTGGTACGGCAACGGTGTTCCACAGGGAGCTGGACGCTTGGAGGCTCTCCTTCCGGGTACCTACGCCGACCATTCGTTTCAACGAGAGGACCGACATGACGTCGCTAGCGGGTCTTGTACGACGGTGGGCCGTCACCGCGTTGGCCGCGGCTGCTGTGCTCTCGGCCGGTGCCGGACCGGTACGGGCCGCGACCACCCTGAACGACGCGGACCGCACGTTCCTGGCCGCCGCTCACCAGTCGAACCTGGCCGAGATCGCCACCGGGAAACTCGCACAGTCGAAGGGCACGAGCCAGGAGGTGAAGGATCTCGGGGCGATGCTCGTCACCGACCACACCAAGCTCGACTCGGCCCTTCGCGCGGTGGCCACGGCCAAGAACGTCGCGTTGCCGGATGCACCGAACGCGGAGCAGCGGGCGCTGCAGGCCAGGTTGGCCAACGCCTCCGGCGCGGAGTTCGACGCGATCTTCGTGGCCGGGCAGGTTGCCGGTCACGCCAAGGCCATGCGAATCGGCGAGACCGAACTCGCCCGGGGCAGCGACGCGGCAGTCAAGAAGACGGCTGCCGATGCCGCACCGGTGATCGCCGAGCATCATCAGAAGTTCATGGCCCAGGCGCGGGCGATGGGCCTGCCCGACTCGGTGAACGCCGGATTGTCGGGGACCGGGGCACTGTCCTCGCCTGACAACGGACGAGCGGCCGCGCTGATCGCCGTCGGCGGCCTCTTCGTGGCCGTCGGCGCCGTTCTCGCCCTGACACGCCGCAGGACCGCGGTGTCTTGATGCGTCGAGGCAGTCTCAGCGCAGTCCTGGTCCTGGTCGGCGCGACGCTGACCGGGACCGGGGCAGCGCTCGCCCAGGACCCTGATCCGCCGCAGCTGCCCAGCTACGGGTTGGCGCCGGTAGCAGAGCCCACCGTGGCCCCGACGTCCTC
>NZ_SMKR01000081.1 GCF_004348725.1 Kribbella turkmenica
ATCTTCACCTGGTTGACCAGCAGCGCCAGCGCGAGCGACAACGCGAACGTCAGCGGCACGATGAACACCGCGAAGATCGTGAACGTGCCGAGGCTGGACAGGAACGCCTGGTCGGTCAGCATGTCGACGTAGTTCTGCAACCCGACGAACTTCGACGGCGTGACCGTGTTGTAGGCCTCGAAGAAGCTGAGGACCAGGCTCCAGACGATCGGCAGGTAGGAGAAGATCAGCAGGCCGATGACGAACGGCCCGACGAAGATCCAGAACCAGCGGGTGTTGCCCGCGATTCCCTTGGTCCGCCGGGCGCCCCGCCGCCGCTCACCAGTGGCGGCGGGGGCAGCCGTCTTCGTGGGAGCGGTGCTGGTCATCCGAACAGCCGCTGGAGCTCGGTGTTGACGGTCTTCTCGGCTTTGCTGATCTCGGCGGCGGGGTCGGCCCCCTTTCGGATGATGTTGGTGAGCATGTCACCGAAGGCCGTGCCCATCTTCGGAGTCCAGGCCGGGTTGTCGGTGTGGCCGAAGTCCGCGGTCAGCTTGACCGTCTCGGCCGCGACACCGCTCTGCAGCTTGGCCGCCTTGGCGGCGAGACTCTTGCGCGGCGGGATGTGGAAGCCGTAGTTGAGCGACCAGTCCTCCTGGAACTCCTCCTGGTCGATCCACAGCCACTTGACGAACTTCTTCGCCGCGTCGACGTTCGGGCTCTTCGAGGACACGAACTGCGTCCAGCCGCCGGAGTACACGGCCTGCTCGCCCTGAGCGTCCAGCTTCGGGAACGGGATCACGCCGAGGTCGTCGCCGAGCACCTTCTGCATGCCCGGCACCGCCCACATGCCGATCCACTGCATGGCGCACAGGCCCTGGTTGATCGCGCCCGGGTCGGTCCAGTCGGTGGGGGCGCCGAGCAGGACGCTCTTGCTGGCGTACAGCTCGTGCAGCTTCCCGAACGCCTGGGCCGCGCGGTCGTTGGTGAAGCCCGGCTTGTTGTCGTCGGTCAGGTACTCGCCGCCGGAGGACCAGAGCGCCGGCCCGCCCATGGCGAGGCCGCCGTCGTTGCCGACGAAGATGCCCTTCATCTTGTCCGTGGTGAGTTCCTTGGCCGCGGCGATCAGGTCGTCGATCGTCTCCGGCGGCTTGATGCCGGCCTTGTCCAGCAGGCTCTTCTTGTAGTAGATCACCTGCGGGTCGACGATCATCCGGATGCCGTAGATCTTGCCGTCGACGGTGTTGGTGGCCAGGTCACCCGGCTGGAAGTCGTCCTTGACGTCGGCGATGATGTCGTCCAGGGCCACCACCTGGTTGCCCTTGACCATGCCGATGTTCAGCTGGCTCTCGAAGACGTCCGGTCCCTTGTTGGACAGCAGTCCGGCCGACAGCTTGCTGCCGTAGTCACCCGGGGTCCACTGCACGGCGACGTTCGAGTCGGTGTACGCCTTGGCGTACTTGAGGGCCGCTTCCTTGGTGCCGGCCTCGCCGTACTGGTGGTACCACTGCGACAGGTTGACCTTGGCTCCGCCGCCGTCGCCTCCGCCGCCGGACGGTCTGCCGGTGTTGCCCCCGCACGCGGCGGTCAGCGCGGCCAGCGCGGCTAGGCTGCCGGTGCGCTTGAGCAGATCCCGCCGGGTCAGACCGGCGTTCGGAACATGAGCAGGCATAACTTCCACCTTCCCGGGAGCGACGCCGCAGGGGTACGACGCCGACGGTTCCGAGTTACTTAACAGCGTTAAGCATCTCCGATTTCGCACACGCTACAACTCGATCCAACCTCACAACAGCCTTCGGCACATGACGTTTCGAGCACGAGCGTCCCGCACTCATCGATCCCATGCCCTCCGGCCGTAGGTGAATCGTTGGAGAAGTGCCTAGCACCTTCGCTCAAAAGCGCGTCCGGCGCAAGACCGGACGCGCCGTTCCTTGTTCGAAATTGTGGAGTGTTGCTCGGGTTGATACCGGTCCGTGATCAGCCGAAGGTCTCCCCGGCCTCAGCCTTCCGCACCAGCAGTGCCGGCGGCTGGAACCGCTCGCCGTACGCCGCCGCCAGCTCCCGGGCCCTGGTCACGAACTTCGGCAGGCCGTAGGCGTTGACGTACTGCAACGCACCGCCGTGCAGCGGCGGGAACCCGATCCCGAAGATCGAGCCGATGTTGGCGTCGGCGACCGAGCGCAGTACCCCTTCGTCGAGGCACTTGACCGTCTCGAGCGACATCGCGAACGTCATCCGCTCCTGCAGGTCGGTCAACGGGATCTCCGCACCGCGCGTGAAGTGCTCCCGCAGCCCCGGCCACAGCTGCTTCGGCCCGTCCGCGGGATAGTCGTAGAAGCCGGCGCCGGCCGCCTTCCCCCGCCGGTCGAACTCGTTGACCAGCCGGTCCGTCACGGCCATTCCGGGGTGGCCGTCGAACGCACCCGCGTCGTCGCCGGCCGCGAGCGCGGCGTCCCGGATCTTCTGCGGCAGCGTCAGCGTGACCTCGTCGAGCATCGCCAGCGGCGGCGCCGGGAAGCCCATCTGGGTGGCCGCCCGTTCGATCGTCACCGGGTCCACGCCCCCGGCAACCATCGCCGCACCCTCCATCACCAGGGTGCCGAAGACCCGTGAGGTGAAGAATCCACGGCTGTCGTTGACCACGATCGGCGTCTTCCTGAGCTGCCGGACCACGTCGTACGCCGTCGCGATCGCCCGGTCCGAGGTCCGCTTCCCCACGATCAGCTCGACCAGCGGCATCCGGTCGACCGGCGAGAAGAAGTGCATGCCGATCACATCCTCCGGCCGGTCGAGGCCGGCGGCGAGCGAGGTGATCGGCAGGGTCGACGTGTTCGAGCACAGCAGGGCGTCCGGCTCGACCACGCCGGCGATCTCGGCGAAGACCTTCTGCTTGAGCTCCTCGCTCTCGAACACCGCCTCGACCACCAGGTCACACCCGGTCAGGTCGTTCGGGTCCGCGGTCGGCGTGATCCGGCCGAGGAACTCCGCCACCTCGGCCGCGGTCTTCCGGCCCTTCTGCACCTGTTCGGCCAGCAGCTTCTCGGAGTGCGCCTTCCCGCGCTCGGCCGCCTCGAGCGACACGTCCTTCAGCACGACCTCGATGCCCGCCTTCGCGCAGACGTAGGCGATCCCGGCGCCCATCATGCCCGCGCCGAGCACGCCGACCTTGCGGGCCCGGTACTTCGGAACGCCGTCCGGCCGGGACCCGCCGGCGTTGATCGACTGCAGGTCGAAGAAGAACGCCTGGATCATGTTCTTCGCGATCTGCCCGGTCGCCAGCGAGACGAAGTACCGCGACTCGATCCGGGACGCGGTGTCGAAATCGACCTGACTGCCCTCGACCGCGGCGCTCATGATCGCCCGCGGCGCCGGGTACGGCGCGCCCTTCAGCTGCTTGCGCAGGTTCGCCGGGAAGGCCGGCAGGAACGCGGCCAGCTTCGGCGACGACGGCGTACCGCCGGGGATCTTGTAGCCGTCGCGGTCCCACGGCTGCCTGGCATCGCCGTCGTACGACGCGATCCACCGGTACGCCGCGTCCAGCAGATCGTCGGCGGGGACCACCTCGTCGACGATGCCCACGTCAAGCGCCCGCGACGGCTTCATCCGCTGACCCTGGAGCAGCACCTTCGTCAGCGCGTCCTGGAGGCCGAGCATCCGGACCGTCCGGGTCACGCCACCGCCGCCGGGCAGCAGGCCGAGCGTCACCTCGGGGACGCCGAGCTCGATCCGGTGGTCGTCGGCAACGATCCGGTGGTGACAGGCCAGCGCGATCTCGAGCCCGCCGCCGAGCGCCGTACCGTTGATCGCGGCGGCGACCGGGACGCCGAGTGTCTCCAGGGCACGCAGTTGCCGCTTGACCTCCTCGACGGCCGCGAACACCTCGGCCGCGTCGGAGGGCTGGATCCGGGACAGCATCCGCAGGTCGCCACCGGCGAAGAACGTCGGCTTGCCGCTGGTGATCACCACGCCCTTCAGGCCGGACTTCTCGGCCTGCAGGCGTTCGACCACCGCACCCATCGCCGCGACGTAGGCGTCGTTCATCGTGTTCGCCGGCGCGTCGGGGTCGTCGATCGTCAGCGTGACGACACCGTCGACGGTGTTCCAGGAGATCATGCCGCCAGCCTCTCGATGATCGTCGCGACGCCCATCCCGCCGCCTACGCACAGGGTGGCCAGTCCGTACCGGAGCTCGCGCCGCTCCAGTTCGTCCAGCAGGGTTCCGATCAGCATGGCGCCGGTGGCACCGAGCGGGTGGCCGAGCGCGATCGCGCCGCCGTTCACGTTCACCTTCTCGTGCGGTACGCCGAGGTCGTTCATGAAGTGCAGGACGGCGGCCGCGAACGCCTCGTTCATCTCGAACAGGTCGATGTCGTCCACCTCGAGCCCGGCCTTGGCCAGCGCCTTGCGGGCGGCGGGTGCGGGACCGGTCAGCATGATCGTCGGGTCGGCGCCGCTGACCCCGGTCGCGACCACCCGGCCGCGCGGTGCCCGGCCGAGCGCCTCGCCGGCCTTCTCGTTGCCGACGGCAACCAGGGCGGCGCCGTCGACGATGCCGGACGAGTTGCCGGCGTGGTGGACGTGCTCGATCCGCTCCACCGTCAGGTACCTCTCCAGGGCGACCGCGTCGAAGCCGCCGTGCTCCCCGATCGCAGCGAACGACGGCGGCAGGCCCGCCAAAGTCTCGACCGTCGTCCCCGGGCGGACCAGCTGGTCGTGGTCGAGGATCCGCAGGCCGTTGCGGTCGTCGACCGGGACGACCGAGCGGGCGAAGTACCCGTTGGCCCAGGCCTTCGCGGCCCGCGCGTGCGACTCCGCGGCGTACGCGTCGACGTCGGTGCGGGAGAAGCCGTCGAGGGTCGCGATCAGGTCGGCGCTGATGCCCTGCGGGACGAAGTTCGTCGCCAGGGCGGTCTCCGGGTCCATCGCCCAGGCGCCGCCGTCGGACGCCATCGGCACCCGGGACATCGACTCGACGCCGCCGGCCAGGATGAAGTCCTCCCAGCCGGAACGTACTCGCTGAGCCGCTTGATTGACCGCTTCCAGGCCGGACGCGCAGAACCGGTTGAGCTGTACGCCGCCGGTCGTCTCCGGGTAGCCGGCCGCCAGGACCGCCGTCCGCGCGATGTCCATGCCCTGGTCGCCGATCGGAGTGACGACTCCGAGCACCACGTCGTCGATGGCCACCGGGTCCAGGTCGGGATGCCGGTTGCGCAGTTCGTGCAGCAGGCCGGTGATCAGCTGGATCGGCTTGACCTCGTGCAGCGCACCAGTCGGTTTGCCCTTGCCTCTCGGCGTGCGGATCGCGTCGTACAGGAACGCTTCACTGGTCATGGGGCCTCCCGGCCTGGATCGAGGAGTTGAGGGAGCGTGCGACTGGAGTGACGAGGGGAGCCCGGGAGTCGCCGCCCCATGACCCGCCGCGCCGGAGGCGTGGCATCAGTACCGTCATGGACCGATTGTGACAGTTGTGGTGTCACGATGGTCAAGTGGGGCTCGTTATGATCTCCGCCATGTCTGAAGTCGCGGGGGACGATGCGACCCTGACGGTCGACGAGCTGTCGGCGCGGGTCGGAATGACGGTGCGGACGTTGCGGTTCTACGCCGGGCGCGGGCTGATCCCGCCGCCGATCCGGCGGGGCCGGGTGGGGTATTACGGGCCGGAGCACATCGCCCGCCTCGACCTGGTGCGCGAACTGCAGGCGCACGGGTTCACGCTGTCGGCGATCGAGGGGTACCTGGACCGGATCCCGGCCGACGCGACGCCGCAGGACATCGCGCTGCACCGGACGCTGCTGACGCCGTGGATGCGCGACCTGCCGGAGACGCTGGACCGTTCGGCCCTGGTACGCCGTACCGGCCGCGAACTCACCGACGACGACATCGAGATGCTGGTGGCGCTCGGAGTGGTCGAGCCGACGCCCGACGAGGACGTCTTCCAGGTCGCCACCGCCCACCTGAGTCTCGGAGTGGAGCTCCTCGACCTGGACCTGCCGGTCGAGGCCGTGCTCGACGCCGGCCGGATCTTCACCGACCACGGCCGCGCGATCGCGGAGGAGCTCACCGAGGTGTTCCGTACCAAGGTCTGGCCGCACTACCGCGACTCGGGCGGCCCACCGGAGCACATCCAGCAGCTCGTCGAGCGCTTCAAGCCGGTGACCATCCAGGGCCTCGTCCTCGCCTACGAGCGGGCCGTCGGCGAGACCCAGCGCGACACCATCCGCCGCACCCGGAACAAGCGTCGCTAGCGGGTGATGGCGAAGCCGGTGTGACCGGTCGGCTGCTCGTCGAGCACGTCGACCCGGTCCACGCGCGCGTACGGCGGGCCTTGCCGGGCCCAGTCGACCATGCGCCCGACCTCGGCCTCGGGACCTTCGAACAGGGCCTCGACCGTACCGTCGGGGCGGTTGCGGACCCAGCCGGCGACGCCGAGCTTCCGGGCCTCCCGGCGGCAGCTGTCGCGGAAGAAAACGCCCTGGACCAGGCCGTGGACGACGACGCGCCGCGAGATCACTCGTTGGGGACCTTGAGGTAGGTGAGGCCACGCAGGTCCACGTAGGTGTCGGTGGGAGTGGTGACCACGCGCATCAGGACGCCGTCACACCCGGCGCACCGGGCGACCAGGCCGGGGGCGTCGACGTACAGGCGGGTGTCGGCGAAGACACCGGTCTGGCCGCAGCCAGAGCAGCGCGCGATCGCGGACGTGATGTCCACCGCGAACAGCGCACTCAGTGCGCCGGCGGCCGCGTTGCCGTCGAGATGGGTCGCGTCACTCGCTTCGCTCTTCACCACTAGCCTCCTGTCGGCCCGAAACGTTCGGTTCGCACTCTCGCCGGGTCGTGACCGGCCTCGACCAGCAGGTCGGCCACCGTCTCCACGAACGGCGTCGGCCCGCACACGTACGACGTCGGCGCGTCCACCGGCGTGAACGCGTACTGCCCGATCACGTCCGCGTCGATCCGACCGACCCGCGGCTCGCCCGCCGGCGCCTCCCGCGTGTACACCAGCCGGACGTCGACGTGCTCCGACGCGGCCAGCTCCTTCAGGTCGCCCACGAAGATCACCGAGGCGGGGCGCCGTACCGAGTAGATCAGCCGCACCGGCGTCGTACTGCCGGACGTGGCGTGCGCGCGCAGCATCGCCATCAGCGGCGCGATCCCCGATCCCCCGCCGATCAGCTGCACCGGCCCCTCCTGCTCCGGCTTCCACACGAACCAGCCGCCGACCGGCCCACGAACCTCGAACTGGTCACCGACCTTCACCACGTCGACCAGGTACGGCGAGACCTCGCCGTCCGGCACCACCTCGACGGTCAGCTCGATCGTGTCACCGCGCCAGTCGGACGACACCGAGTACGACCGGGACGCCCGGTAGCCGTCCGGCGCGGTCAGCCGGACGTCGAGGTGCTGACCGGCCAGGTGCCCGGCCCAGTCGGGTACGTCGAGGACCAGCGTGCGGGCGGTCGCGGTCTCCGGCCGGATGTCGGTGACCGTGGCGACCTGCCAGCTCAGTCGCCGGCGTAGCGCTGTTCTTTCCATGGATCTCCGTACTCGTGGTAGCCGGCGGTCTCCCAGAAGCCGAGGTCCTCGGAGTCGGACAGGACCAGGCCGCGGACCCACTTGGCGCTCTTCCAGAAGTACAGGTGCGGCACCAGCAGCCGGGCCGGTCCGCCGTGCTCGGGGTCCACCGGCTCGCCGTCGTACTCGTAGGCGATCCAGGCCTGCCCGTCGAGCAGGTCCTCCATCGGCAGGTTGGTCGTGTAGCCGCCGTAGCTGTGCGCCATCGCGAAGTCGGCGGCGGTCTCGACGTCGGCCAGCAGGGTGTCGAGGGAGACACCCTTCCAGCTCGTCTCGAGCTTCGACCACCTGGTCACGCAGTGGATGTCCTTGGTGATCTCCTCGGCCGGCAGCCCCATCAGCCCGGCCCAGTCCCACCGGTACCTCTCCCCCGACTCGCTGGTGACGACGAACTCCCAGTGCTCGGTCCGGATGTGCGGCGTCGGGCCCGCCGACAGCACCGGGAAGTCCTGAGTCAGGTACTGCCCCGGCGGCAGATCCGCCCGGCTCCGCCGACGCCCACCGAACCCCTCCGACACGATCCCCATCGCGACCTCCCTGTGCACCTGAGGGAAGTCAACCACGGCTGGCTCAGATTCCCATCGTCCGGCCGATGATTTCCTTCATGATTTCAGTGGTGCCCCCGTAGATGGTCTGGACGCGGGTGTCCAGGTACGCCTTGGCGATCGGGTACTCGGTCATGACGCCGTAGCCGCCGTACAACTGCAGGCACCGGTCGACGACCTTCTTCTGCAACTCGGTGGTCCACCACTTCGCCATCGCGGCCTCGGCGACGGTGAGGCTGCCGGCATTCAGTTCGCGGATGCAGCGGTCGACGAAGACGCGGGCGATCTGGGTCTCGGTGGCGATCTCGGCGAGCACGAACCGGCTGTTCTGGAACGAGCCGATCGGGCGGCCGAACGCCGTTCGCTCCTTCACGTAGGACAGCGTCGTGGCCAGCAGGTTCTCGCAGGCCGCGGCCGCGACCACCGCGATCGCGAGCCGTTCCTGCGGCAGCTTCTCCATCAGGTAGGCGAAGCCCCTGCCCTCGTCGCCGAGCAGGTTCGCCACCGGGACCCGGACGTCGTCGAAGAACAGTTCGGCGGTGTCCTGCGCCTTGAGCCCGATCTTGTCCAGGTTCCGGCCGCGCTCGAACCCGGGCATGCCGCGCTCGACCACGAGCAGCGAGATGCCCTGCGCACCGGCCGTCGGGTCGGTCCTGGCGACGACGATGACGAGGTCGGCCAGGATGCCGTTCGAGATGAACGTCTTCTGGCCGTTCAGCACGAAGTGGTCACCCTCGCGCCGGGCGGCGGTCCGGATGCCCTGCAGGTCGCTGCCGGCGCCCGGCTCGGTCATTGCGATCGCGGTGATCGTCTCGCCCGAGCAGAAGCCGGGCAGCCAGCGCGCCTTCTGCTCGTCGGTCGCGTAGTCGAGCAGGTAGGCCGAGTTGATGTCGGTGTGGATCGCGAATCCGACTCCGCTCGCGCGGGCCCGGGTCAGTTCCTCGATCACCACGGCGTTGAACCGGAAGTCGCGCGCGCCGCCGCCGCCGTACTCGGACGGCACCATGAAGCCGAGCAGGCCGGCCCGGCCGGCCGCGGTCCAGACCTCGCGCGGGACGATGCCGGCCTCCTCCCAGGCGTCGTGATGCGACACGATCTCCTTCTCGCAGAACGCTCGTGCGGTCTCCCGGAAGGCGTCGTGATCGGCGTCGAAGAGCTCACGTTCCATGGGCGGTTTCCTCTCGGGCGGTGATCAGGACTGGACGGCGGCGCCGGACTCCAGCAGGTCGTCGACGTCGGTGATGCCCCAGTCGGTCAAGGCCTCACGGGTGTGCCGGCCGGCGCGGGCGGGCGGTCGGCCGAGTCCGGTCGGCGTCCGGGAGAAACGCGGCGCGGGCGCCGCCTGGCGGACGCCATCCCTGTCCACAAAGGTGCCCCTGGCAACGAGGTGCGGGTGGTCGGCGGCGAGCGGCAGGACCGCGGTGACACACGCGTCCGAGCCGTCGAACACCTCGGTCCACTCCGCCTGGGTGCGCCCCAGGAAGGCCTCGGCCAGTACCTTCCGGAGCTCCGGCCAGTTCGCCGGGTCGTCGCGATCCGGGGCGGTGACACCCAGCCTGGCCATCAGCTCGTCGTAGAACGGCTGCTCGATCGCGCCGACCGCGACGTGCTTGCCGTCCGCCGTCTCGTACACGTCGTAGAACGGCGCGCCGGTGTCGAGCAGGTTCGTCCCCCGTTCCCGCGTCCAGGCACCGGCGGCGAGCGCGCCGAGCATCATCGTGGTCAGGTGCGCCGAACCGTCGACGATCGCCGCGTCGACGACCTGACCGCGACCACTCCGTTGAGCCTCGTGCAGCGCCGCCAGGACGCCGACCACGAGGTACAGCGAACCGCCGGCGAAGTCTCCGAGCAGGTTCGCCGGGACCTGCGGCGGACCGCCCGCACGGCCGATCAGGTGCAGGGCACCGGACAGCGCGATGTAGTCGATGTCGTGTCCGGCCGCCTGCGCGAGCGGCCCGTCCTGCCCCCAGCCGGTCATCCGCCCGTACACGAGTTTCGGAGTGATCGCGTGCAGGTCGTCCGGGCCGAGCCCGAGCCGCTCGGCGACACCCGGCCGGAACGCCTCGACCAGTACGTCGGCCTGCGCGACCAACCGGCGTACGACGTCGATCGCGGCCGGGCTCTTGAGGTCGAGGGCCACGCTGCGGCGACCGCGGTTGACCAGGTCCAGCTCGGGCGGACCGAAGGACAGGCCGCCGCCGGGCCGGTCGATCCGGAGCACCTCGGCGCCGAGCTCGGCCAGCATCATGCAGGCGAACGGCCCCGGACCGATTCCGGCCAGCTCGACGACCTTGACCCCTTGGAGTGGACCCATGCCGCCTATTGTGACAGTTCCACTGTCACAATCGTCAAGCCATCCTGCGTGCACCGATCAGCGCGCTCAGCGGCAGCAGCACGCTGAGCGTGGTGAGCGCGACCAGCACCGTCGACCACCCGGGCGAGTCGCCCTCGAGGTGCCCGACGTGGAACGCGAAATGCGTCACGGCGAACGCCAGGTAGGCCGCGAGCGCAACCTTCGTCAGCAGCCGGTCGAAGCTGATCGCGGCCGCGCCGAGCACGATGGCCATCCCGAGCTTCATGCCACCGAGGTCGCGGAAGAGATGCTCGCTGTACGGCGGCGTCCAGTCGACCGTCGGCAGGTCGTAGAACGCCGCCGGCAGGAACGCCATCCACACGCCCAGCACGAGCTCGAACGCGGCGAAGACCACCAGGACCGACCGCACGTAGCGGCTCACTCCTTGCCGCCGAGGTAGTCGTCGAAGGTGATGCTGCCGTACGGCGTGCCGGCGACGTTGGCGTGGCCGTCCACGAAGGCCCGGAACACCTTGCCCGGGACGCGGACCGGCACGACCGGCCGCCGCGATCCCCGCGCGGCCTTCCAGGCCCGGGCGAGCTCAGGCACCGGCCGGGTCTCCGGCCCACCGATGTCGGCGGCCCGGCCGATCACCGGGTCGCCCACGAGCTCGGTCAGGCGGGCGGCCACGTCGGAGACGGCGATCGGCTGCAGCGCGGCGGCCGGCGCGAAGAGGGCCGGCGTCCTCAGGCTGAAGACCCGGTCCAGCAGGTTGTGGAACTGGGTGGCCCGCAGGACCGTGTACGACGCCCGGGACTCGATCAGCCGCTCGGCCTCGAGCTTGTGCCGGTAGTACGCCAGCGGGATCCGGTCGATGCCGGCGATCGACATGTACAGCACATGCGCCGACGCCGTCGCGGCGTCGAGCAGGTTGCGGGTCTGGAGAATGTCCTTCTTACCCTGCGCGGTGGCGAGGTGGACGATCATGTCGACGCCATCGGCGGCCGCGCGGATCCCGCTGCCGGTGGTCAGGTCGCCGGTGACCAGGCCTGGACCGGTCCGGCGGCTGAGCACCCGGACCGTGTGGCCGGCGGCGCGAAGGTGTTCGACAGTCGGCCGGCCGAGCGACCCGGTGCCGCCCGTCACGAGGAGAGTTGTCATCTTGGTGTCCTTTCGGGTTCACCAAGGAAGATCCGGCAGCCCTCCGATTCGTGACAGTTGCGCGGCCGTGAACGTGAGTTTGTCCGGATTCATCACGAACCGGAGCTCGGTCACCCCGCCGTCGCCGAAGCCGGCGAAGCAGACCGCCTCGACGCCTCGGGGGCTGACGGCAAGGAACGCCGGCTGCCCGTTCGCCTCGGCGAAGCGGACCTCGAGCCCCTCGCCGTACTTCTGCAGGGCGCCCACCAGGTAGCGCGCGACCCGCTCCCGGCCGGTGAGCGCGTTCCGGGCCGCGAACACCTTCCCGCCGCCGTCGGCCCGGGACACCACGTCCTCGGCGAGCAGCGCCTCCAGCTCGCCGATCTCACCCTGCTGAGCGGCCGCGATGAACCGCTCGACCAGCGTGCGCCATTCGGCCCGGTCGACCCGGCGCTCGCGCCGCGGCTCGGCGGCCACCCGCTTGGACGCCCGGGAGACCAGTTGCCGGGCGTTGGCCTCGGACGTGCCGATCAGCTCGGCGACCTCGCGATGGCTGTACGCGAAGGCTTCGCGCAGCACATACGCCGCCCGCTCGGCCGGGCTGAGCCGTTCGAGCACGACCAGCAAGGCCATCGACACCGAATCACGCTCGGCGACCACGTCCAGCGGGCCGAGCTCCTCGAAGCGCCCGCCGGTGAGCACCGGCTCCGGCAACCACTCCCCCACGTACGTCTCCCGCCGTACCCGGGCCGAGGTGAGTTGCTTGATCGACAGGTTCGTGACGATCTTCGCCAGGTAGGCGTCGGGGTCCTTCACCGCGTCCTGGTCGACGGCCTGCCAGCGCAGCCAGGCCTCCTGGACGATCTCCTCGGCGTCGGCCGCCGTACCCATCATTCGGTAGGCGATCCCGAACAACCGTCCGTGCAGGCGCTCGAAGTCATCCACGCCGATCAGTGTTCCGTACGGAAGGTCTCCGCGGCCTGCTGGATCCTGATGTAGTACTCGGTCCACTCGGTGGCGTCCATCATGTCGGCGTCGGCGCCACCCTGCCCGTCGATCAGCTCGCGAACGAGGTCGGCGTGACCGGCGTGGTGGGCGGTCTCGTCGACCATCCGGATCAGCAAGGCGCCGAACGTCGTCCTGCGCTTGCCCTCGGCCCAGTGTGGGACCTCCGCCGGCGTGTCCAGCGGGAGCTCGGCGATGCTGCGGTCGCTGTGCGCGCACGCCGCCCGGTACAGGTCGGTGATGTACTCGGTGCTTTCGGACGGCAGCGCCCACATGTCGGCGCCGTCCCAGATCGAGCCGTCCTCCTCCCACGGCAGCGGCTTCTCCGGCGGCCGGCCGACGCTCGTGCCGAGGTAGACCCACTCGAGGCCGGCGAGGTGCTTGACCAGGCCGAGGAGGTTCGTCCCCGACGGCACCAGCGGGCGGCGCCGGTCGTACTCGGACAGGCCGTCCAGTTTCGCGAGGAGCAGGGCCCGTGTGGCCTGGAGGTACTTCTGCAGCTCGATTGCCAGTGGATCCGTCATGCCGAAACGGTAACCGGACCATCAGACAGTTTTCGGTGCTCCGGGTGGGACGAACGGCGGCGTGGCCGGCCCGCGCTCGATCAGGGCCATCAGCGCGGCCGTGTCGACGTGGGAGTCGATCGCGTCGGCGAGCCCGTCGAGGCGCGCCTCCCGGACAGCGGCGAACGAGACCGTGCCGTCGGGCGCCGGTTTCCCCGTCAGCCCGGCGACCTCGGTCAGGAACGCGTGCCGCGCCGCGTCGTCGTCGAGCAGCCCGTGCCAGATCGTGCCCCAGGTGTTCCCGGCCCGGCACCCGCCGGGGAAGGCCGCGGCGTCCCCGGTCGCCGTCACCACGCCGTGGTGGATCTCGTACGCCGTCGGTGCCGGCCTGGTCAGCACCTTCGCCGGCTCGAACACCGTTGCAACCGGCAACAATTCGAGCCCGGTGTGCTCACCGCCGCCCTCGACCCCGTGCGGATCCTCGATCGCACCGCCGAGCAGCTGATACCCACCGCAGATCCCGAGCACGGGCCGACCCGCGGCGACCCGAGCGGTGACCGCGTCGGCGAGCCCCTGCTCCCGCATCCACCGCAGGTCCGCCACGGTCGCCCGCGACCCCGGGAGGACGACGAGATCGGCGTCCCGCACCTCGGCCGGGCTCGCCGTGAAGAACACGCTGTTCGTAGGCTCGACCGCGAGCGCGTCCAGGTCGGTGAAATTGCTGATCCGCGGGAAGCGCACGACCGCGATCGTCAGCACGTCCGCCGCCGACGTCCGGCGTACCGGGATGTCCAGGGCGTCCTCGGAGTCCAGCCACAGCTCGGGCAACCACGGGAGGACGCCGTACGTCGGCCGGCCGGTCACCGAGCTGAGCATGTCGATCCCCGGCTGCAGCAGCGACACGTCACCGCGGAACTTGTTCACCAGGAATCCGCTGATCAACGCCTGGTCCGCGGCGTCGAGCAACGCGACCGTACCGAACATCGAGGCGAACACCCCACCACGATCGATGTCGCCGACCACCACCACCGGCGACCGGGTGTGCTGGGCGAGGCCCATGTTCACGTAGTCGGACTGCCGCAGGTTGATCTCGGTCGGACTGCCCGCACCCTCGCTGATCACCACGTCGTACCGCGTTGCCAGATCGTCGTACGCCGCGAACGCCGCCTTCGCCAGCTCGGCCCGCTCGGTGAGGAAACCGCGGGCGGAAAGCTCGCCCCACGGTTCCCCCATCAGCACGACATGGCTGCGGCGGTCGCTGCCTGGTTTGAGCAGCACCGGGTTCATCGCGGCCTCCGGCTCCGCGCCGGCGGCCACCGCCTGGATCCACTGCGCCCGGCCGATCTCGGCGCCGTCCGCGCAGACCATCGAGTTGTTCGACATGTTCTGCGCCTTGTACGGCGCCACCCGGACACCCTGCCGCGCCAGCCACCGGCACAACCCGGTGACCACGGTCGTCTTCCCCGCGTCGGACGTCGTACCGGCGATCAGCAAAGAGCCCACGGTCAGTCAGCGGGAGCCGCGAGCTTCAGCACATCGGCGGTCGGCAGCCTGGCGAGGTCGGCGCCGTCGACGAGCAGCTTCGACGCGCGGACGCCGCTGCCGATCACCACCGGTCCGGCGTTCGCGACCGCCTCGTCGACCAGGACCGGCCAGTCGGCGGGCAGTCCGATCGGCGTGATGCCGCCGTACTCCATGCCGGTCGAGCCGACCGCGTCGTCCTGGGCGGCGAACGAGATCTTCCGGACGCCGAGGTGCTTGCGGATCACGCCGTTCACGTCGGCCCGGTGGGTCGCGAGCACCATCACCGCGGCGTACGTCGACTCACCGGCCCGCTTGCCGTGGACGATCACGCAGTTCGCCGACGCGGCCATCGGTACGTCGTACTCCGCGCAGAAGGCGGCCGTGTCGGCCAGGCCCGGATCGATCGGTGCCGCGTACCCCGGGATCGCGCCGAGACCGGCCCGGACGGGCGCCGCCAGCAACTCCGGCACCTCGGCGGCGGGCCGCCACTCGAGCTTGCCCAGTACCGGCCCGGTCACTCGCCGGCTCGCTTGACCAGGTCGGCGTACTCGGTGTGCTCGGCGAGGAAGTCCTGGTAGTACGGGCAGGCCGGCTTGACCCGCAGCCCGGCGTCCCGGGCGTCGTCCAGCGACTTGGTCGCGATCCGGCCGGCCACGCCACGGCCGCGGAACTCGGGCAGCGTCTCGGCGTGCAGGAAGGCGATCACGTCGGAATACAGCTTGTAGTCCACGAAGCCCATCAGGTTGCCGTCCCCGTCGACCGCCTCGTACCGGCTCCGCTCCTTGGCGTCCACCACGCTGATCTCGTTCTCCATGCCAGCCACTCTAGAGGCCGGTTCCACGGACCGGCCCGGCGTGTCGGCGCACCGGGGCGAACTTGTCGACCGCCGACAGCCTGTTGCCGTGGACAGGCGGTAGCATCGCGGGCTGAAATGGGTGTGGGGACGGGCACGGGCTGCCCCTGTCTACCCCGGGCAGAGAGAGGACGTGGGTGAGGATTTGACGGTGGCGGGTGGAGACGGCGGACCGACCGCTCTCCGGATCATGCTCGGCGGACAGCTGCGGCGGATGCGGGAGCAGGCCGGGATCAGCCGCGCCGACGCCGGCTGGCAGATCCGCGCCTCCGAGTCCAAGGTCAGCCGGATGGAGCTCGGCCGGGTCGGGTTCAAGGAACGCGACGTCAGCGACCTGCTCGAGCTCTACGGGATGACGGACGAGCAGGAGCGCTTCCGGCTGATGGAGCTCGCCCGGGCGGCGAACAACCCCGGCTGGTGGTCGCGGTACGGCGACGTGATGCCGACCTGGTTCACCAACTACGTCGGCCTGGAGGTCGCGGCGACGCTGATCCGGACCTACGAGGTGATGTTCGTTCCGGGCCTGCTGCAGACCGAGGAGTACGCCCGCGCGGTCGTCCAGATGGGCCGGGCGTACCTGCCGAACGACGAGATCGAGCAGCGCGTCGCGCTGCGGGTGGCCCGGCAGCAGATCCTCACCCGGGCGAACCCGGCCCGCCTCTGGGTGGTCATCGACGAGTCCGTGCTGCGCCGCCCGGTCGGCGGCGAGGAGATCATGCGGGCCCAGATCGAGCACCTGATGAAGTGGGCCCAGCAGCCGAACATCACCCTGCAGGTGATGCCGTTCAGCAGCGTCGGCTACCCGGGCGCGGGCGGTGCGTTCAGCCTGTTGCGGTTCCCCGACGGCGACCTGCCGGACATCGTGTACATCGAGCACGCCGCCAGCGCGCTCTACCTCGACAAGCTCGACGAGGTCGACGAGTACGTCGCCATCATGGAGGCGCTCACCATCGCGGCGGCGCCGGTGTCGCAGACCGAGAACTTGCTGAAGGGTGCACTGGCCAGAATGGACTGAGCCCCCGGGACCGTCAGGATCCCAGGGGCTCAGGTGCGACGCTCAGACGACCCGGAGGTCGACCTTCAGGTTGCCGCGGGTGGCGTTGGAGTACGGGCAGACCTCGTGCGCCCTGGCGACCAGCTCCTCGGCGGCGCCCCGGTCGGTACCCGGCAGGCTGACCTCGAGCACGACCTCCAGCCCGTAGCCGGCACCGCCGTTGATCGGGCCGATGCCGACCTCGGCCGTCACGGTCGATCCCTCGGCGTCCTGGCGGGACCGGCGCGCGATCACTGTGAGCGCGCTGTGGAAACAGGCCGCGTACCCGGCCGCGAACAGCTGCTCCGGGTTGGTGCCCTTACCGTCGCCACCCATCTCGACCGGCGGCGCGACGACCACGTCGAGCTTGCCGTCGTTGCTGGCGACCTTGCCGTCACGACCGCCCTGGGCGGTGGCCTTGGCGGTGTACAGAACCTTCTCTACTGCGATGGTCACAGGGATCTCCGGGGAGTCAGCGGGTGGGGTCGAGCACGAGCTTGCCGACGGTGCGGCGAGCCCGGAGGTCTGCGTGTGCGGTGGCCGCCTCGGACAGCGGGTACTCGCCGCCGACGATCGGGCGCAACGTGCCGTTCGCGGTCAGGTCGAACAGCTCGGCCAGCGGGTCACCGAGCAGCGCGGGCTCGCGGAAGCAGTCGGCCAGCCAGAATCCGGCGATGGTCTTCGAGCCCTTCATCAGCCGGCTCGCGTCGATCGGCGCGGCCGCCTGCCGGGACGCGGCACCGAAGGTGACGAGGCGGCCGAACCGGGCGAGCGCCGCGAACGACTCGTCGAACGCCGGCCCGCCGACCATCTCCAGCACGATGTCGACCGGCTTGCCGGCGTTCGCCTCGAGGATGCGGTCCTTGAGGCCGTCCGGCGTACCGTCGACGGCGGCGTCGGCGCCGAGCTCGAGCACCTGTTTGCGCTTCTCGTCGGTGGACGCGGCGGCGATCACGCGGCCGGCGCCCCACAGCTTGGCGAGCTGAACGGCGAGGGACCCGACGCCACCGGCGCCGGCGTGCACGAGCACTGATTCACCGGACCGCAGATGCGTCGACGTCCGCAGCAGGTGCCACGCCGTCGTGCCCTGGAGCACCAGCGCAAGCGCCTGCCCGTCGCTCACGCCTTCCGGAACCTCCCAGACGTACGGCGCGTGCGCGACCGCCCTCTCGGCATAGCCGCCGGACCCGACCAGCGCGACGACCCGGCGGCCGTCACCGGTCCGGCCGACGACCTCGCCGCCCGGGATCAACGGCAGCACGGTCCGGGAGAGGTACGAGTTCTCCACCTGGTGCGTGTCCGCGTAGTTGATGCCCGCGCGATCGACGGTGATCAGGACCTGCCCGTCAGCGGCGGCCGGCTCCGGGACGTCGCTGACCTCGAGCACCTCGGGCCCGCCGAACTCGGTGATCTGAATGGCTCGCATACACCGTACTATACACTGTACGTTATCGGAGATCGACGGGAGGTGCGTCACATGGCGAGGACACCGCGCAACACGCTCAGCTCCGAGCTGATCGTGCGGACCGCACTGGATTTGATGGAGTGCAAGGGCACCGACGGCTTCAGCCTGCGCGGCGTGGCCGCGGAGCTCGGCGTCGGCCCGATGGCGCTCTACACCTACTTCCGCAACAAGAACGACCTGTACGACGCTGTCCGCGACCACCTGATGGCTCTGCTGCCCGCCGTACCGGAGGACGCGGCCTGGCCCGACCAGGTGCGCTCGGTCTGCCGGGGCCTGCGGCTGCTGATGCTCCAACATCCTTGCCTCG
This sequence comes from Kribbella turkmenica, assembly GCF_004348725.1. GTDB lineage: Bacteria > Actinomycetota > Actinomycetes > Propionibacteriales > Kribbellaceae > Kribbella > Kribbella turkmenica. The sequence continues at coordinate 18,221 of NZ_SMKR01000081.1, forward strand.
CGCAACTACTGGCCGGCCGCCCGTTGAGCGGCCACGAGACCGCCCGGGTCGCCGAGGGGCTGCTCGGTGTCCTGCGGAACGCGGGGTTCGAGCCGGAGGTCGCGGCGCGGACGCACACCACCCTGTTCACCTACGTGCTCGGAGCAACGTCCTGGGAGATCCAGATGGCCGCCGAGCGCCGGGATCCGGAGGCCTGGCGGCGGCTGCGGACGACGATGGAGTCGCTGTCCGCGCGGGAGTTCCCGACGGTCGTCGAGCTGGCGCCCGAGCTGGCCAGGACGACCGGCGGCGACGAGCAGTTCGACTACGGCCTGGACCTGCTGCTGGCCGGGCTGCGGGTCAGAACACCATCGTGACGATGGCGACGACGCCGATGCAGACGATCAGCGCGCGCAGCGCGACCGGCGGGAGCCGCCGGCCGTAGCGCGCGCCGAGGAAGCCGCCGACGGTCGACCCGACCGCGATCAGGCCGGCGGCCAGCCAGTCGACGTCGGCGACGATGATGAACAGCACCGCCGCGACCGTGTTCACGAAGGTCGCGAGCACGTTCTTCAGGCCGTTCATCCGCTGCAGGTCCGGGTCCAGGCCGAGACCGAGGATGGCCATCAGCAGCACGCCTTGCGCGGCGCCGAAGTACCCGCCGTAGATGCCGGTGGCAAAAACCGCCGGGATCACCCACCAGGCGCCGCGGTGGGTGTGCGAGGGGACGCTGATCCAATTCTTCAGCCACGGCTGCAGTGCGACCAGCAGGCACCCGAGCAGGATCAGCACCGGGACGACGGCGTGGAACGCGGAGTCGGGCAATGTCAGCAGCAGCACGGCGCCGACGACACCGCCGATCAGCGAGGCCGGGATCAGCCGGATCATCCGGCCGCGCTGGCCCTCGAGCTCACGCCGGTAGCCGATCGCTCCGGCCGCCGTACCGGGGGCCAGACCGACACTGTTGCTCACGTTCGCCAGCACCGGCGGAATGCCGACGGCGAGCAGGGCGGGGAAGGTCAGCAACGTGCCCGACCCCACCACGGCGTTGATCGTGCCCGCGCCAACCCCTGCCACCAGGACGAACAGCGCCTCGAACCATGTCATCGCTGCCAGACTTTACGCACCTGACCGGCGGATCCGCTCATCGGTCCGGCCGTTGAGCAGGCAGGTTTCGGTGGTGTCACAACAGCAAGCCGCCCCGGCGACCCGGGGCGGCTTCGACTGCTCTGCTTCGGCTGCTCAGCGCTCGAGCGGCGGCTCGGGCGATGGCGGCTCCGGAGTCTGGCCGGCCGGCTTCTGACCGGCCGGGTCCTGACCGGCCTGGTCCTGACCGGCCGGCTTCTGGCCGACCGGGTTCTGGCCGACCGAGGGCGGCGTCTGCTGCTGGCCGCGGGCGCTGACCGCCGCGTTCTGCGCGGCCGCGATCGCCTCGGCGACCGCGTTGTCGGCCTCGGCCACGGCCGCGTCCGGCGTCGCTTCCGAACCGCTGTCGATCGCCGGGACCTCACCGTTGGCGAGCTCCGGCGCCTCCCACGACCCCTCGGCCTTCTGCGGAATGCCGGCGACCTGGCCGACCGCGCTGCCGAGACCCTTGAGCGCGTCGCCGATCTCGCTCGGCACGATCCACAGCTTGTTCGCGTCGCCCTGGGCGATCGACGGCAGCATCTGCAGGTACTGGTAGGCGAGCAGGCCCTGGTCCGGCTTGCCGGCGTGGATCGCGTTGAAGACGGTGGTGATGGCCTGGGCCTCACCCTGCGCCTTGAGGATCCGGGCCTCCCGCTCGGCCTGCGCCCGCAGGATCCGGGACTCCCTGTCACCCTGGGCGGTGAGGATCGCGGACTGCTTCTGGCCTTCGGCCGAGAGCACCGCGGACTGCCGCATGCCCTCGGCGGTCAGGATCGCCGCGCGCTTGTCGCGGTCGGCGCGCATCTGCTTCTCCATCGAGTCCTGGATCGACGGCGGCGGGTCGATCGAGCGGAGCTCGACCCGGTTGACCCGGATGCCCCACTTGCCGGTCGCCTCGTCCAGCACGTACCGGAGCTTCTCGTTGATCTCCTCGCGCGACGTCAGCGTCTGCTCCAGGTCCATGCCACCGATGATGTTGCGCAGCGTCGTCATGGTCAGCTGCTCGATCGCCTGGATGTAGTTGGAGATCTCGTACGTCGCCCGGACCGGGTCGTTCACCTGGAAGTAGATGACGGAGTCGATCGACACCATCAGGTTGTCCTCGGTGATGACGCCCTGCGGCGGGAACGCGACCACCTGCTCGCGCATGTCGATGGTGTAGCGGACCTTGTCGACGAACGGGGTCAGCAGATTCAGGCCCGGCTGCAACCCGGTCTTGAACTTGCCGAACCGTTCGACGATCCCGACGGTCTGCTGCTGCACCACCCGCACCGACTTGACCAACGTGACGATCACCAGCAAGGCGACCACTGCCAGTACTACGAGGAACGCGGTCACTGGACCCTCCACTCGACAGAACCCTCAGGACGGACAGTCTTTCCTATCGACGGTCCACTCGGCGTGCCGGTTCCACGGCGCGTCGGCTGCCTGATCGTGCAGGGACTTCTGTCGTCCCTGCTTCCGACAGTACTGCGCTCCCCCGGTCACTCAACCGGGATGACGCCGCTCAGCTCTGTGGCGGGTCGGTCGGGTTCGGATCCTGGCGGGTCGGTTGCGGGTCGGGCAGTTGATGGAGTGAGTCGCCGACCGGGTAGACGACGGCGGTGGCGCCGTCGACCGACATGATCTCCACCCGCGTCCCCGGCGCGATCGTGGACACCTCGTCGAACGGGCGGGCCGTCCAGAGGTCGGTGCCAAGCCGGATCGAGCCGCCGCCGTCCGGGTGGATCTCCTTGACCACGGTGCCGGTCCGGCCGATGACGTGCGCCGAGCCGGTCTTCAGCTCGCCGGAGTGATGGAACTTGCGCGCCAGCAACGGACGGATGGCCACCAGCATGGCCGCGGCCGTAATCAGCCCGACGACGATCTGCAGCCAGAGCAGCCCCGGGAAGACGACCGCGATCCCGGCGGCGGTGAGCGCGCCGGCCGCCAGCATCAACAAGGTGAAGTCGAGCGAAGCCAGTTCGGCCAGACCGAGGACGGCGGCCACTGTCAGCCATGCCGCCCAGATGTTGTCCCGCAGCCAATCCATCATCTGCCAAGCCTATCCAGGTTGAGGGCTCCAGACACGACACCCGCGGTTCCGACAACCTATCGACGTACCAAGACTCCCGCCGGATCCGCCCACACCCTCGTGGGTCGGCCCACCAGAGTGTGGGTTGGCATCCGGGAATTCGGGTGGTCAACCCACCCTCTGGTGGGCTCACCCATCAGAAGTAGGACGTCAGAGGGCTCGGGCGGTGTAGCGGTTGTCCTCCTGCTTGAGGGACAGGGCCAGCTCGAAGGTTTCGCTGAGGGTCTCGGAGGTGAGGGCCTCGTCCATCGGGCCGGCGGCGACGATCCGGCCCTGCTTCAGCAGCAGGGCGTGGTTGAAGCCGGGCGGGATCTCCTCGACGTGGTGGGTGACGAGGACCATCGCCGGCGCGCCGACCGCGGTCGCGATCGAGCTGAGCGACCGGACCAGCTGCTCCCGGCCGGTCAGGTCGAGGCCGGCCGCGGGCTCGTCCATCAGCATCAGCTCGGGATCGGTCATCAGCGCGCGGGCGATCTGCACCCGCTTGCGCTCTCCCTCGGACAGCGTGCCGAACGTCCGGTCGCCGAGGTGGCCGATGCCGAGCTCGGTCAGCAACTCCCCGGCCCGCTGGTGGTCCAGGTCGTCGTACTCCTCCCGCCACCGTCCGAGAACCGCGTACGACGCCGAGACGACGACGTCCGCGACCCGTTCGCCGCGGGGCAGGCGATCGGCCAGAGCGGCGCTGGTGAGTCCGATCCGCGGCCGCAGCTCGAACACGTCGACCGCGCCGAGCACCTCACCGAGCAGGCCGGCCACGCCGGCGGTCGGGTGGATCTGGGCCGCGAGGATCTGCAGCAGCGTCGTCTTGCCGGCGCCGTTCGGGCCGATCACCACCCAGCGGTCGGCCTCGTCGACGGTCCAGTCGATCCCGTCGAGCAGCCGCGCCTCACCACGAACGATCGACACCCCGGCCAGCTCCACCACTGCAGTCATGCCCAAAACCTACGGGGTCGCCCCCGCACATCCGCGCGCGGCCTGCTGATGTCGTCCGGCCTGCCGCGTGGTGGGAGACTGGCGGGCGTGCTGACGACCTCCGCCTCGGTTCGGTTCACCGTCTGGAGCAACGCGATGCTGACCGGTGCCTGCGATCCGGACACGGCTGCCCACCAGATCCTCGGCGACGACGTCGGGCACCACGTCGCCGGGCTGACCGCGCATCCGGAGCCGGCCACGCTGCCGGTGGCGCTCAACCTGCTGCGCGCGACCGGGACGACGCAGGCGCACCTGGCGCTGCCGATCCCCGGCGACCCGATCGGCCTGGCCGGCCCGCCGACCTTCAACGAGGCCGCGCTGGAGTCCGGCGAGGCGGTCGTCCTGACGGGCGCCGGCATCGGCCTCGTTCCGGCGTACGTCGGTCCGGCCGTGCAGTGGACCGCGCTGACGGCCACCAGCCCGATGCCGGCCGACTTCGGCGAGGCCGACCGCGGCCTGCGGATGGCGTTGATCGACGCGGCCGAGTCGCTGGCGGCGCTGGACGTCGCGCGGTGGAAGCCGGAGATCGCGGACGCGCTGATCGACATCCGCAAGATCGGCAGCGGCCGCAACGACGACCTTGCCCCCGGCTACCAACCGCGGGCGGTCAAGGCCGCGGCGACCGCCCGGCGGTGCCTGGCGATCGCCGACGCGGCGCTCGAGGACGACGGTGCCGCGGTCACCGGTGCCGAGGCCGACGCCCGGCGGCGGACACTGCTCGACCTCGCGGCCGCGGCCCGACGCGCCCTGGTCGCCGCCTGCGCACCACCCGTGCCCGGCTGACCCCGGCGCCTGTCGCCGCCCGGCGGGTACCCGAGATCGCCGTCCGTTCACGCCTGCGATGTGGACCGGACGGCCGTCGCTGCGGTGACTTGGGTAGCGTTCGTGCTGCCATGACAGGACAGGCTGAGCTCGAGACGCCCTCGCCCGATCGCCCGACGCTGCTGGTCACGCTGACCGGAACCGACCGCCCGGGCCTGACCTCCGCTGTGCTCTCGACGCTGGCCACCCGCGGACTCGAGGTGATCGACGCCGAGCAGGTCGTCCTCCGGGGCCGCCTGGTCCTCGGGGTGCTCGTCTCCGCGCCGCGCGACCACAAGACGCTGAAGGAGGAGCTGAAGGCGCTCGAGACCGTCCTCGACGTGGACATCTCGGTGAAGAAGGGCATCGGCGACAACGAGCCCCGGCGCAAGGGCCGCAGCCAGGTGACGGTGATCGGGCACCCGCTGCCGGCCGCCGGACTGGCCGCGATCGCCGGCCGGATCGCCGACACCGGCGCGAACATCGACCGGATCAGCCGGATGGCCCGCTACCCGGTGACCGCGATGGAGATCGCCGTCTCCGGTGCCGATCCGGAGGCGCTGCGGACGGTGCTCGCGCTGGAGGGCGTCCGGCAGCGGCTCGACGTCGCGGTGCAGGCGGGCGGGCTGTACCGGCGGGCCAAGCGGCTGATCGTGATGGACGTCGACTCCACGCTGATCCAGGGCGAGGTGATCGAGATGCTGGCCGGGCACGCCGGCCGGCTCGAGGAGGTTGCCGCGGTCACCGAACAGGCGATGCGCGGGGAGCTGGAGTTCGCCGAGTCCCTGCACCACCGGGTCGCCCAGCTCGAAGGGCTGCCCGAGTCCGCGCTCGACGAGGTGTACCGGGCGATCCAGCTGGCGCCCGGCGCGCGCACGCTGGTACGGACGCTGAAGCGGCTCGGGTACCAGTTCGCGATCGTCAGCGGCGGCTTCAGCCAGATCACCGACAAGCTGGCCGCGGACCTCGGCATCGACTACGCCGCGGCGAACCAGCTGGAGATCGTCGACGGCAGGCTGACCGGCCGCGTGGTCGGCGACATCGTCGACCGGGCCGGCAAGGCGGTCGCGCTGCGCCGGTTCGCCGAGAAGTCCGGTACGCCGCTGTCGCAGACGGTCGCGATCGGCGACGGCGCCAACGACCTGGACATGCTCGCGGCCGCCGGTCTCGGGGTGGCGTTCAACGCCAAGCCGGTCGTCCGCGAGGCGGCCGACACCCACCTGAGCGTCCCGTACCTGGACACCATCCTCTACCTGCTCGGCATCAGCCGCGAGGAAGTGGAAGCCGCCGACGCGGACAACCCGGCCTGACGGGTGTGCTCCCTGGGGTGAGCGATGATCGCCCCATGCTTCCGCACGGTCCCGCCCCGCGGCACAGGACGATGCCGCACCGATCCGCCGGCTGACGGCGGCCGCCGAGACCGAGTGGCACAGCCGCGGCGCAAGTCGTACGACGAGTGGGCCCGGGCGAGCGTGGAACGGTCGACCTTGCGGCTTGGCGCGTCCGTGCTGGCGTTCGCCGGGGACGAGTTGGTCGGCGCGGCCATGGCATCGCCCGGGCGATGCTCGACCAGGCGTGCGCGGAGTTCATCGGCTGGGCCGTCGAGACTGCATCTTGTGGACCCGTTCCGGCACCGGTGCGCTCGGGATGTACGAGCGCCTCGGCATGCGCGTCCGCCACAGTACGACGGTGTACCGCTCGAGAGGCTGAGCCGGACCGGACCGTGACGAAGTGTTGACACTTCGCTATGAGAGCGCTCACATTGACCTCACCAACCCCTGGAGGTCGCTATGCGTTTCCGCCCCATGATCGCCGCATTGCTCGCCCCACTCCTGGTCACCGGTGCCGTGGCCGGCGCCGTCGGCGGCGCCCGTTCGGACGCCGCCCAGGCAAGCGTCCCGCCACCCGGTGACGGCTGGACGGCCGTCTGGAGTGACGACTTCGACGGCCCCGGCGGCACGCTGCCGTCGAGCGCCAACTGGATCATCGACACCGGTCACGGCTACCCCGGCGGCCCCGGCAACTGGGGTACGGGCGAGATCCAGAACTACACCAGCAGCACGAACAACCTCGCCCTCGACGGCACCGGCAATCTCCGGATCACCCCCCGCCGGGACGCGGCCGGCAACTGGACGTCGGCCCGGATCGAGACCCAGCGGGCCGACTTCAAGCCGCCGAGCGGCGGGGTGCTCGCGATCGAGAGCCGGCTCCAGATGCCGAACGTCACCGGCACCGCGGCCCTCGGCTACTGGCCGGCGTTCTGGGCGCTGGGCGCGCCGTACCGGGGGAACTACTGGAACTGGCCGGGCATCGGCGAGTTCGACATCATGGAGAACGTCAACGGGATCAACTCGGTCTGGGGTGTGCTGCACTGCGGGGTGAACCCCGGCGGCCCCTGCAACGAGACCAGCGGCCTCGGCGCCAGTCGCGTCTGCCCGGGCGCGTCCTGTCAGTCCGCCTTCCACACCTACCGGTTCGAGTGGGACACCAGCATCTCGCCGAACCAGTTGCGCTGGTACGTCGACGGGCAGCAGTACCACTCGGTCAGCCAGGGCCAACTGCCGGCCGACACGTGGACGAACATGACCTCGCACGCCGGCTACTTCATCCTGCTGAACGTCGCCATCGGCGGCGCCTTCCCGGACGCGCTGAACGGGCCGACGCCGCGACCCGAGACCGTTCCTGGGCACCCGATGATCGTCGATTACGTCGCGGTCACCGCGAAGGGCGGCGGCACCACTCCTCCGACGACACCGCCTCCCGGTGGCGGCAGCGCCTACAGCACCATCGAGGCCGAGACGTCGACCCAGCGGGCCACGATCGGCGTCGAGACCACCAGCGACACCGGCGGCGGTCAGAACCTGATGCAGATCGGCAACGGCGACTGGGCGCTCTACCGCGGCCTCGACTTCGGCAGCACGGCCGCGACGCAGTTCGTCGGCCGGGTCGCGTCCGGTGCCGCGGGCGGTGTCAGCGGTCTGGTCGAAGTTCGCCTGGACAGCCGCTCGAACGCCCCGATCGGCAGCTTCGCCATCGCCAACACCGGCGGCTGGCAGTCCTGGCGATCGGTTCCGGCCAACATCTCCGGTGTCACCGGCGTCCACGACGTCTACCTCACCTTCACCAGCGGCCAGCCCGCCGACTTCGTCAACGTCAACTGGTTCACCTTCGCCCGCTGACCGGATTGCGGCCCGGGAGGGGCTGACCACCTATCCTTCGGCTATGTCTGAACAGCAGGGTGGGGTGAGCAGCGGGCCGGGGGCCCTGTTCGCCATCGGCGGCGCCGAGGACAAGCTGAAGAAGCGCACGGTGCTGCAGGAGTTCGTCGAGGCCGCCGGCGGGCCGAGGGCGCGGATCGTGGTCGTGCCGACCGCGTCCGCGCTCGGGCCGGACATCGTCGACGTCTACCACGCGCTGTTCGCCGCCCTCGGAGCCGAGAGCGTCGTCGGCGTCCGGCCGGAGACCCGGGAGGACGCCGACGACCCGGCGTTCCTCGAGCCGTTGGACGACGCCACCGGGATCTTCATGACCGGCGGCAACCAGCTGAAGCTGGCCGGTGTCGTCACCGGTACGGCGTTCGGCCGCGCGATCACCGCGGCGCACACGCGCGGTGCGGCGGTCGGAGGTACGTCGGCCGGGGCCAGCATCCTGGCCGAGCACATGATCGCGTTCGGCCGGTCGGGCGCGACCCCGCGGCAGCGGATGAGTCAACTCGCCGGCGGCCTCGGCCTGGTTCAGGGCGCGATCGTCGACCAGCACTTCGCCCAGCGGAACCGGTACGGCCGGCTGCTGTCGCTGGTCGCCCAGTCCCCAGGGCTGCTCGGGATCGGCATCGACGAGGACACCGCGGCCGTCGTCCGCGGCACCCACCTCGAGGTCGTCGGCCGCGGCGCGGTGACGATCTTCGACGGCAGCCGGATCACGTCCAACGCCCACTCCACCAAACGTTCCGAGCCGATCCTCGCGTCAGGCGTCGTCCTGCACGTGTTGCCCGCGACGGCGACGTTCGACCTGCAGGCGCGGGTGCTGCTGTCGTACGGACCGCAGCCACCGGCCGAGGAGATCGCCGAGATGGAGGCCGCCGAGGCCGACCTGCGGAAGCTGGCCAAGGAGATCGCCGCCGAGGGGGTGTCACCCAGGTACTACGCGGACCGCAAGCGGCGTGCGGGTCGCCGCACGGCGAAGAGACCCGCGGCCGCCGGGGAGTCCAGACCGGAGGCGACCGAGCCGATCACGGCCGGCGCCGAACTCGCCACCCCCGACCTGCCCGCAACGCAATCAGACAGTGGGACTGAATGACCGACAACGCCCCCACGCAGGGCATCCCCAGCCCGGACCTGAAGATCATCGAGACCCGCGTCTACCGCGGGCCGAACGTGTGGAGCTACGAGCCGGCCATCCACCTGGTCGTCGACCTCGGTTCGCTGGAGAACTTCCCGTCCAACGCCATCCCCGGCTTCTCCGAGCAACTGCTCGAGCTCCTGCCCAGGCTGGACCAGCACCACTGCTCGCGCGGCCGCAGGGGCGGCTTCATCGAGCGGCTGCACGAGGGCACCTGGCTCGGCCACATCGCCGAGCACGTCGCGCTGCAGCTCCAGCAGGAGGCCGGCCACGACATGCGGCGCGGCAAGACCCGCCAGGTCAAGGGCATCCCGGGCCGCTACAACATCACCTACTCGTATGCCGACGAGTTCGTCGGGCTGTCCGCCGGTGAGCTCGCCGTCCGGTTCGTCAACCACCTGGTGCAGCCGGACCCGGAGTTCGACTTCACCACCGAGCTGGAGAAGTACATCAAGCAGGCCGAGCGGGCCGCGTTCGGCCCGTCGACCCAGGCGATCGTGGACGAGGCCGTGTCCCGCGACATCCCGTGGATCCGGCTGAACAAGGCCAGCCTGGTCCAGCTCGGCCAGGGCGTGCACGCGAAGCGGATCCGGGCGACGATGACGTCGGAGACCGGGTCGATCGCGGTCGACATCGCCAGCGACAAGGACCTGACCACGCGGCTGCTCGCGTCGGCCGGCCTGCCGGTGCCGCGGTCGGAGTCGGTCCGCACGGTCGAGGAGGCGGTGACCGTCGCCGGCAAGATCGGGTATCCGGTCGTCTGCAAGCCGCTCGACGGCAACCACGGGCGCGGTGTCTGCCTGAACCTGCAGGACGCGGACGCGGTCCGAAAGGCCTTCCCGGTCGCGGCCGAGCAATCCCGGCGCGGCTGGGTGATCGTGGAGAACTTCGTCACCGGCAAGGACTACCGCTGCCTGATCATCAACGGCCGGATGGAGGCGATCGCCGAGCGGGTGCCGGCGCACGTGGTCGGCGACGGCGTGCACACGGTCGCCGAGCTGGTCGAGATCACCAACGCCGACCCGCGCCGCGGCGTCGGGCACGAGAAGATCCTGACCCGGATCACGATCAACAACGCGGCCCGGGAGCTGCTCCGCGGCCAGGGCTTCGAGCTGGACGACGTCCCGCCCGAGGACACCATGGTCAAGCTGACGCTGACCGGGAACATGTCCACCGGCGGCATCTCGATCGACCGCACCTTCGAGGCGCACCCGGAGAACGTCGAGATCGCCGAGGAGGCGGCCCGGATGATCGGGCTGGACATCGCCGGCATCGACTTCATCTGCCCGGACATCACCCAGCCGGTGCGCGAGACCGGCGGCGCGATCTGCGAGGTGAACGCGGCACCGGGGTTCCGGATGCACACCAACCCGACGGTCGGCGAGCCGCAGTACATCGCCAAGCCGGTCGTCGACATGCTGTTCCCGCCGGGTGCGACCAGCCGGATCCCGATCGTCGCGGTGACCGGGACGAACGGCAAGACCACCACGTCGCGGATGATCAGCCACGTCTTCAAGGGGATGGGCCGCAAGGTCGGGATGACGTCGACCGACGGCATCGTGATCGACGAGCGGCTGGTGATCCGCGCCGACGCGTCCGGCCCGAAGTCGGCACGGATGGTGCTGCAGAACCCGCGGGTCGACTTCGCCGTGTTCGAGGTCGCCCGCGGCGGGATCCTGCGCGAGGGACTCGGCTACGAACGCAACGACGTGGCCGTGGTCTTGAACATCCAGCCCGACCACCTCGGCCTGCGCGGGGTGGACACGCTCGAGCAGCTGGCCGACGTGAAGGCGGTGCTCGTCGAGGCCGTGCCGCGGACCGGGTACGCCGTACTGAACGCGGACGACCCGCTGGTGCGCAAGATGCGGCGCAAGTGCTCCGGCCAGGTGGTGTGGTTCAGCATGGCCGAGCCGGGCAGCGAGGTCCGTGACTACATCGAGGGCCACTGCCGGCGCGGTGGCCGGGCCGTCGTGCTGGAGCGGTCGGAGCTGGGCGACATGATCGTGGTGAAGCACGGCCGCCGGTCGATGCAGCTCGCCTGGACGCACTTGCTGCCGGCAACGTTCGGCGGGCGGGCGATGATGAACGTGCAGAACGCGATGGCGGCCGCCGCGGCCGCGTTCGCCGCGGGGGCACCGCTGCACGACATCCGACAGGGGCTGCGGACGTTCAACACGTCGTACTACCTGTCCCCCGGCCGGCTGAACGAGATCGACGTCGACGGCCGGACCGTGATCGTCGACTACTGCCACAACGCGCCGGCGATGCGGATGCTCGGCGACTTCGTCGACCGGCTCGGCGAGAGCCTGCACGCGTCCTCGGAGCTCGGGCGGCCGTCGCGGATCGGAGTGGTCGCGACCGCGGGCGACCGGCGCGACGACGACATCCGTGAGCTCGGCGAGGTCGCGGCCAAGCACTTCGACGTGGTCGTCGTCCGCGAGGACGCCCGGCTGCGCGGCCGCAAGCGCGGTGAGTCGGCCGCGCTGGTCGAGGCCGGCGTACGGGCCGCGATGGAGAACAGCGCCCGCTGCCGCCAGGTGGACATCGTGCTGGACGAGCTGACCGCGATCCGGCATGCCCTCGCCCGTTCCAACCGTGGTGACCTGGTCGTCCTGTGCGTCGACCAGCACCGGACGGTGCTCGCCGAACTGGAGTCGGTGTCCCACCTCGCGCAGGCGGGCGCACGGTCCGGCGACGAAGGCGGTGACCCGGACTTCGTCCAGCCCGACGAGGAGGCCGATCCGGCCGAGTGACCGCGAGATCCCCGGGGTGATCCGGGACACGGCCGGGACGGCCTGTCGGCGGAACTCACCCGACGTCGGGGACGTTGGCCTGTCCGTGAAGCTGACGTTGCTGACGGCCGCGCTCGCGGTCGCCCTCCCCGTGCTGCTGTCCTCCTGCGGATCCTCGGATTCCGCCGGCCCCGCGACCACTCAGGCGGCCGCGAGTACGCCGTCAATCCTGATCGAGGACGCGTGGGTGCGGGCGACCGTCGGCGCCAAGGACACCACGATGACGGCGGCGTTCATGTCGCTGACCAATCCGGGCGACGCGGACATCCGGTTGACGTCGGCAACCTCTCCGCTGGCCGGGATGGTGCAGCTGCACGAGATGGCGATGAAGGACGGCACGATGGTGATGCGGGAGAAGCCGGGCGGCGTCAACGTTCCGGCCGCCTCCCACACCCACCTGTCCCCCGGCGGCGACCACGTCATGCTGATGGGTCTCGAGCAGCCGCTGAAGCCGGGTGACGAGGTCCCGCTCACCCTCGAGTTCTCGGACGGCACCAGCCGCGACCTGACCGTCCCGGTGAAGGTTTTCACCGAGGAGGAAGAGCACTACCACCCGAGTGAAACTCCAGCCGCCAAGTGACCGGTAGGCCGTCGCGACGGCAGCTCTTCGGGGTTGCCGGTGCGGCTGCGGTGGGGGCGGCTGCCGGTGGTGCCATCGTTGCTGTGGACAACGAGGCGCCGCAGCAGCCGCCGGTCCGGGCGATCAGTCCGTACGGCGAGCACCAGCCCGCGATCGCGGGGCCGACGCCCGAGCACGCCGAGTTGGTGGCGTTGAACCTGCTGCCGGAGACGGACAAGGCCGCACTCGGACGGCTGATGCGGTTGTGGAGCGACGACATCGTCGCCCTCGCCGACGGACGGCCGGCGCCTGGGGACAGCACGCCGGAGCTGGCGGTGGCGAACGTCGCGCTGACGACGACGGTGGGGCTCGGTCCCCGGGTGTTCGAGCTGACCGGGCACAAGCCGCCAGGCCTCGACGACCTGCCGGTGATGAGACACGACCGGCTCGAGCCCGCGTGGTCCGGCGGCGATCTGCTGGTGATGGTCGGCGCGGACGACGCCGTGAGCGTGGTGCACGCCGTACGGCGACTGGTGGCGGACGCGAAGCCGTTCGCGACCCCGCTGTGGCGGCAGACCGGCTTCTGGAACAGCACCGGCGCCGACGGACGGCCGGTCACCGGACGCAATCTCTTCGGCCAGGTCGACGGCACCGGCAACCCGGCCGTCGGCACACCGGACTTCGACCACACCGTGTGGTCGTCCGACGGCCCCGAGTGGTTTCGCCGCGGGACTACGCTCGTCGTCCGACGGATCCGGATGAACCTGGACGCCTGGGACGAGCTGACGCGGTCCGAACAGGAACGCGCGGTCGGCCGCACACTGTCCACCGGCGCACCGCTGACCGGCTCTGCCGAGCACGACGAACTCGACCTGCAAGCCCGCGACGCCGACGGCCGGCTGGTGATCGCGGAGAATTCACACGCCCGGCTCTCGCACCACTCGGTGAACGACGGTCGCCGCATCTTCCGCAAGGGCCTCAACTACGTGCAGGACAACGGCCCCACCCGCGAGTCCGGCCTGATCTTCCTCAGCCACCAGGCCGACGTCGCCGGCCAGTTCCTCCCGCTGCTCGCCCGCCTCGACGCGGCCGACGCCCTGAACGATTGGACCACCACCATCGGCTCCGCCGTCTTCGCCCTTCCCCCGGGATTCCAGGCCGACTCCTGGCTGGCCCACGAACTCCTCAGCTGACAGGTCACCCTGCGACGCCGATGGCGGCGGGTCAGGACGCGGGTTCCTGACGGCGGGCGAGTAGGCGGCGCTTCGGCTCGGGGCGGTCGATCCAGTCGAGGTCGTCCGACAGGACGGCGTCGTTCGAGCGGTCGGCGTACGGG
>NZ_SMKR01000082.1 GCF_004348725.1 Kribbella turkmenica
GGGTGGGTTCAGAGGCGGGTCATGCTCGACGCGTAGCCGCCGGCGCCCGGTTCGAGCCGCCGAGTGCCGAGGAGCTGCCCGCCTGGATCGAGGCGGTGACGACGATCCTGTACCTCGTCTTCAACGAGGGGTACACCGCCAGCAGCGGCGACCGGCTGGAACGCGTGAAGCTGACCGAGGAAGCGATCCGGCTCACCCGGATGCTGCACCGCCTGCGGTCCGACGACGCGGAGGTCACCGGGCTGCTCGCGTTGATGCTGCTCACGCCTCGCGGCGCGCGGCCCGGGCCGAGCCGGGCGGCGAACTCGTCCCGCTGGACGAGCAGGACCGAATCCGGTGGGACCGCGGACTGATCGACGAGGGCACCGCGCTGATCGAGTCCGTCTGGCCGGCCGGGAACGTCGGCCCGTACCAGTTGCAGGCGGCGATCGCCGCCGTTCATGCCCAGGCGCGGACCGCGTCGGAGACGGACTGGCCCCAGATCGCCGCGCTCTACCTCTGGCTCGAACGGCTGTTGCCGACCGAACCCATCTGCCTCGGCAGGGTGGTCGGCGTCGCGAAGGCCTACGGACCGGGGCGCGGTCTCGCGCTCCTCGACGAACTGGAACGCACCCACAAGTTCACCGAGAAGGCGCTCACCCGGCACCGCGAGCAGTCGGTTCGCGCGCACCTGCTCGAGTCACTCGGTGACCTTTCGGCGGCCCGGGCCGCGTGCCTGTCGGCCGCGGCCCTGACCGACAACGAGGTCGAACGGACCTACCTTCTCCGCCGCGCCGCCGAGAGTTCGCCGGGCTAGAACATGGGAGCGGCGTGCGCGGTGTTCCGCTGACGCGCCGATGCCGTCTTGGCCAGGACGAGGTACGTCACGAAGCCGACCACCAGGCCGACCGCCCAGGAGTAGTCGTAGAGCGGCTTGAGGAACGGGATCAGGCCGTCCGCCGGGAACGGGCCGGCACCGGGGTTCGAGTAGGCGCCACCGACCGCGAGCAGCGAGCCGACCACCGTCGCGACCACACCCCGCCAGTTCCAGCCGGCGGAGAACCAGTACCGGCCGCCGGGCTGGTAGAGGTCGGCCAGGGACAGGTGGGTCCGCTCGACCAGCCAGTACCCCGCGATCAGTACGCCCGCCACCGACGCCAGCAGTCCGCCGTAGAAACCGAGCCAGGTGAAGATGTAGATCGACGGATCCGAGATCAGCCGCCACGGCTGGATGAGGATGCCGAGCACCCCGGTGACCAGACCGGCGGTACGGTAGGTCAGCAGCTTCGGAACGGCGTTGGAGAAGTCGTACGACGGACTGACCACGTTCGCGGCGACGTTGGTGGTCATGGTCGCGAGAATGGCGATCACGAGGCCGATCACCACGACGACCGGGTTCTCGAACCGGGCCGCCAGGACGACCGGGTCCCAGATCGCCTCGCCGTACACGACGATCGTGCCGGACGTGGTGATGATCGACAAGATCGCGATCAGCGACATTGTCGTCGGCAGACCGAGCGCCTGCCCGATCGCCTGCTGCTTCTGACTCCCGCCGAACCGGGTGAAGTCCGGCATGTTCAGCGACAGCGTGGCCCAGAAGGCGATCATGCCCATCAGGGAGGGCGCCGCGAGCTTCCAGAAGGCGGCGCCCCAGCCGAGCTGTGACGGCTGGTCGAGGATCGGCCCGAGACCGCCGGCCTCGGCCACGATCCACACCATCAGCGCGAGGAATCCGACCAGGACCAGGGGAGCGGCCCAGTTCTCGAACGACCGCAGCGCCTCGATCCCGCGCCAGATCAGCAGCATCTGGAGCACCCAGAAGAACGTGAAGCTCAGCCACAGCGTCCAGGCGTGGCCGCCGATCGCGGACGCGTTCGTCCAGCCGTCGCCGGCGAGCTTGCCGACGATCACGTAGATGGCCTGGCCGCCGACCCAGGTCTGGATGCCGAACCACCCGCAGGCGATGAACGCCCGCAGCAGGGCGGGGAGGTTCGCACCGCGGATGCCGTAGAACGCCCGCGCGAACACCGGGAACGGGATGCCGTACTTCGTTCCCGCGTGACTGTTCAGCAGCATCGGCACCAGCACGACGAGGTTCCCGACGGTGATGACAAGGAACGCCTGCAGCCAGTTCATGCCGAGCTGCACCAGACCGGCCGCGAGCAGATAGCTCGGGATGTTCAGTGCCATCCCCATCCACAGGGCCGCGTAGTTGTACGTCGTCCAGTTGCGCTCGGGCAGCCGGGTCGGCGCGAGTTCGGCGTTGCCGTACGGGCTGTTCGCCACCGCGTCCGGATCGGTCAGTTCGACACGTCCGTCGGGATGCACGGTCTGCTCAGCAATGGCCATCGGTCCCACCACCCCATTCGGTTCAGGACGTGCGCTTGGGGAACAAGTTGCGCTCTGGGGCGACGTGATGTCAACGGACAATGACCGATGGCCTGGCGGGCGCCGCCCGGCCGGGTCAGCCGGGGCCGAGCAGGGGCAGCGTGGGTCTGCGGGGAGTGCCGAGCGCCTCGTAGCCGCGTTTGATCGCGTCCTGCAGGTGCTCGAGCGGCCACGGCCAGTCGTCGGTGTGCCGAAGCGCGTCGGCCAGGGACGTGCCGCCGTGGTGCAGGCCGGAGATGGTGTTCGCGACCGTGCCGAGGTCGCCGGCCTGGGCCCGGACGAACTCGGCGTCCACGACCGCACCGTGGCCCGGGACCACCTTCGCGGTCTCGGACAGCATGCCGATCACGCGGTCGACGGTGTCCGGCCACTCGAGCGGGAACGAGTCCTCGCCGTACGACGGAGGCGCGGACTCCTCGATCAGGTCGCCGACGAAGAACACCTCCACGTCCGGTACGACGACCACGACGTCGCCGTCGGTGTGCGCGTTGCCCAGATGGAGCAGCTCCGCCCGGCGGTCGCCGAGATCGACGACCTTGGCGACCGCGAAGGTGCTCGCCGGCAGGTTCGCCGCGGCCGCGGCGTTCTCCTGGGCGTAGACCTCGGCCTGGCCGAACACGCTGTTGCCGTTGACGTGGTCGAAGTGGGCGTGCGTGTTCACCACCCAGCGGACCGGCTGGTCGGTGACCTCGCGGATGTGGGTCGCGAGCTCCTCGGCCTGCTCGGTCGTGGCCCGGGTGTCGATCAGGAGGGCGCCGCCGGTGCCGGCGACCAGGCCGACGTTGAGGTCCCACTCGTCGTACCGGCGGACCCAGCAACGATCCGCCACCGCCACCCATTTGCTCATCCACGTCCTCGCTTCGCTCCGGGCGCGGATGAGACACGAGGCGCACTGTGCTGGAGGATGAACTCGCTCCGCTCGTTCATGGCCACGACACTACTTGCTCAGTACGTCGCCCCTGACCACCTGGTCGCGATCGACGTCGCGGAGCAGCAGGCCGACGTTCTCGCCGGCGTTGGCTACGTCGACGTGCTTGCGGAACATCTCGATCCCGGTCACCTCGGTCTGCAGCACCGGCGTACCGGCCCGGGTGATGAGCACCTGGTCGCCGACCGTGACCGTGCCCGCGGTCACCCGGCCGGTGACGACCGTCCCGCGCCCGGTGATCGAGAACACGTCCTCGATCGTCAGCCCGAATGCGCCGGCCGGTACGACGTCCTGCGGCCGGGTGACGGTGTCCCGCGGCCGCTCGCTGTCACGCTTCCAGAACTTCCAGCCCATACCCAAGACCGTAACTGCCGGGAACCCTTATCCAACGGACGGAATCGCACTTGAAGGCCGCTCGGGCGAGGCCTAGGGTGCCGGTGGCGGTTCGCAATCTTTCCGAGCTCGACACCGAAACTTTCGAAGGGCGGACGGCGTGACGACACGACGTGCACTGGTGGTCCGGGGCGGTTGGGAAGGACACTCCCCGGTCGAGGCGACCGACCTGTTCATCCCGTACCTGCGAGAGAACGGCTTCGAGGTGACCGTCTCCGACACGACCGAGAGCTACCTAGACCTGGACGGCACCGACCTGGTGCTGCAGTGCGTCACCATGAGCCAGATCGAGCCCGAGCACTTCAAGGGCCTGGACGCCGCGATCCGCAAGGGCACCGGGTTCGCCGGCTGGCACGGCGGCATCTGCGACTCGTTCCGGAACAACGCCGACTACAGCTTCGTCACCGGCGGCCAGTTCATCTCGCATCCGCACGGGTTCACCGACTACCGGGTCGACGTCGTCGCCGAGCACCCGATCGTCGAGGGGATCACGCACTTCGACGTCCACACCGAGCAGTACTACGTCCACTACGACCCGACGAACACCGTGCTGGCGACCACGACGTTCAGCTCGCACCCGGACTACCCGTGGATCGAGGGCGCCGTGATGCCCGCCGTCTGGACCCGGACCTGGGGTGCCGGCAGGGTCTTCGTCTGCACCGTTGGCCACAAGCTGGACGACCTCGAGGTACCTGAGGTCCGGACGATCATCGAGCGGGGGCTGCTGTGGGCGAGCAAGTGACCCGCGTCGGCATCGTCGGCACCGGCGTCATCTCCGGCACCTACCTCGACCACCTGGCCAAGCTGCCCGGTGTCGAGGTGGTCGCGGTCGCCGACCTCGACGTCGCTCGCGCGCAGGCGATCGCCGACCGGAACCCGGGCATCCGTGCGCTGTCGTCCGGCGACCTGTACGCCGCCGACGACGTCGACATCGTGGTCAACCTGACCATCCCGGCCGCGCACGCGTCCGTGCACCTGGCCGCGATGGAGGCCGGCAAGCACGTGTACGGCGAGAAGCCGCTGGCCGTCGACCGCGCCGAGGCCGAGCCGCTGCTGAAGTACTCCGCCGCCAACAACCTTCGCGTCGGCTGCGCACCGGACACCGTGCTCGGCACCGGCACCCAGACCGCCCGGGTCGCGATCGACCGCGGCGACATCGGCGTACCGACCGCCGCGACCGCGTCCTTCGTCACGCCCGGCCACGAGCTGTGGCACCCGGCACCGGAGTTCTACTACCAGCCCGGCGGCGGGCCGGTCCTCGACATGGGCCCGTACTACGTCACCAGCCTCGTCACCCTGCTCGGTCCGGTCCGGCGGGTCACCGCCCGCGCCGGGCAGTCGCAGCAGCAGCGGAAGATCCACACCGGGCCGCGGGCCGGGGAGACCTTCCCGGTGGTCGTGCCGACGCACGTCACCGGCGTACTCGAGCACGAGTCCGGGGCATTGACCACGCTGCTGATGTCGTTCGACGTATGGGCCGCCCGGCTGCCGCGGATCGAGGTGCACGGGACCGAGGGCAGCCTCTCGGTGCCGGACCCGAACGGCTTCGACGGCACCGTCGAGATCGCCACCGCCACGCATCGTGACTGGACCGAACTCCCGGTGGCCGGCGGGTACGCCGGAGCCGGCCGGGGCGTCGGTGTCGCGGACATGGCCCGGGCCATCCGGAACGGCGAACCGCACCGCGCCGACGGTGCACTCGCCTACCACGTGCTCGACGTGCTCGAGTCCGTGCTGGAAGCGGCCGCCCAGGACCAGCCGGTGGACGTCGCGAGTACGGTCGAGCGTCCGGCCGCCGTACCGTTGGGTGCGTCTCCCGAAGTCGCCTGAGACCCGCCCCACGCCGGATTCCGGCGCCGGCGGCTACTACGGCTCGGTAGACTGGCACTCGAATCATCTGAGTGCCAAGGTCGCCGAGAGAGGGTGGTGCGCGTGCTGGACGAACGCAAGCTGGACGTTCTCCGCGCCATCGTCGAGGACTACGTGGCGACCCACGAGCCGGTCGGCTCCAAGACGCTGGTGGACCGGCACAACCTCGGGGTCTCGCCGGCGACGGTGCGTAACGACATGGCCGCGCTGGAGGAGGAGGGGTACATCACCCAGCCGCACACCAGCGCGGGCCGGATCCCGACCGACGCCGGCTACCGGCTGTTCGTGGACAAGCTCAGCACGGTCAAGACCCTGACCGCGGCGGAGAAGAGGGCGATCACGTCGTTCCTGGCCGGTGCGGTCGACCTGGACGACGTCGTCCGCCGGACCGTCCGGCTGCTCGCCCAGATCACCCGCCAGGTCGCGATCGTGCAGTATCCGTCGCTGAACCGATCGCACGTGCGGCACGTCGAGGTGGTCACGATGACCCCGCGGCGACTGCTGCTCGTACTGATCACCAGCGCCGGACGGGTCGAGCAGCGGATCGTGGAGCCGCCGCACGACGTCGACGAGCAGTTGATCGCGGACCTGCGTTCCCGGCTGAACACCGCGCTGGCCGGGCAACGGCTGACCGAGGCGGCGACGTCGCTGGCCGCTGTCCCCGAGACGTTCGCGCCGTCGGACCGGTCGCTGGTCGCGGCGATCGTGACGACGTTGCTGGAGGCGTTCACCGACGAGGTCGGCGAGCAGCGGATCGCGGTCGGCGGCGCGGCCAACCTGACCCGGTACGGCGACGACTTCGAGCGCAACGTGAAGCCGGTGCTGGAGGCGCTCGAGGAGCACGTGATCCTGCTCAAGCTGCTCGGTGAGGCGACCAACCCGCAGACCCTGACGGTCCGCATCGGGCACGAGAACCCGTACGAGGAACTGGCCACCACCTCGGTGGTCGCGACCGGGTACGGGTCCAAGTCGGAGGCGCTGGCCACCCTCGGCATCGTCGGCCCGACCCACATGGACTATCCGAGCACGATGGGCGCCGTACGCGCCGTCGCGCGGTACGTCAGCCAGATCCTGGCCGACTCGTAACGACCACCACACCAACCCCTGGCTTGGAGTATGAGCACCGACTACTACGCCGTCCTGGGCGTCAGCCGCGACGCGACACCGGACGAGATCAAGAAGGCCTACCGCAAGCTGGCCCGCCAGTACCACCCGGACGTGAACGACTCCGAGGACGCCCACCACAAGTTCCAGGAGATCGGCCGCGCCTTCCAGGTGCTGAGCGACCCGCAGAAGCGGCAGATGCACGATCTCGGCGGTGACCCGTTCGCGACCGCAGGCGCGGGCGGCGGTCCCGGCGGATTCGGGCAGGCCTTCACGTTCACCGACATCATGGACGCCTTCTTCGGCCAGACCGGCGGGGCCACCCGCGGGCCGCGGCCGCGGACCAGGCGAGGCCAGGACGCGCTGATCCCGCTGCGGATCGACCTGGCCGAGGCCGCGTTCGGCACCACCCGCGAACTGAAGGTGGACACCGCCGTGTTGTGCCCGACCTGCTCGGGCTCGGGCGCGGCGGCCGGCTCCGAGCCGGTCACCTGCGACATCTGCCACGGCCGCGGCGAGGTCACCCACACCCAGCGGTCGTTCCTCGGCGAGGTCCGCACCATGCGTCCGTGCCCGAACTGCCGCGGCTTCGGCACGATCATCCCGAACCCGTGCGTCGAGTGCTCCGGCGACGGCCGGGTCCGCTCCCGCCGTACCGTCACCGTGAAGATCCCCGGCGGCGTCGACACCGGCACCCGGGTCCAGCTGTCCGGCCAGGGCGAGGTCGGCTCCGGCGGCGGCCCGGCCGGCGACCTGTACGTCGAGATCGAGGTCGAGCCGCACGACATCTTCACCCGCAACGGCGACGACCTGCACTGCACGGTCACCCTGCCGATGACGGCGGCCGCGCTCGGCACCACGATCGACCTGCCGACGCTCGAGGGCGAGACCACCCCGCTGGAGATCCGCCCCGGCACCCAGTCCGGGACGGCGATGACGCTGACCGCCCGCGGTGTTCCACGCCTGCGGCACGCCGGCCGTGGCGACCTGATCGTCCAGGTGATCGTCGAGACCCCGACCAGGCTCGACGACACCCAGGCCGACCTGCTCAGGCAACTCGCCGGCATGCGCGGCGAGGAACGCCCCCAGGGGCAGGTCCAAGCCACCCACAAGAGCGTCTTCGGCCGCCTTCGAAACGCCTTCGGCGCCCACTAGATGGGCGTCGCGGTCTTCTTCTCCGAGGAGCTGTCGGGTGACGCGCTGACCCTCGGCGGTAGTGAGGGGCGGCATGCGGCGGTCGTACGGCGGATCGGGCCGGGCGAGCGGGTTCGGTTGACCGATGGGCGGGGTGCCTGGGCCGAAGGGCCGGTGACGGCCGCCTCGAAGGCGGGGGTGACCGTCACCGTCGACAACCGCGGGACGGTGGACCCGGGGCGGCCGCGGCTGGTGGTGGTGCAGGCGTTGCCCAAGGGCGAGCGGGCCGAGCTGGCGGTGGAGATGCTGACCGAGGTCGGCGCCGACGTGATCGTGCCCTGGAACGCGCAGCGGAGTCAGTTCCGCAGCACCCCGGAGCGTTCCGCCAAGACGTTGGCGAAATGGCAGGCGTGGGCGTTCGAGGCGAGCAAGCAGTCCCGCCGGAGCTGGTTCGCCGAGGTCGCCCCGATCGCCGGCACCGCGGATGTCGCCCGCCTGGTGGCCGGCGCCGCGCTGCCCGTCGTACTGCACGAGGGAGCCAAGACCCCGCTGGCCTCGCTCGACGTCCCCACCGACGGCGACATCGTGATCGTCATCGGTCCGGAAGGCGGCATCGCCCCCGCCGAGCTGACCGCCTTCGACGTCGAACCGGTCCGGCTCGGCGACACCGTCCTGCGCACCTCCACCGCCGGCGTCGCCGCCGCGTCAGCCGTGCTGGCCCGCTCGCGCTGGCGCTGACGGCCGCCGCGCGGTCTTTCCCAATCGAAGGACGACGTCCGCCCGGCGTGGAGTGTCGGTGGCGGTTGGTAGATCTGGTGTCTGCCGTTCGAGCGGACCGGAGGAGGCCGTGATGCAGACACGACCGCGCGTGGTGGTCAGCGTGGAAGCCAGCGCGGACGGGAAGGTCGCGCTCACCCGGGAAGCGATCCTGATGCATCAGCCGAGTGCGGGGCTGTGGGCAGCGATGACACCGAGCGCCGCCGATCCGGTCGGGATCGACGTTCTCGCAACGGTCAGGGAGCAGTACGGCTGCAACGCCGTGCTGGAGGGCAGCGGCAGCCTGGTGCCAGAGGACGGAGTCCCGGAGGAGCTGCCCGCCTATGACGGCGACACCGCCGAGCTCTACCGGCACTTCCTTCCGCCCGACATCACCGGGCAAGCGTCACCGCCGCACCTGTGGTTCACCGTGGTCGACAGCCGCGGACGAGTGCGCTGGACCGAGAAGCACGAGAACTGGGACGCTCTGGTCCTGGTGGCGCGGTCGACCCCGGCCGACTATCTCGCCTATCTCCGCCGGGAGCGGATCTGCTATCTCGTCGCCGGCGAGGACCAGGTCGACCTGGCGCAGGGAATGGTTGCCATGGGCACTGAGCTCGGCGTCGGGTGCGTCCTGTCGACCGCGGGCGGCGGCCTCAACGGCGCCTTGCTGCGGGCGGGCCTGATCGACGAACTGCACCTCACGCTGGCGCCTGCGCTGATCGGCGGGCTCGGTACGCCGTCGGTCGTCGACGGGTCGCCCCTGGCCGTCGGCGAGCCGCCTACCCCGCTGCGGCTGCTCTCGGTGCACACCGACGCCGGTGGATCCGTGCGCCTGCACTACACCGTCGTTCGAGGCTGACGATCCCTACAAGCACTGGTGCCCGGCGGCGCCGCCAAGGGTCACCTGACCATGAAGCTCTTGCTGTCGGTCGACGTCGCGCGGCCGTCCCTGGCGGAGCTCTCGAACACCTCGACCGTGTAGTAGCCGGGCGGGAGCTTGTCCACCACGAAGGCGAACGGCGTGAACTTGTATGCCTCGGCCGTCCTGGTAGGACCCTCGGCCACCACGTGCCCGGTCTTGACGTCGAGGATCCGCCAGTTCAGGTGTGCCTCGAAGGCCGAGCCGTAGCCGGTGACCTTCACCGGTGTGGGGACCGACGTTCCTTCCTCGGGTGAGGTGATCCAGATGAGCGCCTGCACGTCGTTCGACTTGGCCCGGGCGAGGGGGCTGGACGAGTCGATCTGCCCGAAGAGCTTCGTGCCGGTCCGGCCCTGTTCGGTGATCTGCACCCGTTCCGTGTCGGCGGACAGCGCGCCCTGCACGGTGTAAACCAGTTGCTGGACCGCCACAGTGGCCTCGGCCGCGTCCAGGCGGGCTTGCGGAAGTTGCTTGAAGTCGACCGTGATCAACCCGGGGGAGCGGGTGACGGAGTTCAGCCGGGCGCCGCGCCAGACGGAGTAGTAATCCGGGTCGCCGGGCTCCTTGGTCGTCAAGATCTGGACCGCCTCGGTGGCCGGGCGGCCCTGGACCTTCGCCCAGGTGCGGTACAGCCGGACCTCCCCGGCCCTGTTGGTGCCGACCCGGTTGCCCAGCCAGTAGACCGGGACGACGGCGCTCTTGACCACCTGCTCGGGCTTGCCACGCTCTGGAGGAGCGAGGGTCGCTCCTGGTGACGTGGCGGCCGGGGCAGTCGGCGCGGCGCTGGGCTCCGTTGCGGTGGCGGGCGCGGACGACAGCGGGGCGCCGGTAACGGAGGTGGTGGTGTCCGGGCCGCCGGCCACCTGGTCGTCGCCGGCGTTCTTGGCGTTGTCGTCGAGGACGGTGAATGCGCCGATGGCCGCGGCGGTGCCGATCGCGGCGGCGCCGGCAGTGAGGATCCACGGCCGCCGGGTCGGCGGACGGCGCCGGCCGCGGACGCGGGCCCGGATCTCGGGCAGCGCGTCGGCCGGCTCGACCCGGTCGGCCTCCTCGGCCAGCGCCCGGCGCATCAGGTCGTCGAACGGGTCGTTCGAATCGTGGAGACTCATCCGCGTCCTCGCTTCGCTCCGGGTGCGGCCGAGGCACAGGTCGTCCGGTGTTCGATGATGATCTCGCTACGCTCGGTCATACTGTCTGCTCCAGGAGCTGGCGGAGCGACTTGCTCGCCCGCGCTGCGTGGCTCTTCACGGATCCGCGGCTGATCCCCATGGTTTCGGCGATCTCGGCCTCGGACAGGTCGCCGTAGTACCGCAGCACCATCACGGTGCGCTGCTTCTCCGGCAAGGTGCGCATCGCCTCGATCACCCGGTCGGTCTCGACCGTCCGCAGGACGGCCTGCTCGGCGCTCGGCTCGTCCGGCAGTGAGCGGGGCGTGTGCTTGTCCACCACCACGAGGTGACGCTGGCGGGAGCGGCAGCGGTTGACGACCGCCGTCCGCAGGTACGCCAGGGCCTTGTGCGGGTCGCGCAGCCGGTGCCAGCGGCCGTGCATCGCGACGAACGCGTCCTGCACGATCTCCTCCGCCGTACCGGTGTCACGCAGCAACAAGGCGCCGAGGCGGACCAGCGACGTGTAGTGCGCCGTGTAGACAGCCGTCAGCGCCTCGTCGGCATCCCACGAGGACTCATGTGCCACGTCCTCTTCGTACACCACCGCCGGTTGCGCCACGAGAAGACGACGCGGAGACCTCGTCCCAGGTTGACAACAGTGCCCCGGAACGCGCGCTGACATCACGGTCCGGGCGTGTTCGGGGGAATTTCCGGTGAGGCTGTCCGCGGAGCGGGCTAGCATGGGTGGGTCACCATCACCGGCATCAGGAGGAAGAGCCTGTCCAGGCCACGCAGTATCGAACCGGAGGCGCGCGCGAACGGCGGCGCCACCACCACGCAGGCGTCGCACAAGATCGTCGTGCCGAACAGCATCGACATGGTGGCCCTGCTCGGAGCCCGGGACGACTTCCTCCGCATCGTCGAGAAGGAGTTCGCCGCCGACATCATGGTCCGCGGCAACGAGATCACGCTCACCGGTGAGCCCGCCGAGCTGGCGCTGGCCGAGCGGCTGATCGACGAGCTGATCGCGGTGGTGCGGACCGGGCACGGGCTGACCGCGGACTCGGTCGAGCGCAGCATCGCGATGATCAAGGCGGCCACCGCCGAGAGCCCGCGCGACGTGCTGACGCAGAACATCCTGTCCAGCCGCGGCCGCACCATCCGGCCGAAGACGCTGAACCAGAAGCGGTACGTCGACGCCATCGACAAGAACACGATCGTCTTCGGCATCGGCCCGGCCGGTACCGGCAAGACCTACCTGGCGGTCGCCAAGGCGGTCCAGGCGCTGCAGGCCAAGGAGGTCAACCGGATCATCCTGACCCGGCCGGCCGTCGAGGCCGGCGAGCGGCTCGGGTTCCTGCCCGGCACCCTGTCGGAGAAGATCGACCCGTACCTGCGGCCGCTGTACGACGCCCTGCACGACATGCTCGACCCGGAGTCGATCCCGCGACTGATGACGGCCGGCACGATCGAGATCGCGCCGCTGGCGTACATGCGCGGGCGGACACTGAACGACGCCTACATCATCCTGGACGAAGCGCAGAACACCTCGCCGGAGCAGATGAAGATGTTTCTCACCCGGCTCGGTTTCGGCTCCAAGATGGTCGTCACCGGCGACGTCACCCAGGTCGACCTGCCGACCGGGACGAACTCGGGCCTCCGGGTCGTCCAGGGCATCCTCGACGGCGTCCAGGACCTGGCGTTCTGCCGCCTGACCTCGCACGACGTGGTCCGGCACAAGCTGGTCGGCCGGATCGTCTCGGCGTACGAGAACTACGAAGGCAGCTCTGACTCCACGAGATGAACGTCGAGGTCAACAACGAGTCCGGAGTCGAGATCGACGCGCACGGACTGATGCGGCTCAGCCGGTTCGTGATGTCGTCGCTGCGGCTGCACCCGGAGTGCGAGCTGTCGATCAAGCTGGTCGACGAGGACACCATGGCGCGGTACCACGTCGAGTTCCTGGACCTGCCGGGTCCGACCGACGTGATGTCGTGGCCGATGGACGAGCTGCGGCCGGGCGCCGAGGACGACTCCGAGCCGCCGCTCGGGCATCTCGGGGACATCGCGCTCTGCCCGACCGTGGCGGCCGCGCAAGGTGCCAAGGCCGGGCACGGCACCTGGGCCGAGCTGGAGCTGCTGACGGTGCACGGCATCCTGCACCTGCTTGGGTACGACCACGCCGAACCCGCCGAGAAGGCGGAGATGTGGGACGTCCAGGGCCGGCTGCTGGAAGCATGGCGGGCCCCCGGAAACCGGCTAGAGGGTGTCTAATGGTTCACCCCCTAGGACAGGAGTGACGTTGCGGTGACCTCCCACGACCTCGGTCTGCTGGTTGTGGCCGCGGTGCTCGTCCTGCTCGCCGGGCTGTTCGCCGGCGCCGAGGCGGCACTGTCGTCGTACTCGAAGGTGCGGGCGAACGAGCAGGTCGAGCAGGGCAACCTGCGCGCGGTCCGGCTGCGTGCCCTGCTGTCGGACGCCCCGCGGTACCTGAACTCCCTGTTGCTGGTCCGGCTGATCTGCGAGATCACCGCGATCGTGCTGGTCACCCAGGCGCTGTCGGAGCTGCTCCCGGTCACCTGGGAGCACATCCTGATCACCGCCGTGGTGATGGTGCTGGTCTCGTACGTGATCATCGGGGTCGCCCCGCGCACCCTCGGCCGGCAGCACTCGGACCGGTTCGCGATCCTCTCGGCCGGCCCGGTGATGGCGCTCACCCGGGTGCTCGGCCCGCTGCCGAAGGTGCTGATCATGCTGGGCAACGCCCTCACCCCGGGCAAGGGGTTCGCCGAGGGCCCGTTCGCCACCGAGGCCGAGCTGCGCGCACTGGTCGACTACGCGGAGAAGTCGGCGGTCATCGAGTCCGGCGAGCGGCAGATGATCCACTCGGTGTTCGAGCTCGGCGACACCATCGTCCGCGAGGTGATGGTGCCGCGGACCGACATGGTCTACATCGAGAAGCACAAGAAGCTGCGCCAGCTCACCTCACTGGCGCTGCGGTCCGGGTACTCGCGGATCCCGGTGATCGGCGAGTCGCTGGACGACATCCTCGGCGTCGTCTACCTGAAGGACGTGATGCGCCGGGTGTACGACAACGCCCAGGCCGAGTCGACCGAGCGGGTCGAGTCGGTGATGCGGCCGTGCATGTACATCCCCGACTCCAAGCCGATCGACGAGCTGCTGCGGGAGATGCAGGCCGCCCGGATGCACGTCGCGATGGTCGTCGACGAGTACGGCGGCACGGCCGGCCTGGTCACCATCGAGGACATCCTGGAGGAGATCGTCGGCGAGATCACCGACGAGTACGACGAGGTCCCGGACTCGGTGCAGGAGCTGTCCGACGGGGCGTACCGGGTGTCGAGCCGGCTGCCGATCGACGAGCTGGGCGAGCTGTTCGGCGTACCGCTGGACGACGACGACGTGGACACCGTCGGCGGCCTGATGGCGAAACTGCTCGGCAAGGTGCCGATCCCGGGCGCCGAGGTGGAGATCGCGGGCCTGTCGCTGACGGCGGAGCGGCCGTCCGGCCGTCGCAACCAGGTCGGTACTGTGCTGGTACGGCGGGAGGAGACCGCTGACCCGTCGCACGACCAGAACCACCAGCACGCCTGATCGAGCCCGCTCCACCGCATCCATCCCACCGACCCGATCCCACCAGCTGTCGCAGTTCGAGTTCCTTGGAGCTTTCTTGTCAGACCTCTCGGCGGAAGACGCCAAGCTCGTCACCCTCGCCCGCGCTGCCCGCGCCCGGACCAGGGCGGCCGAGGGCGCTGCCGTCCGGGACTCCGACGGCCGGACGTACTCCGCCTGCACGGTCGGGCTCGACACCGTCGAGCTGACCGCGCTGCAACTGGCGGTCGCGATGGCGCTGTCGTCGGGGGTGAAGGGCCTGGAGGCGGCCGCGGTGGTCACCGACGCCCAGGACGTCGACGTCAACGTGGTCCGCCACTTCGCCGGCGCCGCCGTTCCCGTAGTGGTTGCCGAAGGCACCGGAGAGGTCCGCGATGTCGTCCACACCTGAGCCCTTCAAGTCCGGGTTCGCCTGCTTCGTGGGCCGTCCGAACGCGGGCAAGTCCACGCTCACCAACGCACTGGTGGGCAGGAAGATCGTGATCACCTCGTCAAAGCCGCAGACCACCCGGCACGCGGTCCGCGGCATCGTGCACCGGCCGGACGCCCAGCTCGTGCTGGTCGACACCCCTGGTCTGCACAAGCCGCGCACGCTCCTCGGCGAGCGGCTGAACGACCTGGTGAAGACCACCTGGGCCGAGGTGGACGTGATCGCGGTCTGCCTGCCGGCCAGCGACAAGATCGGTCCGGGTGACCGGTTCCTGGTCAGCGAGGCGGCCAAGGTCGCGAAGACCCCGAAGGTCGCGCTGGCCACCAAGGCCGACCTGGTCGAGCCGGACCGGATGGTCGAGCACCTGGCCGAGATCGCCGCGCTGGGGGAGTCGGCCGGGATCGAGTGGGCCTCGATCGTGCCGGTGTCGGCGACGTCCGGCTTCCAGGTCGACGTGGTCGCCGACGAGCTGGTGAAGCTGCTGCCGGAGGGTTTCGCGCTCTACCCGGACGGCGACATCACCGACGAGCCCGAGGAGACGCTCGTCGCCGAGCTGATCCGGGAGGCGGCGCTCGAGGGCGTCCGGGACGAGCTGCCGCACTCGATCGCGGTCACCATCGACGAGATGGGGCTGCGCGAGGGCCGCCCGGAGGACAAGCCGCTGCTCGACGTGTACGCCAACATCTTCCTCGAGCGGGACAGCCAGAAGGGGATCGTGATCGGCCACAAGGGCGCCCGCCTGCGCGAGGTCGGCGCCGCCGCCCGCCGCCAGATCGAGGCGCTGCTCGGGACGCCGGTCTACCTCGATCTCCACGTGAAGATCGCCAAGAACTGGCAGACCGACGCCAAGCACCTCCGCAAACTCGGCTTCTGAACCACCCGGCCTAGAGCGACTTCTGGTAGTCCGGGATCCGGGTGATGACGCGGTAGTTCAGCTGTTCGTTGATGCTGATCATGTGGTTGTTGGACTCGGCGTTCCAGGTGTCGAGCTGGGCCAGCTGCGGCTCTTGGTCGCGCATCCACAGCAGCATCGCGGACTTCACCAGCGCACCGAGCCGGTGGCCGCGGTGGGCACGCGCGACGGCGGTGTCGTTCTGCTCGCCGATGTGCGGGCGCTCCCGCTCGACCGTGATGGTGGTGTGGCCGGCCAGCTCACCGGTCGCCTTCTCCCGGGCGATCACCCGGTGCAGCGTCCGCTCGCTCTTGAGCTGCGCCTCCTCGTAGGCCCGCAACCGCTCCGGGCTGTACTCGTCGTCCTCGACGTCCAGGTCGTCCTTCGGCGCGTCGTTGATCGACGCGGTCACCGCGACCATGCCGTCCAGCAGTTCGTCCGGCAGCGCGCCGGTGATCCGGATCAGCTCGTACGCCGAGGACGCGGCGACCGCGTCGTCGTACAGCTTCTGCACGACGGACCAGTCCAGACCGGCGACATCCTGCCGCCGGTTCACGTCCACCGACTTCCGCTCGAAGCCGTGCTGCCGGGCGAACGCGTCCGCGGCCGGCAGGTCGAACGTACTCAGGCCGATCGAGTTGCGGCCGAGCTCGGCGGTCAGCCGCTCGGCGTACGCGATCAGCTCCGACCCGGTCCCGCGACCGCGACGGTCCGGATGGACCGTGCCGAAGGCCCAGACCAGGTTGGTGTTGTCGTACGTCGGGATCGAGGCCTCGAGCAGCCCCACCGGGGCGCCGTCCTCGTCCCGGGCCAGGTACGCCCGGCCCGGGTTGAGGTCCCACCCGTAGCGCAGTCCGTTCGCGAGACTCCTGGGCGTCGGCAGCAGGATCTCCGGACAGTCCACCTTGGCGGCGGCATGCATCACCGCTACCGCATCGGCGCATCCGACCTCGTCGTCGGGCGACACTCTGATGATCTCCACGCCCTCAGCTTCCACACCCCACTGGGTTACCGCGAGTGATTTACGCGGGTGGGGAAGTCACCACCCGCGGGAATCTTGACTGACTCCAGAACGGGGAGAAGACTGCGTGGGGTGGCAGTCGATTCCGACCTGCACGGGATGTTGCGCGAGGTGGCGCTCCGGGTCACCCGGCCGCGGGTGGCCGTACTGCACGCTGTCCACGCGCATCCACACGCCGACACCGACACCATCATCCGCGCCACCCGGCGGGAGCTGCCCGACGTCTCCCACCAGGCGGTGTACGACGTACTGCGCGCGCTGGCCGACACCGGGCTGGTCCGGCGGATCCAGCCGGCCGGTTCGGTCGCGCGGTACGAGGCACGGGTGGGGGACAATCACCACCACGTGGTGTGCCGGTCGTGCGGCGCCATCGAGGACGTGGACTGCGCTGTCGGCGAGGCACCCTGCCTGCATCCCTCGGACCGCCACGGTTTCGCCGTCGACGAGGCCGAGATCGTCTACTGGGGCCTGTGTCCCGCCTGTTCCGCCGCCACCCCTGACCCTGCAACCGCATCGAAAGGCTGAGCATGTCCGACACGTCCGGCGTCACCCCGCACGGCAGCGAGAGCGAGAACCCGGCCATCGACGCCCCGACTCCGAAGCCGGGCCGGCCGAGGACGAACCGCGACTGGTGGCCCAACCAACTGGACCTCTCGATCCTGCACCCGCACCACACCCGGTCGAACCCGATGGAGGAGGACTTCGACTACGCCACGGAGTTCGCCTCGCTCGACGTCGACGCGCTCAAGGCCGACCTGGTCCAGGTGATGCGGACGTCGCAGGACTGGTGGCCGGCCGACTTCGGCCACTACGGCCCGCTGTTCATCCGGATGAGCTGGCACTCGGCCGGCACCTACCGGATCGAGGACGGCCGCGGCGGTGCCGGCGACGGCGCCCAGCGGTTCGCGCCGCTGAACAGCTGGCCCGACAACGCCAATCTGGACAAGGCCCGCCGGTTGCTCTGGCCGGTCAAGCAGAAGTACGGCCGGAAGATCTCCTGGGCCGACCTGCTGGTGCTGGCCGGCAACGTCGCGCTCGACGACATGGGCTTCACGACGTTCGGATTCGGCTTCGGCCGTGAGGACGTCTGGGAGCCCGAGGAGATCTACTGGGGCCCGGAGGACACCTGGCTCGGCGACGAGCGCTACAGCGGCGACCGCGAGCTGCACGGCCAGCTGGGCGCGGTCCAGATGGGTCTGATCTACGTCAACCCCGAGGGCCCGAACGGCAACCCCGACCCGCTGGCCGCGGCGCGCGACATCCGTGAGACGTTCCGCCGGATGGCGATGAACGATGAGGAGACGGTCGCCCTGATCGCCGGCGGCCACTCGTTCGGCAAGACCCATGGTGCCGGGCCGGCCGAGCACGTCGGCCCCGAGCCGGAGGCCACGCCGCTGGAGTCCCAGGGGCTCGGCTGGCACAGCA
This sequence comes from Kribbella turkmenica, assembly GCF_004348725.1. Lineage (GTDB taxonomy): Bacteria > Actinomycetota > Actinomycetes > Propionibacteriales > Kribbellaceae > Kribbella > Kribbella turkmenica. The sequence goes on from NZ_SMKR01000082.1 coordinate 17,981, forward strand.
CCTACGGCACCGGCAAGGGCAAGGACACCATCACCAGCGGGCTCGAGGTGACCTGGACGCAGACGCCGACCAGCTTCGGCAACGGCTTCTTCCGGAACCTCTTCGGCTACGAGTGGGAACTGACCAAGAGCCCGGCCGGAGCCCACCAGTGGGTCGCGAAGGACGCCGCGGAGGACGTGCCGGACGCGCACGTGCCGGACCGGAAGCACCGGCCGACGATGCTCACGACCGACCTGGCGCTGCGGTTCGACCCGGTCTACGGGCCGATCTCGCGCCGCTTCCTCGAGAACCCGGACGAGTTCGCGCTGGCCTTCGCCAAGGCCTGGTACAAGTTGCTGCACCGCGACATGGGCCCGGTCTCGCGCTTCCTCGGGCCGTGGGTCCCGGAGCCGCAGCTGTGGCAGGACCCGGTCCCGGCGGTCGACCACGAGCTGATCGGTGACGAGGACGTCGCGGCACTCAAGGAGAAGCTGCTCGCGACCGGCCTGTCCGTGCAGCAACTGGTCGGCACCGCCTGGGCGTCCGCGGCCAGCTTCCGGACCACCGACAAGCGTGGCGGCGCGAACGGCGCGCGGATCCGGCTCGAGCCGCAGCGCAGCTGGGAGGTGAACGAGCCGGCCGAGCTGGCCAAGGTGCTGCAGACACTCGAGCAGGTCCAGCGGGAGTTCAACGGCTCCGGCAAGAAGGTGTCGCTGGCCGACCTGATCGTGCTCGGCGGCTGCGCTGCCGTGGAGAAGGCGGCCCGCGACGCCGGGCACGAGATCACCGTCCCGTTCCACCCCGGCCGGACCGACGCCTCCCAGGAGCAGACCGACGTCGACGCGTTCGCCGTCCTCGAGCCGCGGGCGGACGGCTTCCGCAACTACGTCCGGGCGGGCGAGAAGCTCTCTCCGGAGACGCTGCTGCTCGACCGGGCGTACATGCTGAGCCTGACGTCGCCGGAGATGACGGTCCTGGTCGGCGGCCTGCGCGCCCTGGGCGCGAACCTCGGCGGCGCCGAGCACGGTGTGTTCACCGACCGGCCGGGCACGCTCACCAACGACTTCTTCGTCAACCTGCTCGCCGCCGGCGCGGAGTGGAGGGCGTCGGAGTCGGTGGAGAACGTCTTCGAGATCCGCGACGTGGCCACCGGCGATTTCAAGTGGACCGCGACCGCGGCCGACCTGGTCTTCGGCGCCAACTCGCAGCTGCGGTCGCTCGCCGAGGTCTACGCGAGCGCGGACGCCCAGGAGAAGTTCGTCAAGGACTTCGTCGCCGCCTGGGTCAAGGTGATGGAGCTCGACCGGTTCGACCTCAGGAGGGCGTAGGCATCCCGTAGGCGTGGTCGATGGTCATCGAGAGCACGAGCCGCTTGTCGGTGACCATCGCCCGCCGGTACTCGTCCCAGTCCGGGTGCTCGCCGGAGGCCGTCCGATAGTACTCGACCAGGTCCTCGACCACGTCGTCGTACGGGTCGGCCGCCACCGGACTGAGCTCGGCCTTGCCCTCCAGGACGACGTACGAGCGGCCGCCGGGACCGTCGACGTACAGGCTCGCACGCGGGTCGCGGCGCAGGTTCCTCGTCTTGGCCCGGCCGTCGGTGAGTGACACCCGGATGCGTTCGCCGTCGTACACGTAGGTGACGTTCGACAGTTGCGGGCGGCCGTCGCGCTTGAGCGTGACCAGGGCGCCGAGGCCGTGGCTGCCGATCCGGTCGAGCAGGTTTCGAGTCATGCGGAGAAGCTTAGAAATTCAAGCACGCTTGAAGGCAACCCAGCTGTGGGCTGACCGAAGAAAGCCGGCGGATGCTCGCCCGGGGCTGTTCTCCAGCCCGACCCGGCCCGCCTCTTTGCACATTTTCAGCGGGGTTCGTCACGCTCCGTGTCTCGGCGGGCGAGACCCCTGGTTCGACGGGCGGGCCGGGTTGTGCATAGACTCACTGGCATCATGCGGCACGAGCTTCTCCTCCTTCGCTGCCGCGGCGAGGCCTGACAAGGCCGGTTCCCTCGCCGCGGAGTTTGGTCGTGCGCCGGTCGTCTCTCACGACCCCGTAGTACACCCTCTCGAGGAGAACCCCCGTGGCACCGAAGAACCAGCCCAACCCCGTCCAGCAGCCGTCCGGGATGCCGGTCCAGCGCTACCGCGCGTTCCCGCCCATCGACCTGCCGGACCGCACCTGGCCGACGAAGTCGGTCGACAAGACCCCGCGCTGGCTGTCCACCGACCTCCGCGACGGCAACCAGGCGCTGGTCGAGCCGATGTCCCCGGCCCGCAAGCGGCGGATGTTCGACCTGCTGGTGAAGATGGGCTACAAGGAGATCGAGGTCGGTTTCCCGAGCGCCAGCCAGTACGACTTCGACTTCGTCCGCAGCCTGATCGAGGACGACGTCATCCCCGACGACGTCACCATCTCGGTGCTGACCCAGGCCCGCGAGGAACTGATCGAGCGGACCGTGCAGTCGCTGCAGGGATCGCCGAGGGCGACCATCCACCTGTACAACGCGACCGCGCCGCTGTTCCGCCGGGTGGTGTTCAACGTCGACAAGGCCGAATGCCGCGCCATCGCGGTCCGCGGCACCGAGACGGTCATGAAGTACGCCGACGAGATGCTCGGCGACTGCGAGTTCGGCTACCAGTACAGTCCGGAGATCTTCACCGGCACCGAGCTGGAGTTCGCGCTCGAGGTCTGTGAGGCGGTCAGTGACGTCTGGCAGCCGGCCGAGGGCCGCGAGATCATCCTGAACCTGCCGGCCACCGTCGAGATGTCGACGCCGAACGTGTACGCCGACCAGATCGAGTGGTTCGGCCGCAACCTGACCCGGCGCGAGCACAGCACGATCAGCCTGCACCCGCACAACGACCGCGGCACCGCGGTGGCCGCGACCGAGCTGGCCCTGATGGCCGGCGCGGACCGGGTCGAGGGCTGCCTGTTCGGTCACGGCGAGCGGACCGGCAACGTCGATCTGGTCACGCTGGGGATGAACCTGTTCAGCCAGGGCATCGACCCGCAGATCGACTTCGCCGACATCGACGAGGTCCGCCGCACGGTCGAGTACTGCACGCAGATGCGCGTGCCGGAGCGTCAGCCGTACGCCGGCGACCTGGTCTACACCGCGTTCTCCGGGTCTCACCAGGACGCGATCAAGAAGGGCCTGGAGGCGCTGGACAAGCAGGCGGCGGCCGAGGGCAGGCCGGTCTCCGAGATCGCCTGGGAGGCGCCGTACCTGCCGATCGACCCGAAGGACGTCGGCCGCTCGTACGAGGCCGTCATCCGGGTGAACTCGCAGTCCGGCAAGGGCGGCGTCGCGTACATCATGATGTCGGAGCACCGGCTCGACCTGCCGCGCCGGCTGCAGATCGAGTTCAGCCGGGTGATCCAGCAACACACCGACGCCGAGGGCGGCGAGGTCGGCCCGCAGCACATGTGGGACATCTTCGCGGCCGAGTACCTGGCGCCCGGCAAGCTGTCGCTGCTCACGGTGAACTCGTCGTCCGGCGAGGGCCAGGGTGACCAGCTCCGCGTGCAGGTCTACTCGAACGGCGTACCGCACGAGCTGACCGGCGAGGGCAACGGCCCGGTGTCGGCGTTCGTCGACGCGATCAAGCCGCTGAAGTACGACGTCCGGGTGCTGGACTACCACGAGCACGCGCTCTCGGCCGGCGGCGACGCGCTCGCCGCCGCGTACGTCGAGTGCGAGGTCGGCGATGAGGTCTACTGGGGTGTCGGCCGGGACGCCAACATCCTCACGGCGTCGCTGAAGGCTGTAGTCTCCGCCGTCAACCGCGCCACCCGCTGACCACGCGCACAACCTGTCGGCCGCCACCCGCCCGGGTGGCGGCCGACATCCGCCTTGCGAGGCTCCGGATCGGGTAGTTTCGGCACGCACAGTCGCATGACTGGTGCACAGTGCGACGAGTTTGGTCACGATTCGACCCGGCGGTCACACGTTCACACAAAGCGTTGACTCGCTGTCTGCGGTTGCGCAGACTAACGATCTACGAGCAGATCCTTGCAAAGCAAGGTCTCTTACTAAAGGGTGTCAACCGGGGGCCGTTGTCGGTAGTCACGTGGAGGTGAGCAGTGGGCGGTGCGGTCGACACACCTACGTCCGAGCTGATAGAAGGCCCGGCGGAGGAACCCCGGCCCAATGCGGCACGAAGGTTCCTGAACGCCTGGCTGGTCCGTAGAATCGCGAAGGCGCTCCTGACCGTCTTCATCGTCACCACCGGGACGTTCTTCCTCGTCCGGCTCCTCCCGGGCAACCCGGTCGAAACCTACATCCAGACGCAGATCGCGCAGACCGGCATCTCGTACGCCGACGCCGCGTCGCAGGCCAAGAACCTGTTCTCGCTGGACCCGGACGAGCCGCTGATCCTGCAGTACGTCCAGTACATGCTGAACCTGCTGCAGGGAGATTTCGGCAACTCGCTGCTGTCACCCGGCACGACGGTCGCCGAGGTGATCAAGACCTACCTGCCGTGGACGTTGTTCTCCGTCGGCATCGCCCAGATCCTCAGCTTCGGCGTCGGCATCCTGGCCGGGATGGTGATGGCCTACCGCCGGGAGAGCTGGATCGACCACCTGCTGACCTCGCTCGGTGCGCTGCTGCACGCGATCCCGAACTACATCCTCGCGATCCTGATCGTGGTCTTCCTCGGCGTGAAACTGCAGTGGTTCAACCTGACCGAGGCGCGCGGTTCGTACACCCCCGGCGTGGAGCCGTCCTTCAGTCTGAGCTTCCTGAACGACATCCTCTACCACGCCACCCTGCCGATCCTCGCCTACGCGCTGACCACGGTCGGGTCCTGGGCACTGGTGATGAAGTCGTCCACGGTGGAGACCCTCGGCGAGGACTACGTCACGGTCGCCCGGGCCCGCGGCCTGAGTGACGCCCGGATCCGCGGCGGGTACGTCGGGCGCAACGCCGTACTGCCGTTGTTCAGCGTGCTGGCCGTGCAGCTGGGATTCGTCGTCGGCGGGTCGATCTTCGTGGAGCGGATCTTCGGCTACCAGGGCATCGGCTTCAGCCTCTACAACGCGGTCTCCGGACGTGACTATCCGGTCCTGCAAGGGATCTTCCTGGTGATCACCATCTCGGTCGTGGTGGCCAACCTGCTGGCCGACATCCTCTACAGCCGACTGGACCCGCGCGTGCGGGTTCCCGGCACGGGGCAGGGGTGACGACCGTGGCCGAGTTCGCCGAAACCCCTACTGCCCAGACCGCGATCGGTACGACCGGCGTCTCCCGGTTCTCCGGCATCCTGAGTGCGCTCCGCCGCAGCCCGGCGGGCTTCATCGGGTTCCTGATCGTGCTGCTGCTGGTGCTGATCACCGCGATCGGGCCGTTCTTCACCCCCGACGTGGCGCCCAACGTCAAGGAGATCCTGCTGCCGGCCGGCTCGCCCGGGCACCTGCTCGGCACCGACAACGAGGGCAAGGACGTCCTGATCCAGATGATCGACGGCGGCCGGTCCGTCATCTTCATCGGATTCTTCGCGGCGGCCATCTCGACCGTCGTCGCGATCGTCCTCGGTTCGCTGGCCGCCTACCTCGGCGGGAAGACCGACTCGGCCGTGGTCACTGCCGCGGACGTCGTTCTGACCGTCCCGCAGATCGTCCTGCTCGCCGTGCTGGGCGCGATGTTCCGGCTCGACTCGCCACTGCTGCTCTCGCTGCTGATCGGCGCCCTGTCCTGGCCGGTGCTGACCCGGGCGGTGCGGTCGCAGGTGCTGTCGCTGAAGGAACGCGAGTTCGTCGAGGCGGCCCGGCTGCTCGACCTCGGCACGATCCGGGTGGTTTTCGTCGAGATCCTGCCGAACATGGCCAGCTTCATCCTGATGAACTTCATGATCGGCGTGACCAACGCGATCTACCAGTTGGTCGGCCTCTACCTGCTCGGACTGGCGCCGCTCACCGGGTCGAACTGGGGCATCATGCTGAACCGTGCCTGGATCGCCGGCGCCATCTTCAACGACGCGAGCCTGGCCTTCATCCTGAGCCCCATCGTCGCGATCGTTCTCCTGCTGCTCGGATTGGTGATGATGACGAGATCGCTCGAGGAAATCCTCAACCCGCGTCTCCGGGACCGGTGAGCATGGTGACTTCGATGCCTGCAGGCAGCTCCAGCACCGCTCGCGCCGTCCGTGGCGGCCAGGGGAAACCACTGCTCTCGATCCGCGACTTCAAGGTCGAGTACCGGACCGGCGCCGGCTCCACGGTGCAGGCCGTCCGCGGCGTCGACCTCGATCTGTACCCCGGGGAGAGTCTGGCGCTGGTCGGGGAGAGCGGTTGCGGCAAGACGACGTTCGGGCTCGGCCTGCTGCGGCTGCTGCCGCGACTCGGCCACGCCAGCGGCAAGGTGATCTTCAACCGCAGCGACGGCACCGAGATCGACGTCCTCGGCCTGGACGGGCGCGACCTGCGCCAGTTCCGCTGGCGGGACGCGGCGATGGTGTTCCAGGGCGCGATGAACGCCTTCAACCCGGTGCTGAAGATTCGCGCGCACATGCACGACACGATGCGGGCACACGGCCGGGCGTCCCGGCAGGAGATCGAGAACCGCGCCGCGGAGCTGCTCCGGCTGGTCCGTCTGGAGCCCGAGCGGGTGCTCGACTGCTACCCGCACGAACTGTCCGGCGGTATGCGCCAGCGCGTGCTGATCGCGATGAGCCTGCTGCTCGAGCCGGAGGTGCTGATCCTGGACGAGCCCACCACGGCGCTGGACATCCTCACCCAGCGGTCGGTGGTCGACGTCCTGCACGAGGTGCGTGAACGGCTCGGTTTCTCGATGATCTTCATCTCGCACGACCTGTCGCTGGCCGCCGAGCTCGCCGACCGGGTGGCCACCATGTACGCCGGCCGGATCGTCGAGACCGGCGGCGTCCGGGACCTGTTCTACCGGCCGCGGCATCCGTACACGCTCGGCCTGATCAAGGCCGTGCCGCCGATCGTGGGCGACCTGCCGGATCTCGAGTCGATCCCCGGTGGTCCGCCGAGCCTCGCCGCGCTGCCACCGGGCTGTACGTTCAACCCGCGCTGCAAGTACGCCACCGAGGAGTGCAAGGAGACCGACCCGCCGCTGTTCCCGGTGACCGACCAGCAGGGTTCCGGCCACGAGGTCGCCTGCATCCACTGGAAGGACGTCCACCTGGACCGGCAGGTACGCAGCGAGGACATGGGGACAGCATCATGACCGCGACAGAGACGACTCCGTCGGCGCCGGCGGCCGCGCGCACGCCGTTGATGACGTTGGCCGGCGTCAGCCAGGTGTTCGACACCAAGGCCGGGCCGATCCGTGCGGTCGACCACGCCAACCTCTCGATCAATCCCGGCGAAGTGCTCTGCCTGGTCGGCGAGAGCGGTTCCGGCAAGACCACGGCCGCGCGGATGGCGGCCGGCCTGGCGAAGCCGTCCGGTGGTCAGGTGGCCTTCGCGGGCACCGACATCTGGTCGATGAACCGGCGGGACTTCAGCACGTTCCGGCGCAGCGTCCAGTACGTCCACCAGGATCCGTACGCCTCGCTGAATCCGACCCGGACGATCCAGCAGACCCTGACCGCCCCGCTGCTCAAGCACGGTGTGGTGAAGGGCGCGCGGGCCGCCGCCGAGCGGGCGGCCGAGCTGCTGACGAAGGTCGACCTGACGCCGCCGGAGAACTACCTGCCGAAGTACCCGCACCAGCTGTCCGGTGGCCAACGGCAACGAGTCGCGGTGGCCCGGGCGCTGACGCTGGATCCGAAGATCATCATCGCCGACGAGTCGACCTCGATGCTCGACGTGTCGATCCGGATCAGTGTGCTGGCGATGCTCGGGCGGCTGCGCGACGAGCTCGGCGTGGGCTTCCTGTTCATCACCCACGACCTGGCGATCGCGAAGTACTTCGGCTGGAACGGCAAGACCGCGGTGATGTACCTGGGCCGGATCGTCGAGTTCGGCCCGACGCCGGACATCATCAACGCGCCCACACACCCCTACACCCGGGCGCTGATCGACGCCATCCCGGAGCCCGATCCCGACCTCACCAAGACGAAGGGCACCGGGTCGCTGCGCAGCCTGGAGATCCCGAGCCTGGCGCACCTGCCACCGGGGTGTACGTTCCATCCGCGCTGCCCGTTGTTCGAGGGCGGGCTGTGTGACCTGACGGTGCCCGAGCTGGTCGAGATCCGGCCGGGTCAGTCGGCCGCCTGCCATGTCGTGGCGCGGGACGGTGCCGAGCCGGTCCGGCCGGATGAACCGGCCCGCTGATGCCACCCGCGGTCGGCCGGGCGGCTCTCGGCTGGGCGGCGTTCCTGGTGCTGGCCAGCGTGATCCTGCTGCTCACGTTGACGCCCGGGACGCCGGAGTACGTCGTCACCTTGTTCACCTTGTGTTTGGGCCTGCTCCTGGGCCTGATCGTCGTCGCCGGGGCGCTGGTCGCCCGGCGCCGCGGAAAACGCGAGGACGGTTAGTCAATGCGTATCACCCAGAAGTAGGACTGGCCACGCGGGTCGTGCGGTCAGGATCAGGAAAGGACGAAGGATGAGTCCCATCGGCAACAACGAATCCGGCGCGAGCGACCGGACCAACGCGGTCTCTCGCCGGCACGTGCTCCAGCTGTTCGGCATCGCCGGGGCCGGCGTCGCCGGCGTCGGGTCGCTGACGGCGTGCTCGCCGAGCTCCCCGACCAACGAGGAGGGCGGCGGCGGTTCCGGAGGCAACAAGGAGTTCCACGGGGCGTACCCGTACCAGCTGCCACCGAAGGGCCACTTCAACCTGGGCGCCGGCGTTCTCGACGGCATCCAGCAGCAGAGCCCGTACCTCGACCTGATCTACCCCAGCGCCGGCATGTACTACTGGGCCGACAAGAAGTGGGAGTACATGATGGCCGAGTCCAGCTCGCTGGACGAGGCGGCCAACACCTACACATTGAAGCTGCGCTCCGGGCTCACCTGGAGCGACGGGTCGCCGGTGACCAGCAAGGACGTCGTCTCGACGTTCAACCTGCGCTGGCTGATGCGCCAGCAGGACTGGACGTTCCTGTCCGACGTGAAGGCCCAGGACGACACCACCGTGCAGTTCACCATCGGCACGCCGTCCACGGTGCTCGAGCGCTACATTCTTCGGGCGCCGATCCTGCCGAGCGCGGTGTACGGCGAGTACGCGACGAAGGCGGAGGCGATCCGCAAGGCCAAGGGCAGCCTGGACAGCGGTCCGGGCAAGACGCTGAACGCCGACTTCCAGAAGTTCCGCCCGGAGAACCCGATCGTGTCGGGGCCGTTCAACTACGACCCCAAGAGCATGACGAACTCCCAGATGACGCTGGTGAAGAACGACAAGGGCCTGTTCGCCGACAAGATCGGCTTCGCCAAGGTCGTCCTGTTCAACGGCGAGACCTCGGACATCACGCCGGTCGTGATGAACAAGGACGTCGACTACGCCACCCACGGCTTCGCGGTGGCCAGCGAGAAGACCTTCCAGTCCAACGGTTTCCGGATTCTCCGCCCGCCGGTGTACTCCGGTCCGTCGCTGGTGTTCAACTACACGACCCGCCCGGAGTTCGCCGACGCCCGCGTCCGGCAGGCGATCGCCTACGTCCTCGACCGCAACGAGAACGGCACCGTCGCGCTCGGCGACTCGGGCAAGCCCTGCAAGTTCATGGCCGGCTTCTCCGACATCCTGGTGCCGGACTGGATTTCCGACGCCGACCAGAAGAAGCTGCAGGCCTACGAGAAGGACCTCGACAAGGCCACCCAGCTGCTGACGGCGGCCGGCTGGAAGAAGTCCGGGGACAAGTGGACGACGCCGCAGGGCAAGCCGGCCACGTACGACATCAAGTTCCCGACCGAGTTCGCCGACTGGAACCCGGCCGCGACCAACGCGGCCGACCAGCTGAACAAGTTCGGGTTCAACATCGTCAAGCGCGGTATCACCTTCACCCAGCTGAACCCGGACGTGCTGGCCGGCAAGTTCGACATCGCCATCCAGGGCTGGGGCGCCTCGAACCACCCGCACCCGTACTTCGCGTTCGTCCAGGACCTGTACACGTTCAACTACGTGACCGCGGCGAACCAGGGTGGCAAGGGGATGAACTTCCCGTTGAAGCAGACCACTTCGGCCGGGCCGATCGACCTCCAAGCCGTGGTCGACAAGTCGGCCCAGGGCCTCAACCTGGACGAGCAGAAGAAGAACATCACCGACGCCGCGATGGCGTTCAACGAACTGCTGCCGATCGTCCCGCTGTGGGAGCGCTACGGGAACAACCCGGCGCTGGAGGGGAACCGGGTCGCCAAGTTCCCGGCGGACGACGACCCGATCCTGAAGAACGCGCCGTACGCGGACAACTTCGTGATCATGGGCATGTACTCGGGCAAGATCGCCCCGGCGTGACGCGGCGCCGGAGGCCCGCATCCGGGCGGGCCTCCGGCGCTTCGGCGGCCACACCGGAAATCGGTGGTGGATGAACCGCTGACCTGGTTGGCTCGGCCGGGTGATCAGTGTGCGCGTGATCGACCCGGCCGACCTGGCCCTCTTCGACGAGTGGTACGACGCCCTGTGGGCCGGTGTGACCGCCGGCCGGGAGGCCGCGCTCGTGGTCGGCCGCGAGGCCCTCGGCTACTCGCTGCGCACCCCGGGGCCGCTCAAGCGGCGGATCGCGGTCGGCGCGTTCGAGGACGGCCGGGTGCTCGGCGCGATGTTGTTCGAGTACCGGCTGACCGACAACCTGGACACGGTCGAGGTCGAGATCGACGTCCCGCCACACCACCGGCGCCGTGGTGCCGGTACGGCGCTGTGGCAGTGGGCGGTGACCCGGGCGGCCCAGCTCGGGCGGACGATCTTCCAGACCGAGCTCGGCGTGCCGTCGGAGCCGTGGCCGGGCGCGGAGTTCGCCGGCCGCCTCGGCTTCTCGGTCGAGCATGTCGAGGACCATCTCGTCGTACCGCTGCCGTACGACGACGTGCGGCTGGACGAGCTGCGGCGATCGGCCGGCGTACTCGACGGGTACCGGCTGACCTCGTGGGTGGGGGTGTGCCCGCCGGAACACCAGCAGGCGTACGCCGACCTGCACACCGCCATGGACCAGGACGTACCCACCGGCGGGATGACGCGCGAGGCGGTCCCGTGGACGGTCGAGAAGCTGCAGGCGAGTGAGCAGCGGATCGACCGGAACTACCTGGCGCTGGTCACGATGGCGCACACCCTGTCGGGGGAGCCGGCGGGCTACACGTTGATGTACCTGCCCCGAGCCGACGAGGCGAACGCCCAGCAGGACGACACGCTGGTGCTGCGTGAGCACCGCGGGCACAACCTGGGCACGCATCTCAAGCTGGCCAACCTCGACCAGTTGGCGAAGCACCGGACGACCCAGCGCTTCCTGCACACCTGGACGGCGTTCTCGAACGGCCCGATGCAGAAGGTCAACGCCCGGTTCGGTTTCCGGTCGGTCGAGCAGCATCGCGAGCTCGAGCTGACGTATCCGCGCCTGCGCCCGGCGGCCCGGGCCGTCGTACTGGATCCTTCGGACCGCGTTTTGCTGGTCCGGTTCGAGTTCTCCAGCGGTCCGCTCTGGGCGACGCCCGGCGGTGGTCTGGAGGAGGGAGAGTCGCTGCGCGAAGGCCTCCACCGCGAACTCCGGGAGGAGATCGGTCTCGACGCGCCTGACGATCCGATCCACCTGTGGCACCAGGAAGTAGTTGCCGAGGGCCACGCCGCCGGGTACGACGGCGTGATCAACGACTACTTCCTCGTCCGCACCGATCCGTTCACCGTCGGCGGCACGATGACCGAGGCCGAGCTCCAGGCGGAGAACGTGCACGGCCACCGCTGGTGGACCCTCGACGAGCTGCTGGCCGCCGAAACCCGCTTCGCCCCACGAGCCCTTCCGGCGCTGCTCCAGGACCTCGTGCGGAACGGCCCGCCCACCATCCCCACCAGGCTCGGCCAGTGAATCTTCGCCACGCCACCCGGGCACTTCTCCTGGACCCGGACGACCGGCTGCTCCTCCAACACTGCGAGCTCCCACACCTGTCCTTCTGGCTGGCGCCGGGTGGCGGCATCGAGCCGGGCGAGTCGCCGTACGAAGCACTCACCCGCGAGTTGCACGAGGAGCTTGGCCTGCTGACGTTCGACATCGAGGACTACGTCTGGCGGCAGGAGGCAGTCGGCCCGTACGCGAGTGGGTACGACGGCGTTCGCAACGACTACGTCGTCCGGACCGCGCACTTCACCCCTGAGCGCATGCCCGAGTGGGAGGCGGAGCACGTCAACGAGTGTCGTTGGTGGACTGTCGAGGAACTGCTGGCGACCGACGCCGAGTTCTCACCCAAGGCGATGCCTGCTCTGATCAACGCGCTGCTCACCGACGGCGCCCCCGCCGAACCACTGCGGTTCGGGGTGTGACGCCGGCCGGTCAGATCCCGCGCTCGCGGTGGTTGCCGTCGAGTTCGCTGTCGACTCGTCAGCCAGGATCTTCTTGCCCTGCGGGGGTTGTTCCCGCGCGCGACCGCGACACGCTGGGATGTCTCCGCCGCCTGACTGGTCACCCACGGTGATCGAACAGGGTCTTGCCCACAGCAACGGGTGACGACGGTAGGTTCGGGACATGCGTGAATCGAAGCTCGGTGACCTGCACGTCTCCTGCCTCGGCCTCGGCTGCATGGGGATGTCCCAGTCCTACGGTGTGACGACCGACGAAGCCGAATCCATCGCCACCCTGCACGCCGCCATCGACGCCGGCTGCACCTTCATCGACACTGCCGACGTGTACGGCGACGGCGCCAACGAGGAGCTGGTCGGGCGCGCGCTCGCCGGCCGCCGCGACCAGGTCGTCCTCGCGACCAAGTTCGGCTTCAAGAAGCCGGCGAACCCGCACGACCCGCCCACGGTGGTCGACGGGAGCCCGGAGTACGCGCAGCAGGCGCTGGACGCCTCGCTGCGCCGGCTCGGAGTGGACCACGTCGACCTCTGGTACCTGCACCGGCGTGACCCGAACATCCCGATCGAGGAGACCGTCGGCGCGATGGCCTCGATGGTCGAGGCCGGCAAGGTGCGGTACCTCGGGCTGTCCGAGGTCAACGGCGACACGGTCCGCGCGGCGCACGCCGTCCACCCGATCAGCGCGGTCCAGAGCGAGTGGTCGCTGTGGACCCGGGACCCCGAGACCGTCGTCCTGCCGACCCTGCGTGAGCTCGGGGTCGGGTTCGTCCCGTTCAGCCCGCTCGGCCGCGGCTTCCTGACCGGGCAGCTCAAGTCGCCCGACGACTTCGAGCCGGACGACATGCGGCGCGGGCTGCCGCGGTTCAGCGGCGAGAACTTCCAGCGCAACCTGGATCTGGTCGAGAAGGTGCGCTCGCTCGCCGCCGCCAAGGGCGTCACGCCCGGGCAGCTCGCGCTGGCGTGGCTGCTTGCTCAGGGCAACGACGTGGCACCGATCCCGGGGACCAAGCGGCGCAAGTACCTGACCGAGAACCTCGGCGCCGTGGACGTCGAGCTGACCACGGACGAACTGGCCGCGCTGGACGAGGCGTTCCCGCCGGACGCGGTGTCCGGGCAGCGGTACGCCCAGGGTGGGATGGACCTGGTGGGCAAGTGATCGGCGTCACCGGCTCCACCGGCCGGCTCGGTTCCCGGATCGCCCGGCTGCTGGCGGAGGCCGGCTTACCGCAGCGATTGATCGTGCGGGATGCCGAGCGGGCGCCGGCGCTGCCCGGTGCCGAGGTCGCGCAGGCAGCGTACGGCGAGCAGGCGCTCGCCGGCGCGCTCGACGGGGTCGAGACCCTGATGCTGCTGAGTGCCACCGAGTCCGCCGACCGGGTCGCGTTGCACCAGGCAACGGTCGAGGCGGCGGTGGCGGCCGGTGTACGGCGGATCGTCTACACGTCGTTCCTCGGGGCGTCGCCGGGGGCGACGTTCACATTCGCGCGGGACCACTGGCAGACCGAGGAGCACATCCGGTCCCTCGCCGTCGATTTCACCTTCCTGCGGGACAACCTGTACCTCGACTTCGTCACCGGCCTCGTCGGCGAGGACGGCACGATCCGCGGACCGGCGGGGGACGGGCGGGTGGCCGCGGTCGCCCGCGACGACGTAGCGGCGGTGGCGGCCCGGGTCCTGCTGGAC
>NZ_SMKR01000083.1 GCF_004348725.1 Kribbella turkmenica
GTCCACGGGATCGCGTCGTGCCAGCGACCGGTGAACACCGGGAACGTGTAGACCTTGCCGTCGAACCGGTGGATCCCGTCGTACAGGTAGTCGCCGACCGGGCTGCCCTCGACGTCGACCAGGTCGCCGATCGGCCGGAACCAGCCCTCGCTCACCAGGGCGGCCGGCGCGGCCTCCAGCCCGGCGATCGAGTGCACGTCGGGCAGTTGGTTGCTGCGTCGTCCGATCTGCAGCGCCTGCGCGAGGTCGGGCGCGGGCATCTCCCGGCGGGTCACCTTCACCCCGGCGTGTTCCTTCATGTAGCCGGCGAAGACGTCGTTCGTGAAGAGCTTCGTCAGCGGGCGGTACTGGTCCCACCAGGTGACCGCACCGGACGCCGAGGCCGCGCCGGCCGTCGCCTGCTCACTGGACTGCCCGCCGCCGGTACAGGCGGGCAGTAGGGCGGAGATCCCGAGCGCACCCGACAGGCCGAGCATCCGGCGCCGGGAAATCCTCTGGTCGGTCATGGCCAAACTCCTTGCGGCTCGTGGTAGCGCTAACATAGGCAGCGCCCCGAAGGCCGTCAAGAGGTTGCGGCGGAGCAGATCAGGCCGGCGGCGCGGTGCTGGCGCGGATCACCAGTTCGGGGGCCAGCAGCCGGGTGGACCAGTCCAGTTTCTCTCCGCGCATCGAGGACAGCAGCACGCTCACGCAGTGCCGGCCCACCCCGTCGAGGTCCTGCCGGACCGTCGTCAGCGGCGGCGACAGGAAGCCGGCCACCTCGGCGTCGTCGTACCCGACCACGCTCAGGTCGTCCGGGACCCGACGGCCGGACTCCGCGGCCGCGCGCAGGACGCCGGCCGCCATTTGGTCGTTGGCCGCGAAGATCGCGGTCACCCCGGGATCCTTCAGTAGTTCCAGCCCGGCGGCGTAGCCCGACGCGGCGGACCAGTCGCCGACGACCGGCGGCGGCACCGCACACTCACGCCGCCGCAGAGCCCGCTGCCAGGCGTCCCGCCGGCGGACCGCGGGATAGGAGTCGGCCAGCCCGCTGACGTGGTGCACGGTGCGGTGACCCAGGCTCAGCAGATGGTCGACCGCCGCGGTCGCGCCGGCGCCGTGATCGGCTCCCACCGCGGGGTATCCGACGTCGGACGCACCTTCCGCGACGACGACCGGGACGTTGTCGGGCAGCCGGAGGCTCGGCGCGTCCAGGATGCGCGCCTCGACCACGACCAGGCCGTCGATGGCCAGGCTGGTCAGCCGGCGGACGGCGGCCTGTAGCCGGGCGTCGATGGCGGCGTCCAGGGTGGCCAGGTTGACGCCGTACCCGGCCTGCTGGGCTTCGCGGATGACCGCGTCGACGATGTAGAGGTTGCCGGTGGCGGTCAGGTCGAAGGAGACCACGCCGATGGTGCCGAAGCGCCCGGTCGCCAGGGCCCGGGCCGCGGTGTTCTCCCGGTAGCCCAGCTGTTTCATCGCCTGCTCGACGCGTTCCCGGGTCTCGGGCGTGACCGAGGCGTGGCCGTTCGCCACCCGGGACACGGTGACCGCGGACACCCCGGCGACGGCGGCCACGTCGGCCATCGACGGTTGCCCGAGACGACGGCGCTCACCGGCACGACGCGGCATCCCCGGCCCTCCCTCTCGTCCGTGCCGCGCACTCGCGCGGCCCATCGCCCTGATGGTAGGCCCCGGGTGGCCAAACCCTTGACCGACACCAATGGTAGCGCTAACTTAACCAGGCCCGATGGGGAGACAGCAGGGTCCGGGCCTTCCACCGATGATCAAGGGAGTGACGATGCTTCGTCTGGTGACGTTGACGGCGCTCGGCGCCGCGGTCGCACTCACCGCGGCGACCCCCGCGACAGCATCCCCGGGGCCGCGGGCCGCGGACGGCGCGCTCGGGGCGAACTACAACCAGAACCTCGACAGCGTGGACTACCACGAGCTCCGGGCGGCGCACGCCGGCTGGATCCGCGGGTTCTTCGCGCTGCCGTGGGCCGACGAGGCGGATCCGGCGAACCACTTCGCCATCCGCACCGTCCAGGACGCCCACCGGCGCGGCTACGGTACGGCGCTCAGCCTCAAGTTCCCGTTCGCCGATCGCGCCCTGCCCGCGGCCGGCAGCCCGGAGCTGGCCGCCGAGCTCGCCCGGCTGGACAAGGTCCTGCCGCTGCTGGTCGGCACCGTCGACATCCTTGCGATCGGCAACGAACCGTTCATCGAGAGCCGCCCGGCCGAGCGGGACGAGCGGCTGAACGTGTTCTACGAGGCGGTTGCCGATCACGTGATCGCCTACCGCCGGGAGCACTGCGGCGAGCGCTGCCCGACCCGGCTGTACATGGGCGCGCTCAACCGGCTGGACCTGCCCGACCGCCTGACCCCGGCCGCGGAGCGCTGGATGACGTTCGTCCGCGAGACGCCCGAGCTCGAGGGGGTGGACATCCACCCGCACGTGCCGAGCGTGCAGGCGGTTCAGCCGTTCCTCGACTATGTCCTCCCGCGGCTCCGCCCGGACCAGAAGTTCCTCGTCACCGAGTTCTCGCTGGTCTGGCTGTGGAAGGCGCATCTCGGCGACACGATCCCCGTGGACTTCGCCCAGCGGTACGGCTACGCCCCGGACACGAAGGTCTGGGAGGTGATCCGGGCGGCGACCGAGAACCCGTTCTCCCAGCGCAAGTGGAACGACTTCCTCGCCGCCAGTCCCTGGTACGAGGCCAACAAGGACTTCCTGCGGGAGCAGGTGCAGCGGTTCCGGGACACCGGCCGGCTCGCGTTCGCGTCGTACGGCTTCCGGCAGGACGCGTTGATGGTGCGGGACTTCCAGGTCACGTCCAGTCCCTGGCTGCTGAACAGCGTGTTCGCGCCGTACACCGTGCAGCCGGATGCCGACGGTCTCACCGGCCAGGGCTACTCGTGGCTCGACGACTTCCGCGCCCTGCAGCGCGGTCACGGTCACGGTCACGGCGACCGGCCGGCGGCGGCGGTCGCCCGGTGAGCGACGCGAAGAACATCCTGTTCCTGATGACCGACCAGCACCGGGTCGACACGCTCGGTGCCTACGGCAACCAACGGGCCACGACGCCGGTGCTGGACGAGCTCGCCAGGACCGGCACCCGGTTCGACCGGTGGTACACGCCGACCGCGATCTGCACCCCCGCCCGGGCCAGCCTGCTCACCGGCCAGGCACCTTTCAGGCACCGGCTGCTGGCCAACTACGAGCGCAACGTCGGCTACATCGAGGATCTGGCCGACGGGCAGTTCACCTTCTCGCAGGCATTGCGCGAGCGGGGCTACAACTGCGGACTCGTCGGCAAGTGGCACGTCGGCACCGACAAGACCGCCCGCGACTTCGGCTTCGACGGGCCCGAGCTCCCGGGCTGGCACAACCCCGTCGACCACCCCGACTACCTCGACTACCTGGCCGAGCACGGCCTGCCGCCGTACGAGATCTCCGACCGGATCCGCGGCACGCTGCCGAACGGCGGTCCGGGCAACCTGCTGGCGGCCCGGCTGCACCAGCCGGTCGAGGCGACGTTCGAGTACTATCTGGCGACCCGCACGATCGAGCTGCTGGAGCGGTACGCCGCCGACGCCCGCTCCCGGCAGCAGCCGTTCTTCCTCGCCCTGCACTTGTTCGGGCCGCACCTGCCGTACATCCTGCCCGACGAGTACTTCGACCTCGTCGACCCGGCCGGCGTCGAACTGCCCCGGTCGATCGCGGAGACCTTCGAGGGCAAGCCGCCGGTGCAGAAGAACTACAGCGCGCACTGGACCTTCGACACGATGCCGATCGAGACGACCCGGAAGCTGATCGCGGTCTACCAGGGGTACGTCGCCCTGATCGACGAGCAGCTCGGCCGGGTGATGGCCGCCCTCGAACGGCTCGGCCTGGTCGACGACACCGCGGTCTTCTTCACCTGCGACCACGGCGAGTTCACCGGCTCGCACCGGCTGCACGACAAGGGCCCGGCGATGTACGAGGACATCTACCGGACTCCTGGCCTGCTGCGGGTGCCCGGCCAGCGGCCGGGTGTGGTCCGCGACGAGTTCGTCAGCCTGCTGGACTGCACCGCGACGATCCTCGATCTCGCCGGTCTCGACCCGAAGCTCGCGGTCGACTCGCGCAGTCTGCTGCCGCTGACCGGTGACGGCGAGGTGGAGTGGGAGCAGGACATCGTCTGCGAGTTCCACGGGCACCACTTCCCGTACCCGCAGCGGATGCTGCGCACCGACCGCTACAAGCTCGTCGTCAACCCGGACTCGGTGAACGAGCTCTACGACCTGGCGACCGACCCGGACGAGTTGCAGAACGTCTACGAGCACCCCGAGCTCGCGGAGGTCCGCAGCCGGATGATGCGCCGGCTCTACACCGTCCTGCGCGACCGGGGCGACAACTTCTACCACTGGATGACGTCGATGTACGACGTCGGCGAGGTGGGCTACGACCCTACCCTCAGTGGTCTGGACGAAGCGACGTACACCAACCGAGGTGACCAGTGACCGAGCCCGCCACCATCGACATCCGCCGCGATCGGCGCAACCCCATCGACCCGCTCATCTACGGCCATTTCCTCGAGTCGGCCTTCTTCGGCAACATCGAGGGCGGGGTCTTCGACGAGGGCTCGCCGTTGTCGTACGACGGACCGGGGCCCCGCAACGGCCTGCGCCGGGACGTGCTGGAGCTCTGCCGGGAGCTCGGGCTACCGGTCGTCCGCTGGCCGGGCGGCAACTTCACCTCGGCGTACCACTGGGAGGACGGCATCGGTCCGCGTGACGCGCGGCCGCGCCGGCTCGAGCTCGCGTGGGGCGAGGAGGAGTCCAACCGCTTCGGCACGGACGAGTTCCTCGCCTGGTGCGCCGAGGCCGGCACGGAGCCGTACCTCGCGCACAGCTGCCGCGACGTCGACGAAGCGGTCCGCTGGGTGGAGTACACCAACCACGCGGGCGACACCTCGTACACCCGGCAACGCGCGGCCAACGGTCATCCCTCGCCGTACGGCGTCAAGTACTGGGGCCTGGGCAACGAGGTGTACGGCCGCTGGCAGATGGGCCACCGGACCGCGACCCAGTACGCCGCGGACGCCCGCGAGCACGCCCGCTTCATGCGTGCCGTCGATCCCACCCTGCAGTTCGTCGCGGTCGGCCTGACCGACGACCGGCAGGGCTGGACCGATGCGGTCCTCGAGGCGGTCGGCGACCAGATCGACTACCTCTCGTTCCACCTGTACGGCGCCACCACGCAGCTCACCGACGGCGCGGACGAGTACGACGCGATCGTTGCCCAGTCGCTGTACTTCGAGCAGGAGATCCAGAACTACTCGGCCCTGGTCACCGACCTCGCGGCCCGTCACGACCTCCGGCGACCACTCGGGCTCGCCCTCGACGAGTGGAACATCCGCCACGTCGAGCCGTCGGCCTGGCCGGCACCGCAGCCGTCCGACGACGGCGGGACGGCCGACCGCGACCTCGACGGCCTGACCACCGACGGGCCGCACCGCGTGAACCGGTGGAGTCCGAGGACACTCGCGGATGCCCTGTTCTACGCCGGTGTGTTCCACGCGCTCCATCGGGCCGGCGGACTGGAGGTGCCGGTCACGATGGCCAACACGGTCAACCTGCTGAACGCCAACGGTGTGGTCGTCGCCCGTCCCGGTGGCTCGGTGCGCGCGGCGACGTACCACGTGTGGGACCTCTACCAGAACCACCTCGGTCCGGTCGGGCTGACGGCGGACGTCCGCTCCCCCGGCCGGCTCGCGGCCGTGCGTCAGGGCGACGAGCGCGACCACAACGGCCAGTTCCAGGCCCGTACGGCGACGGTCGCCGACCTCGACGTGTCCGCGACCGAGACCGCCGACGGGAGCTCGGTGCGGCTGGCGGTCATCAATCGCCATCGCACTGACGCGGTCCGGGCGACGCTCACGCTCGACGAGCGGGTCGACGCACTACCCTCGCTGGCCACGGTCAAGGACCTCGGCGCCGACGTGGACGACGTACTGGCGTCCAACAGTCTCAGCGCCCCGGACCAGGTGGGCCTCCGCGATCGCGGCGAGCAGAAGCTGCCCAACGGGACCTACGACTTCCCGCCACACAGCATCACCCTGCTGTCGTTCACGCTCCGACGCTGACCCCGCCGGTGCTCTCGCGGACGATCAACTCGAACGAGGCCCGCTGTTCGGACACCTCGTACGTCGTCCGTCCGGCCAGCGCGGCCGTACGGGATGTCGTCGAACCCGGCCACTGCGACGTCGGCCGGCACCCGCAGGCCGCGGGTCTGCAGCGCGCGGATCACACCGAGCGTGGTGTCCAGCCCGAAACCGGACCCGGCGGTGAAACCGGCCTGGGTGCTACTCCGTCATCAGCAACAGGATGTTGGGGCGGCTGCCGGCATGCCGCGACCTTGCAGCGCTGTAAAACGACTGTCTACAGCGCTGTAGACGAAGGCTTGTCGGAGACCTCGGCGAGGCTTGTCGGATCGGCGCGGCGGTCTTCGTGGCAAGAGTGACACAACTGTTTCCCGAGCAGGGAACACTGCAGGTCTACCGGCCCACCGGCCGTCCGCGATGCGCGACGGCGTCGCCGGAGTCGTCGCGCCCAGCGGCGCGGCCGGGGGCCTGGTCCCGACGATCAGTTCCACCAGAAGAAGTGGTAGCCGCCACCGCGGTAGTAGATCTCGCTGACGATGTAGTTCTTGACGAACCCGTACTCGTACCACTGCCGCCAGCATGCCGCGTAGTCGTAGCCGCACGCGACCTCGCCTTCCGCTTGGATGCCCGCGCTGACCGTACCGACCGTGGGCTCCGCGTGCGCCGCCGTCACGCCGCTGCCGACCGCTGCCGCCACGACTATGCCGGCGGCAGCAACCATTCGTGCGATGGGTCTCATGAGGTGAACCGCCCTTTCACTCTCGACATCTTGCCCTGCGCAACATCGTTACGCCTTGTACCGCACTCGGTACCCTCCGCAAACGGCGCTAATCAGTCCGGCGGTCAGCTCATGTCGCCGTACGGTGACCGGTTCGGGGGCGAGAGCGAGATCCCCTCGGCCTGCGCCTTGGACCGGATCGCGTCCTCGGTGCGGCCGAGCCGCACGCTGATCACGCCGACGGGCGTGTTGCCGCCGGCCAGTTCCCGCAGTTGGGCGACTTCGTCCTCGGTCCAGTCGCGCCCACTGTTACGGCTCGACGTCGTCTCCGGCATCAGCTGCTCCTATCGTGATCGTTGCCTCCCGGTACCCCACCCCGCCGCGGGCTCACTCCACGCCCGGCGGGCCGGAGTCAGGACTCCTCCGGCGGGTGCGTGGTGATCCGGAGCGCCATCCGGTCGAACACGCGGTCCGGGATCAGGCGACGGACCGCAGGCAGTGCCTTGGCCGCGATGCCGTTGGCGTAGCGGGTGCTCGGCCGGGACGCTGTGACGGCGCGCAGGATCAGCTCCACGGCTTCCTCCGGACCGGCGCTCTCCTTGCCCCGGCGCTGCACGCGCTGACGCAGCGCGTCCAGTCGCTCGCGGTAGAGGTCGTTCGGTGGCAGGGAGTCCAACGTCTTCGCGGCCTTCGACCAGATCGGTGTCGCCAGCGGACCCGGCTCGACGATCACGACGTGGATTCCTTCCGGCGTCAGCTCCTGCCGCCAGGCGTCCGCGATCGCCTCGAGCGCGTACTTCGACGCGTGATAGGCACCGGCGAACCCGGACGCGACCCGGCCGCCGATCGACCCGACGAAGACCACCCGGGAGCCCTCGCTCCGCCGCAGCAGCGGCAGGAACTGCTGGGTGACCGCGACCTGACCGATCACGTTCACCTCGAACTGGTCCCGCAGATTCTGCAGCGGCAAGGTCTCCAGCGGACCGAGGAAACCCTTGCCCGCGTTGTCGACCAGCGCGTGCAGACCCTGACCGCCGAGCGCGAGGTCGACCTCACCGGCGAACGCCTTCACCAGATCCGGGCTCGTGACGTCGAGATGGTGAACGGTCACGTCGGCGGAGGTCTGCCGGTCGAGCACCTTCGCCTCGTGCTCGTGGTGGACACCGGCGAACACCCGCCAGCCTTCCCGGTCGAGCCGTATCGTCGTCGCCGCTCCCACCCCACTGCCGGCACCGGTGATCACTACGCTGCGCATCGATCTGTCTACTCTCTCTTGTCCTGGTCCAGAAGTCGGTTCACGGATCGTTCGAGGGCGGCGCGGGTCTCGTCGTCGTCAAGGTCCGTGCCGACCCGCTCGACGATGTCGGCGATCGTGCGCCCGCGCTCGTACTGGTCGACGACCCGGGGATCGATGTACGACGCCCGGGCGACGGTCGGCGTGTTGCCGAGGTGGTCGGAGACCTCCTGGAGCATGTCCTTCACCGCCGCGTTCAAGGCCTTCTTCGTGGTCGGCGGGTCCGCCTCCGCGAGCTCCACGGCCGCGTACACGGTGGCCGTCCACGTCCTCAGGTCCTTGACCGTGTAGTCGTCGCCGACGAGCTCGTGGAACCGTTCGTTGACCATGCCTGCGTCGATCTCGTGGTACCCGGAGTCGTCGCGGTAGACGAGCAGCCGCGGGTTCTTGTGCCGGCCGCGCTTCAGCGACCGCACCGCGACCGCGAGCCGGTCGTCGTCCAGCTCGAGCTTGCGCCGCTGGCCGCCCTTGGCGACGAAGTCGAAGACGACCTTGTCCTTGCTCACCCGGACGTCGTTGCGCAGCAAGGTGGCCGCACCGCGGCTGCCGTACTCCTCGGCGTACTCGGCGTTGCCCGTCCGGAAGACGCCGTAGTCGAGCATCCGGAGGGCGACGGCCAGCACGCGCCGGCGGTCGAGGCCCGTGGTGCACAGGTCGGCGTCGACAGCCTCCCGGAAAGCGGGCAGCTTGCGGGCCAGTTGACGGACCCGGTCGTGCTTGTCCGCGTCCTGGGCCGTCCGCCAGTCGTCGTGGTACAGGTACTGGCGCCGCCCGGCCTGGTCCGTGCCCAGCGCCTGGATGTGGCCGTTCGGGTAGGGGCAGATCCACACGTCCGTCCACGCCGGTGGGATCGCCAGCGTCCGGATCCGCTCGAGCACGTCGGTGTCCCGGATCGTCTTGCCCTCGGTGTCCAGGTAGCTGAAGCCACGGCCACGACGCCGGCGGGAGAATCCCGGCCGGTCAGGATGACTACGGCGAAGTCGCATGCCTCCGCAGTACCCCGATCCATGCCCTGGGCACCTGCCCGGACGCGGCCGGTGTAGGGCGGTCCCGGCGCTGCTGGGCTGAACGACGGGACCTGGGAGCTCCGGTCTCGCGCGCGACCCGAGCTCCTGAGCGTCCGGTGCCCAGGCCGAATCGTGCCGGACCGCTCAGCCTGACAGCCGGCGGGTGCTGATCAGCCGCTGCGCCACGTCCCGCAGCTTGGTGTTGGTGTCCTGGGAGTACCGCCTCATGATGGCGAACGCCTGGTCGGAGTCGACGTCGTACCGCTCCATCAGGATGCCCATGGCCTGGCCGACCAGCTTGCGCGCGTCGACCGCCAGGGCCAGGTTCTCCTCGTTGCGGGCGGTCGCCACGGCGACCGACGCGTGCCGGGCGAGGATGGCCGCGATCGCCTCGTCGTCGGTGCCGAAGGCGTCGGGTGCGACGCTGTACAGCCCGAGGACGCCGACGCTCCCGGACGTCGTCGTGAGCGGTACGTCGAGCACACTGCGGACACCGAGGGACAGCACCTTGGCCGACCAGTCCGGCCACCGCCGGTCCGCGGCGGTGTCGCGGACGAGGATGGTCTGGTGGTTCCGCATCGACTCCACCAACGGACCACAGCCCCCGCCCATCTGCCAGTGGTAGATCTCGGCCACCATCGGATCGGTCGCCGCGGGTACCTCCGGACCGCCGCGGGTCGCCAGCGCGATCCCCGCGTGCGAGCAGTTCAGCGCGTGCAGCGCGAACTGCACCACCGCCTCCACGGTCTCGCCGACGCCCCCGGACCCGTGCAACTCGACCGCCAGCCGCGCGAACATGTCGGCGGTCCCGCCCATCCCCGGCCGGGAGTCATCACCGACCGGCACCATGTCCGCAGCCTCGTCCACAGACCGATCATGCCCCCGCGGCGCCGCCCGCAGAAGGCCCCGGCAACCGCGTGGCGGGAATACCATTCGTGCACGGTTGATGACAGTATGTGTTCAGTTGGGTACAGGGATGTTGCCCTCGACAACACGACCTCGGAATCGAGGACCTGCCGTGCCCAAGCGCCTTGTCTGCCTGGCCGCTCTGCTCGCCCTGTCCGCCGGTTGCAGCGACATTCCGGCCGACCGCGCGGCCGCGGACGAAGTCGAGTCCAGACCGGCACCATCGACGGCCACTCCGGCGGCCACCCCGACTCCGGCTCCCCGACCTGCTCCGCCGTTGCCGCAACTGCCGCGTGGTGGGCGGCGGCTGGTCCCGGCGTACCAACTGGTCGCGTTCGTGGGCGCGCCCGGCTCGCCGGCGCTCGGGCCGCTGGACGGCAACCTGGACGAACGCGCCCGCCGGCTCGAGCGCCTGGCGGCGTCCTATCGCGGTGGACGCGTGGCCCAGCCGGTGATGGAGCTGATCGTGACCACCGCCCAAGGCGCTCCCGGGGCGGACGGCAAGTACCGGTCCCGCATCGACCCTGAACAGATCGGCAAGTACCTCGCCGTCGCGCGCAAGCACAAGATGCTGCTGATGCTGGACGTGCAGCCCGGCCAGGCGAAACCGATCGACGAGATCCGCCGGCTGGAACCGTGGCTGCGCCAACCCGATGTCGGGCTCGCGGTCGATCCGGAATGGCAGGTCGGCCCCGGTCAGGTGCCCGGACGGGTCTTCGGCCGGACGTCGGGAGCCGAGCTGAACGGCATCGCGGCGTACCTGTCCGGACTGGTTGCCAAGTACCGCCTTCCCGAGAAGCTGTTCGTCTTCCACCAACTCACCGGACCGATCGTCCGCGGCGAGTCGGCGCTGCGGGCCTACCCGGGTGTGCTGACGGTGAAGTCGGTCGACGGCATCGGCAACCGCGGCCAGAAGGTGGCGACCTACCGCGGTCTCACCACCAGGTTGCCGAAAGGCATCCGGACCGGGTTCAAGCTGTTCTACTCCGAGGACACCCGGCACGGTGCGCTGATGACACCGGCCCAGGTTCTCAGCCTGCGCCCTCGGCCCGACCTGGTGATCTACGAATGAGACGTCGCGACTTCCTCGGCCTCGCGGCGGCGGCCGGCGTCGGCGTGGCGACGGCCGGCTGCGCCGACATTCCCGCCGACGCCGAGCCCGTGATCGCCACCAACTCTCCTCGCCACTCCCCGCCGCCGGCCAGGACCACGGCGAGCAAGCCGGCCCCGGCACCGGTCCGCGGCAACCAGCTCGGCGTCGTACCGGTCCTGATGCATCACCGGGTCGTCCCGGACGCGACCGGCGAGTACGACATGACGCCGGCGTTCTTCCGCGCCGAGCTCGAACGGCTGCACCGCGAGAAGTACTTCCCGATCCGTACCATCGACCTCGTCCGCCGGAACCTGAGCGCCGTACCGGCCGGCCGGACGCCGGTCGTCCTCACCTTCGACGACGGTTCGCCCAGCCAGTTCGCGATCGACTCCGCCGCCCGGGTCGCGCCGGACTGTGCGGTCGGGATCATGCTCGACTTCCACGCCGAACATCCCGACTTCCCGGCCGTCGCGTCCTTCTACGTCAACAGGAACCCGTTCGGCTGCACCGGCCGGGACGCCGATCGAGCACTCGCCACGTTGCACACGCTCGGCTGTGAGATCGGCAACCACACCATGGATCATCCGAACCTCCGAACCCTGAGCGACGCACAGGTACGGGCGCAGATCGGCGATCTCGCCGGGTTCGTGGGCCGCGTGGTTCCTCGGCCACGGACGTTCGCCCTGCCGCTCGGGGTGCGTCCCCGCAACCGGTCGACCCTGGTGACCGGCGGCAGCGGGTCGTCGAGGTACCGGAACGAAGGCGTGCTCCTCGTCGGCGCGAACCCGTGTCCGTCGCCGTACCACCGCGACTTCGACCCGATGGCGATACCCCGGATCAGATGCAGCTCGCGCGACGGCGGCACCGGGCAGCTCGAGCTCGACCACTGGCTCGATCGGCTCGCCCGCCCCGGCGTCCGCTACGTCGCCGCCAGCGACCGAGCAGGCGTGGGCGGCGGCTCGGGCCGACCGTCGGCCGGGTAACGATCCGGGCCCGGGAGGTGGTCCCGTGGCCGAGCCGCACCGGTTCCTGGTGAGGCGGGGTATGGTGGAGCTCCTGTCAAGACGTGGCGGGCGCTCGAAGCGCACTCCGACGCGGGCATCGGCTGGCCGATAGCCGCGCCTGAACCGAGGCCCCTGCCATGACCCAGTCCATCGTCCGCCAGCGCGCGGATTCTCGTGCTCATGCCTTCGCCGACTTCGCGGTCCGGCTGCACGACTCGTCCACCGCGGCAGAGACCGCCGAAGCGGTCGTGAGCTACGCGATCCCGGCCATCGACTGCGCTCATGCCGGCATCGCCCTGCACGACTCCGACGGCAGGATCACCATCGGGACGGTGAGCAGTGCGGTTCCCCACGCGCTCTACGGCGCGCAGCTCGAGCACGGCGACGGGCCGGTGATCGCGGCGATCCAGCAGAACGTCGTCCTGTACATCCCGAGTGCGGCCGCGGAGACCCACTGGCCGGCGTGGAGCCGGCGGGCCGTGGCTCTCGGCCTCGGCAGCGTCGTCCACCTGCCGCTGCGCGCCGGACACGCGACGCTCGGCGCACTCAGCCTGTACAAGAACTCCTGCGACGCCTTCAGTGCGGACGATCTCGCCATCGCCCACGTCCTCGCCCGGCACGCCGCGGTCGCGGTCGCGAGCGCGCAACGGCGTGAGCACATGTCGAACCGGGTCGACGCCCGCAAGCTCGTCGGGCAGGCGATGGGCATCCTGATGGAGCGGCACGACCTCGACTCCGACCAGGCGTTCGCCGTACTGCGGCGCTACGCCGAGGAGCATGGCCTCAAACTCCAGCACGCCGCCGAGCAACTCATCGCCACCCGCCGCCCCAAGCACCACAGGCCGGCCAGCTGAGTCCGCCGCCGTACCGCTGGGTACTGCGGATGCATGACCGAACTCAGAGCCACCCGCGACTCCGGTGGCGCCACGCTGAAGCGTCAGGTGACCACGCCGCTGCTCTACCTGTTCATCCTCGGGGACACGCTCGGTGCCGGCGTCTACGTGCTGGTCGGTCAGGTGGCCGCAGAGTCGGGTGGCGCGGTCTGGCTGCCCTTGATCGTCGCGCTGTTCCTGGCACTGCTGTCGGCGACGTCGTACGCCGAGCTCGTCACGAAGTACCCGCGGGCCGGAGGTGCTGCGCACTACGTGCACAGGGCGCTCGGGCCGTTCAGCGGGTTCGTGATCGGGTTCTGCATGCTCGCGGCCGGGATCGTGTCGGTCGCCGCGCTGGCGCGCGCCTTCGGTGGTGACTATCTGGCCGAGTTCGTCACGGCCCCGGTCGGCCTGGTCGCCGTCGTCTTCCTCGTGGCCCTGGGTCTGCTGAACGCGTACGGCATCAAGGACTCGCTGCGAGCCAACGTCGCAGCGACACTGATCGAGGTGTCCGGGCTCCTGCTGATCGCGGCCCTCGGCCTCTGGGTAATGGCTCGCGGTGACGCTGACACCGCCCGGCTGACGGAGTTGGGAGCATCGGGCAGCGGGGCTGCGGCGGCCGCCCTCAGTGGAGCGGTGCTGGCCTTCTACTCGTTCGTCGGATTCGAGACTTCGGTCAACATCGCCGAGGAGACGAAGGATCCCCGGCGATCCTATCCGCGGGCGTTGTTCGGGGCGCTCCTGACCGCGGCCGTGGTGTACCTGCTCGTCGGCGTGGTGGCGAGTGCCGTGGTACCGACCGATGACCTTGCCGGCTCGAGCGGTCCGCTGCTCGAGGTGGTTCGCGCCGCGGGGAGCGTGCCGACCTGGATCTTCGGTCTGGTCGCCCTGGTGGCGGTCGCCAACGGGGCCCTGCTGACCGGGATCATGTCGTCCCGGCTCGCGTACGGCATGGCACGCGACGGTCTGCTTCCGAGTGTGCTCACCCGGCTGCTGCCGAACCGCCGCACACCGTGGGTCGCGATCACCGTCACCGGACTGCTGTCGCTGGCGCTGGCGCTGACCGGCGAGGTCAAGGAACTGGCCGCTACGTTGGTTCTCCTCCTCCTGGTGGTGTTCACCGCCGTCAATTTGGCTGTGCTGGTCCTGCGCCGTGATCACGTCTCCGAGAAGCACTTCCGGGCGCCGACCCTGATCCCGGTCCTCGGTGTGGCGTCCTGCCTGCTGCTGTTCACGCGGATCGAGACCGACGTGTGGCTGCGTGGGTTGATCCTGCTCGGCGCGGCCGTCGTCCTCGGTCTGGTCGCTGCCCGTCGCGCCCGGGTCAACTCCTCCGGTGGCTGACGTGCAGTCGTTCCTGACGGTCCCGCGTACTACTCGCAGTACTTCGACGAGCCGGCCGACCTGCCGCGCTGAGTGACTACCTGAGGGCGCCGGCCTCGGCGTCCCGGATGAGCTCGGCGGCGACGTCGCGCAGCTTCCGGTTGGCCTGCCGGCTGAAGCGGACCAGGGTGTCGAAGGCCCGGCCCGAGGAGATCGAGTAGCGCTCCATCAGCAGGCCGACCGCCTGCCCGATCAGGTCCCGGGTCTCGATCGCGGCGAGCAGGTTCTCCTCCCGCTGGGCACCCGAGTACGCGACCGCCGCGTGCGCGGCCAGCAGCCGGCCGACGTGCTCGGCGTCGTCGGTGAAGGCGCCCGGATCACCGGCGTACAGGTTGAGTGCGCTGAAGCTGCCGTCCTTCACGAACATCGGGAACGCCAGCATGCTCAGCGCCCCCAGGTCGGCCGCCCGCGGGGCGAAGGCCGGCCAGCGCGTCTCCCGGCGCATGTCGTCGACCCGGACGATCCGGCGTTCGAGCACGGCGTCCAGACAGGGCCCCTCGCCGTACTCGGACATCACCGCGTCGACGCGCGCGGGCAGTGTGCCCGACGCCGCCTTGTGCTCGACCCGCTTGCCGCCGCCGACGAGCACGGTCACGGATCCGGCCTGGGTCCCGGGGACGAGGTCGATCGCGGCCAGCACGGCTTCGCGCAGGACGTCGTCCGGCGCGTCGGCGTCGTGCAGTCCACGGGCCAGTTCTGTCAGCTCGTCCGCGAGCCGCACCGGCCTGGACTCATCTCCTGGCGGTGCCTCCCCGAGACTGCACACCCTGCGCCGATCGGTCACGGACTTCCCTCACCGTTTCCTGGGTACCACCTGGCGGCAGCCCCGTCCAGACCAGACCAATTCCGGCGCAGGGGTTGATTCCCTCACTGTCCAGCGGCGATAGTGGTCCAGCCTCAGACAGTCGGGCGCCGGGTCTTCCGATCTGCGAGGCTTCCATGCGTCATCACGACACCACCACGGTGCGCCAGCTGATCTGCTCGCTGCACACCGTCGAGGACGAGTTGCGCACCGCTCGGCGCTCCGCCGATCTCGATCGCCTGACTCATCTCATCCGGCTCAAGCAGTCCGTCCTGCGTGAACTGCGGCGTCGCCGCCTGCACCGCTATTGGATCGCCTGATCCGCCGCCCACAGTCGATTGCGGGCCCGCCGCTCTTCGGAGTGGGGCAGGGGGAGCGGGCCCGCAATCACCTTCCCCGACCCGACGCCGCGAACGGAACCCTCCGCCGGATCGGACAGGTCGGCTGCGAGGATGTGCAGGTGGACATCTTGCACAGGAACAACGTCGCAGTCACCGGCAGGCCGGGCGGGCGAACCGTCGTGCTGGCGCACGGGTTCGGGTGCGACCAGAACATGTGGCGGCTGACCGTTCCCGCGCTGGCCCCGGACTACCAGGTAGTGCTGTTCGACTACGTCGGTTCCGGCCGGTCCGAGCTCTCGGCGTTCGACGAGTCGCGCTACTCCACGCTCGGCGGCTACACCGAGGACGTGCTCGAGGTCTGCGCCGCGCTCGACGTGACGGATGCCGTGTTCGTCGGCCACTCGGTGAGCGCGATGATCGGCGTACTGGCCGCACAGCAGGCACCGGAGCGGATCGGTGCGCTGGTGATGGTCACTCCCTCCCCCTGCTACGTCGACGACGGCGACTACCGCGGCGGCTTCAGCGCCGAGGACATCGACGAACTGCTGAGCTCGCTCGAGTCGAACTACCTCGGCTGGTCGGCCGCGATGGCGCCGGTCATCATGGGGACACCGGACCGGCCCGAGCTCGGTGCGGAGCTGACCAACAGCTTCTGCGCCACCGACCCGGCGATGGCACGCACGTTCGCGCGGACGACATTCCTGTCCGACAGCCGCGCCGAGCTGGCGTCCATCCGGGTGCCGACGCTGATCATCGAGACCGCCCAGGACGTCATCGCGCCCCGCGAGGTCGGCGCGTACGTGCGGGACACCGTCCCGGGTTCGGCGCTGGTGACCCTGGACGCCACCGGACACTGCCCGCACCTGTCAGCGCCCGACGCCACCAACCGGGCCATCGTGGACTTCCTCGCGAACCTGTGATGGCGGAGGGCAGCGAGTGCGCCGAGACCGCGGAGGAGGCGTACGAGTCCGCACCCTGCGGCCAGCTGTCGACGTCGATGGACGGAACGATCGTCAGGATCAACCGCACGTTGCTCGACTGGCTGGGCCGGCCACGAGACGACGTGGTGGGCCGGCTCCGGTTCCCCGACCTGCTGACCATCGGCGGCAAGCTGTACCACGAGACCCACTTCGCTCCGCTGCTGCACATGCAGGGTGAGGTCAGTGGCGTCGCCCTCGAGCTGAGGACCGCCGGCGGGACCCGCATGCCCGTCCTGATCTCCTCGACCGTCGGGTACGACGACGCCGGCGAGCCGCTGCTGATCCGGACGACGATCTTCGACGCCCACATCCGGCGCTCGTACGAAGAGGAACTCCTGCGGGAGCGCCGGGCGGCGGAACTGGCCCGCCGTCAGGCCGAAGAGGATCGCGCCCGGTTGCAGGACGCCTTGGCCGTCCTCCAGCAGTCGTTGCTGCCTGCTGCCCTACCGGACGTGCCCGGGGTGACCACAGCCGCGTATTACCACACCGCCTCCCCCGACGAGCTCGGCGGCGACTTCTACGACGTCTTCGCGATCGACGGCGACCGCTGGGGCTTCTTCCTCGGCGACGTGTGCGGCAAAGGGCCGTCCGCGGCCGCGGTGACCTCGGTGGCCCGGTACACGCTGCGAGCCGCCGCGATGCACGAACCGACCGCGGCGCTCGGGACGCTGAACGCCGTACTGCACGAGCGATTCGACGGTGGCGACCTGCGCTACTGCACGGCCGTCTCCGGAACCCTGCGCAGCGACCCGGAGACCGGACGGGTCACCGTCAGCTTCGCGTCGGGTGGGCACCCACCGCCGCTGCTCGTCCGGGCGAACGGGACGTCCGAGTTCCTGCTCAGTGAGGACGGCACACTGATCGGCATCCTGCCGTCGTCGAGGTTCCCGCAGACCCACGTCGGGCTCGCGCCCGGCGACATGCTGCTCCTGTACACCGACGGCCTGACCGAGGCGCGGGTCGAGGGCGGGCAGGACTTCTACGGGCCGGAGGCCTTGCGGTCGCTCGCTGCCCAGTACGCCGGAACCTCACCGGAGGCGCTCGTCCAGGCACTCTCCGACGTACTCGCCGCTCTCGGATCAGGTCTCACCGACGACACCGCCCTGCTCGCGCTCGGCGTTCGTCCTCTCGGGAGGTGACCGATCTGTCCAGCGGTCCGCACAACTGAGGCACGGTATCGCCATGAGCTTGGTACGACAGGGCAAGATATGGCCATGAGACAGTCAGGTCGGAGCTCCGGCGCCGTGAGTCCCGTCGTAGACCAGTCACCCGAGGTGGGCGCCGACACGTTCGCCCGGCTCGCGATGGAGCTGCACCATTCCGGCGGGGTGGACGAGACGGTCGAGACGGTCGTGCAGTTCGCTCTGCAGGCGGAGGCCTGCTCGTACGCGGGAGTCGTGCTCACCGCCCGCGGCAGCCGCGAGGTCGCGGCCGTCACCGACCCACTGGTCACGACGCTCTACGAGCTGCAGGCCGACCTCGGGGAAGGCCCCATGGTGACCGCGCTCACCGAGGGTGTGGTCGTGCACGTCGCCGACGTCGACAACGAGACGCGCTGGCCAGTCTGGGCGGAGCGGCTGCCGGCGGAGCGGTTCGGATCCGCCCTGCACGTGCCGATGTACGCCGGCGCGGAACTGGTCGGCGTACTGTCGCTGTTCAACACCGAACCGCACGCGTTCTCTGCCGACGACGAGGCGATCGCGCACATCCTGGCCCGGCACGCCTCGGTCGCGGTCGCCTCGGCCCGCGACGGTGAGGCGATGGCCGCGGCAGTGGACGCGCGCAAGCTGGTCGGCCAGGCGATGGGCATCCTGATGGAGCGCTTCGACCTGGACGAGCCGCGCGCCTTCGAGATCCTCAAGCGGTACTCCCAGGAGCACAACCTGAAGCTGCGCGACGTCGCCCAGGAGCTGATCGACACCCGGAAACTGCGGAGGACGCGGCGGTGAGTGACGAGCTGCTGTCCCTCGACGTCCAGGACCGCGGGCCGGACCTCGTGGTCACCGTTTCCGGCGAGCTGGACTTCGGCACCACCTCGACGTTCCTGGACGCCACCCGGCCGCTGGCGAAGTCCGGCCGGCCGGTGATCCTCGACCTGACGGGTCTCGCCTTCTGCGACTCCAGCGGCCTGGGCGCGTTCGTGCGCCTGCACAAGCAGCTCGAGAGCACCGGCGGCCGGCTGACCCTGGCCGGCCCCCGCGCCCAGCTCCGGTCGACCCTTGAGCTGACCATGCTGCACCGAATTCTCCACGTGCGCGACGACCTCCCGGCCCCGGGCGACGCGTAGAAATCCTTGCGCGGGGCACCGAAGGCGCAGTGCAGCCTTCCCTGGGGAAAGAGAGCCGTGACCGACTTCTTCGCCGAGATCAACGGCCATCAGGTGGTCAACGTGTCCCGTATGACATCGCAAGGCGCCGGCAGCGAAGTCCCGGTGTGCCTCACCTGCGGCGCCCACTTCGCCACCCGCCGCGAGATCGAGGCGACCATCTGCCCGGCCGCCGGCGGGGCCCGCGGCCACGATCTCGTCACCGACCCGGGCACCGGTCTGCTCTACTGCACCCGCTGCCCCCTGGTCGCCTACGACCAGCTGGACGCCCGCTCCAGCCCGACCTGCCCCATGCCGCTGCAGTCCTGGGCCGACCTCGAGGACTGATCCGCTGCACGGGCAGACGTTGCCGCCGGCGAGCCGCTGCGACGGACGATCGACCGGTTCTTGTCCACCTGACGATCGGCACGTTCCCCGATTCGGCAGCTGTCAGAGCCGGCGGACCAGGTCCTGCTCTGCCAGGTCTTGCCACAGGGCGGACGGGATGTGGGCCTCGAGGCGGGTCAGGTTCTGCAGTACTTGGTCGGGAGTGGTTGCGCCGACGACGACG
Source organism: Kribbella turkmenica (assembly GCF_004348725.1). Taxonomy (GTDB): domain Bacteria; phylum Actinomycetota; class Actinomycetes; order Propionibacteriales; family Kribbellaceae; genus Kribbella; species Kribbella turkmenica. Next base: position 19,405 of record NZ_SMKR01000083.1, read on the forward strand.
GACGCGACCCGAGGGTCCAGGAGTGGGTACTGGATGGCGGCTGCGGGGAGTTCGACGTCGTGCCGGGCGCAGATCGCGTCGATGGCGAGTGCGCGGGCCAGTACGTCGTCGGGCACCTCACCATAGTCGTACCGCGCGGCCCGGCTCGGCGTGGTCGCAAGTAGTCCGCTGTTGAAGACGGCGGCCGCGACGATGCGCACGCCGTACTGGTCGCAGGCCTCCAGGACGTCCGGTGCGACGGTCTGATCGAGCAGCGTGTAGCGGTTGGCGACCATCAGTACGTCGGCCAGGCCGGAGCGTGCCGTGGTCAGGAGTGCGTCGACACCGAGGGACCCGGTCCCGATCGCGGTCACCATCCTCTGGTCCCGCAGACTCGCCAGACCGGTCAACGCCTTCTCGGTGGCACCCGGATCGCCGGACAGTTCGGGATCGTGCACGTAGAGAATGTCGGCACGATCGAGGCCGAGCCGGATGAGCGACTCCTCCGCGCTCTGCCGTACGCCGGCGGCGGTGTAATCGAGCCGGCGACGCAACCGAGCCGGTACGGCGAACCCCTGATCGTCCAGTGCCACGCCGTCCCATTCAGGGTTCTCGCGAAGTAACCGGCCGACCTTGGTGGACACGATGTACTCGTCCCGGGGCTTGGTGGCGAGGAAGCGGCCGAGCCGTTCCTCGGACAGGCCCAGGCCGTAGTGCGGCGCCGTGTCGAAGTGCCGGACGCCGGCGTCCCAGGCGGCCTCCAGGACCGCGGACGCCTCCTCGTCGGCGCTCGGCCGGGACAGATTCCCGAGCGGTGCGCAGCCGAGCCCGAACGGTGGCAGGTGGTGCACGCGCATCGCTGGTCACTCCCCTGTCTGATCTGTGGACAGGAGGCTAGACATCATATGTTTGGCGTGTCAATCTTGCCGGCATCGCAGCAACAGGCCATCGATGGCGTCAGAGATACGATCTCTGACCAGAAGGAGTGACGCATGAAGTTCGCCCGCCTGGGTCCTGTCGGCCACGAGGTGCCGGTCGTCGTCACCGCTGACGGCGTGCGCAGCATCGCCGGGCTCACCACGGACCTCGACGCCGAGTTCTGGGAGTCCGCCGGTCCGGACCGGGTCGCGGCCGCGCTGGCCGCCGGTGAGCTGCCGCTCGTCGACGACTCCGGCGACCTGCGCATCGGCGCACCGATCGCCAAGCCCGGTGCGATCGTCTGCATCGGCATGAACTACGCCGCGCACGCCGCGGAGTCCGGCGCCGAGCCGCCGAAGACCCCGGTCATCTTCTTCAAGGCGCCGAACACGCTCGCCGGGCCGAACGACCCGGTCACGATCCCCCGCGGCAGCACGAAGACCGACTGGGAGGTGGAGCTCGGCGTCGTCATCGGCAAGCGCGCGTCGTACCTCGACTCGCCGGCCGGCAGCCTGGACCACGTCGCCGGCTTCGTCGTCGCCAACGACCTGTCCGAGCGGGAGTTCCAGCTCGAGGTCTCCGGCGGCCAGTGGAGCAAGGGCAAGATCGCGGCCGGCTTCAGCCCGGTCGGTCCGTGGCTGGTGACGCCGGACGAGATCGAGCACCAGAAGCTCGGACTGCGCAGCTTCGTCAACGGGGAGCCGCGCCAGGACTCCAGCACCGCCGACCAGATCTTCGACGTCGCCACGGTGATCCACCACCTCAGCCAGTACATGGTGCTCGACCCGGGCGACCTCATCATGACCGGTACGCCGGAAGGCGTCGCGCTGTCCGGCCGGTTCCCGTACCTGCGGCCGGGTGACGTCGTCGAGATCGAGATCGACGGCCTGGGTCGCCAGCGGCAGGAGTACGTCGCCTTTGAGGCCGGTCGATGAGCCCGGAGTTCGAGGACCTGGTCGCGATCGTCACCGGGGGCGCGTCCGGCATCGGCGCGGCCGTGGCGCGAGAGCTGACGGACCGTGGAGCACGGGTCGCGGCGCTCGACCTCGAGCCCGGCGGAGCTCCGCAGGGAGTGCTCGGGATCAAGGCCGACGTGTCCGAGGACGACAGCGTACGAGCGGCCGTGCAGGAGGTGGCCGACGCGTACGGGCGGATCGACGTACTGGTGAACAACGCCGGCATCGGTGCCCAGGGCACCGTCGAGGACAACCCGGACGACCAGTGGCACCGGGTGTTCGACGTCAACGTGATGGGTGCGGTCCGGGTCACCCGGGCCGCACTCCCCTACCTGCGCCGGTCGCCCGCGGCCGCGATCGTCAACGTCGCCTCGGTCGCCGCGACCACTGGCATCCCGCAACGGGCGCTGTACTCCACCACGAAGGGCGCGGTGCAGTCACTGTCCATGGCGATGGCCGCCGACCACCTGCGGGAGGGGATCCGGGTGAACTGCGTCAATCCGGGCACCGCGGACACCCCGTGGGTTCAGCGCCTGCTCGACTCCGCACCGGATCCGGCGGCCGAGCGGGCCGCACTCGACGCGCGCCAGCCGCATGGCCGGCTGGTCTCGGCCGAGGAGGTCGCACTCGCGGTGGTGTACCTCGCCGGTCCGTCGTCCGGTTCGACCGCAGGTACGGCGCTGGCCGTCGACGGCGGCATGGCCACGCTGCGACTGCGTCCCCCGGGCGAAACCCGGAAGTGAGAGCGCCAGGAGGAGCCGGATGGCACTGACCGACGTCGCGATCGAGAAGATCAAGGCGATGATCCTCGACGGCCGGCTCAAGCCCGGCGACCGGCTGCCGCGGGAGGCGGATCTCGCCGAGCAGCTCGGCATCTCGCGCAGCCCGCTGCGCGAGGCGGTCAGTGTGCTGTCGATGCTGCGGATCCTCGACGTCCGGCGGGGCGACGGCACCTACGTGACCAGCCTGACGCCCGACCTGCTGCTGGAGACGATGGGCTTCATCATCGACTTCCACCAGGACTCCGGCATCCTCGACCTGTTCGAACTGCGCCGCGCCCTCGAGCCGATGGCGGCCGAGAAGGCCGCTCGCCTGATGAGCGACGAGGACGCGGCGCGGTTGCTGGCCCTGACCGAGGCCGTCGACGCGGACACGCCTGTCGGCGAGGTGGTGGCGAACGACGTGGAGTTCCACCACCGGATCGCGGCGGCGGCCGGCAACCCGGTGCTGTGCTCGTTCGTCGACAGCGTCGCCGGGCGGACGCAGCGCGCCCGGATCTGGCGCGGCGTCACCCAGGAGGACTCGTTCGAGCAGACCCAGCGCGAACACCGGGCGATCGCCCTGGCCATCGCCGACCGTCAGCCGAGCGTCGCGGCCGCCCTCTCTTTGGCCCACGTCGCCGGCATCGAGAACTGGATCCGCCGCAACCTGGCCCACTAACCGACCACCACCTGCTGACCTTCATCCAGGTCAGGACCGGGTGAACCGGGGGGTGCGCTTCTCGGCGAACGCCGCCCGGCCTTCGGCGGCGTCCTGCGTGGCGAAACACACTGTCTGGATGTCCCGCTCGTACGCGATCGCCTGATCCAGCGGCAGGTTGTACGCGGCTGCCAGGTTGGCCTTCGCGGTCTCGACCGCGATCGGCGCGCGGGACGCGATCGTGGTCGCCAGCTCCAGTGCACGCGGCAGCAACGCGTCGGGGTCGACCACCTCGCTGACCAGGCCCCAGCTCAGCGCGCGGTCGGCGTCGATCGGGTCGCCGGTCATCAACATCACCGCGGTGTTGCCGGGCCCGATCGACCGGGCCAGCAACGCGGACATGCCACCGCCGCCGATCCAGCCGAGCTTCACCTCGGCGGCGGCGAAGCTCGCGGCCGTCGAGGCGATGCGGATGTCGCAGATCAGCGCGGTCTCCAGACCGCCACCGAGCGCGTGGCCGTTCACGGCCGCGATCACCGGTTTGCGCAGGACCTTGAGCGAGTCGCAGTAGTCCTCGCGGTTCCGGAACTCCCACGGCGTCGCGTACTTGTCGAGCTCTCGGATGTCCGAGCCCGCACTGAATGCCCGCCCGGTCCCGGTCAGTACGACTGCGCGGATGTCGTCGGCCTGGTTGCAGTACCGCGCCAACTCGACCAGTGCGTCGGACATCTCCTGGGTGACGGCATTGAGCTTGGCCGGCCGGTTGAGTGTGATGACCGCGACGTGTCCCTTCTGCTCGAACAGGACTTCCCCGGACGGCGATGTGGTCACGATGCGATCCTTCCTCCGACGTACTGACTGTTGAGCTGCTCCAGGCCCGCGCTGATCGAGACCGCACCGGCCACGACCTCGCGCACCAGATCACCGGCGGCCGACTGGAAGCCGACGTACCCGGCATGGCGAGGGCGCACCCAGGACTCCGAGATCGTGCGCAGCGTCGCCCGGTAGAAGTCGGACACCGGCTCGTTGACCTGGTCCGACGTCCAGGCGCTGAGCCGCGACGGCTGCCCGGCGTGTGCCGGGATGAACGATTCCTGCGCTGTTGCCGACAGCAACCACTTCAGATGGTCGAGCAGCTCCGGCGTGAGGTCGCAGCGCGCGCTGACGGCGAGGCCGGTACCGCCGATCGTCGAGCCCGGCCGGGATCCCGGTGACTCGCTCGGAGCGTCGGTGAAGGTGACCCGGCGATCCAGCCGCGCCGACGCGTAGTTCACGTACCCGTACACCAGCGGGCAGTGCGCCAGGGTGTCGTCCGACGTCATCTCGGAGAGCAGACCGATCGGGTCGAGTGTCACGGTGTGCCGCGGCGCGCGCCTGGTCAACTCGACCATCAACTCCAGGGCGCGCCGGCCGGTCGGCCCCGAGACGAACTGCTCAGCCGCTGCGGGCTCCTCGCCCAGCGCGACGCAGATCGACGCGAAGGTGAGCAGAGCGTGCGGACCGGCCAACGAGAGCGCGACGGGTGTCCGGCGCGACAGCTCGACGACCTCGGACCACAGCCGCGGCGGCGCCCCGACCAGATCCACCCGGGTGGCCGCCACCTGGGTCGCGGCATCCAGCGGCAGCGCCCACAGCCGGCCGTTCATCCGGTACGACGCGACACTCGGGCCGACGAAGTCGCTGCCGACGATCTCGTCGAGCGACTGCAGACAATCGTGCAACAGCGCATCACCGAGCTGCGGATGGTCCAGCACGATCACGTCGTACCGCTCGGCCAACTGCTCGATCGGTGTCGACTCGAACCCGCTCAGCGGGTGCACGTCCCAGACCAGGTCGATCCCGCAGTGGCCGGCCGCGGCAACCAGCGCCTCCCGGCCGCGCGGATGGTCCCAGGTCAGCCCGCGGTACGGCGTACGTCCCATCACGGCACCGGGTCCGGCAGGCGGGTCTCCGCGACCACTCCGTTCGCCAGCAGGCCGGCGATCTCATCCGGCGTGAACCCGGCCTCCTCGAGCACCTCACTACTGTGCTCCCCCATTAGCGGCGCGCCGCGCTCGATCGTCGCGGGTGTCTTCTCGAAGCTGTACGGGAAGCCCGGCGTCCTCACCCGGCCCTCAGTCGGGTGGTCGTACTCGACGAAGGTGCCGTTGTGCCGGATCTGCGGATCGTTCACGAGCTGCTCGTAGTCGTAGACGGGCCCGCACCAGATGCCGGCCGCGGTCAGTTCGTCCAGCCACTCCGCGGTCGTCCGGAGCAGCAGACGCCGCGCGGTCGACCGGAAGATCTCGTCCCGGTGCGTCCAGCCGTGGACCTCGGAGTCCATCGTCAGGAAGGTGTCCTCACCGATGACCCGGCCGAGCGTCGGCAGATCCGGCATCGCCAGCGCCAGGAACCCGTCAGCGGTCTTGAAGGTCCCGTACGGCGCCCTGATGTAGACGTGGGCGTGGGGCTCGGATCCCCGCCGCTGCGGCACTCCCCCCGCGGTGAACACCGACAACTCCTGCATCTGCAGCGTGGTGATCGCGTCCAGCATGTTCACCTTGACGAGTTGTCCCTCGCCGGTGCGCTCGCGGTGCAGCAGCGCGGCCAGCACCGCCTCGAACGCGGTCGACGCGGTCACCGCGTCGACCAGGTACTGCCCGGCCGGCTGCGGCGGCTCACCGTGCCGCCCGGTCGACAGCATCGCCCCGGACTTTGCCTGCAGCAACAGATCCTGGCCCGGGAGATTGCGGTGCGGGCCGTCCTCGCCGTACCCGGACATGGACACGTAGACCAGCCGCGGATTGATCGCGGACAGCGTCTTGTGGTCGACGCCGAGGCGCTCGGCCACGCCCGGGCGGTAGTTCTGCAGGAACACGTCGGCGGTCCCGACCAACTGGAGCAGCACCTCCTTGCCCTGGGCGGACTTGAGGTCGACGGCGAGCGAGCGCTTGTTCCGGTTCAGCGACAGGAACGACACGTTGACGGCGTTGCCGCGCGCGCCGCCGGCCGCGGCGTGCCGCTGCCACTCGCCGGTCACCGGCTCGACCTTGACGACGTCGGCACCGAGGTCGCCGAGCCGTTGGGCGGCGAAGGGTCCGGCCATCGCGATCGAGCAGTCGAGGACGCGATAGCCGTCGAGGATGCGGTGAGTCATGGGTCCTTCCGGGTCGTCAGTCGGGTTGGCCGGCGACGCGGCGGATCGCGTCCCGGGCGGCCGTGGTGGCCTCGGCGCCGTCGAGCACCCGGATGGTGGTCCGGTAGCTGCGGGACTCGCCGTGCTCGAGCCACGTCATCGAGCCGTCCGCGCGGGCCGCGGCGTCGCCGCTCACGTGGTGGGTCGACGGTTCGAGGCCGACGGCGTACTGGCCGCTGCGCAGGTTCTGCCACTCGAAGAAGCACGGCATCGTGTCCGCGTCCCAGCTGACCTCGACCCCGAGGGTGCTGTCGCCACGGATCAGCGCGACCCGGTGGCGGCCGCCGTCGTCGGCGACGAGCCGGTGCTCGTACACCTGCTCGACGAATCCCGGCTTCGGGTCGGGCTGCACCCGGTACGAGACCCCCTGCTCGGCCACGGAGTCGCTGCGCCAGGTGGTCTCGGCGATCGGGGCGACGAACTCCGTGCCCGCGTCCACGATCGGCCAGCCGAAGTTCAGGTGGTACAGGAACATGTGCGGCGTCCGCTCGAAGCCGAGATTGTCGACCACGTCGTACAGGCGGAGCTCGAGCCCGTCGAAGTCGACCTCGATCGTCCGGGTCAGCCGCAGGTGCTCGCCGAACGACGTCGACTGCACGACCTCACCGCGCACCCGGAAGGTGCACCGGTCGCCGTCCCACACCTCACCCGCCTCCAGCAGCCGGCCGGGGATTGCGGTCAGCCGGCCGTGCAGGCCGTGCGCGACGGTCTGCTTCGGTGGGTAGCGATAGTGGCCGGCGTCGACCTCGTCGCCGAAGAGCGTGTGGTCGAGCCCACCGGACACCAGCAGGCCGTCGAGCGCGCGCAACCAGGACAGCCCGCCCTCGTCGTTGTGCTCGTGCAGCCCCGGATGGCGGAACCCGTTCCCCGACCGCCAGCCGATCGGCACACCGCGGAACCTCGCCGGCCCGAGATCGAGCGCACGGTCGACCAGCACCTCGACCTCGAGACCGGCGGAGCTGCGCAACTGGACCGCGCGCACGCCGCGCTCGACCCCGTTGCTCAGCTCGACCTCGCGGACACCCGCGACGCTCGACAGGTCGCCGGTCCGCTCCCGCAGCGCCGCGACGGACAACTCGTCTCCGAACACCTTCATTCCATCACCCATCCACCATCGACGTTGAGGGTCTGCCCGGTGACGAACGACGCATCCGGGCCGACCAGGAACGACACCACCGACGCGATCTCGGCCGGCACACCGCGCCGCTTGATCGCCTGGTGGTCGAGCACGAACGCGGTGTACGCCTCGGGGTTCTCGTGGATCGTCTCCGCCTTCGTGGGGAACGCCCCCGGCGAGATCGCGTTCACCCGGATGCCCGCCGGACCGAGCTCACGCGCGAGCGCCCGGGTGAGCGCGACGGCCGCACCCTTGGTGCTGACGTAGCTGGCCAGCTTCTCCCAGCCTCCGTGCCAGGTGATCGACGCGATATTGACGATCGCGCCCGATCCGCGCGGAGTCATCGACCGGGCCGCGGTCTGGGCGGCGACGAAGTACGCCCGCTGGTTCACCGCGACGACGTCGTCGTACTCCTCGACCGGGATGTCGAGCAATGGGGTCGCCGGATAGATCGCCGCATTGTTCACCAGCACCTGCAACGGTCCGAGCCGGTCCTCGGCCGCTCCGATCGCTGTCCGCAGCGCGGCGGCGTCGCGAAGATCGACGGGCAGTACGGCGCACGGGCCGCCCGCGGACTTGATCACGGCCTCGGACTCGCTCAGACCCTCGCCGGGCAGATCGAGCAAGGCGACGCCGTACCCGTCCGCCGCGAGTCGTCGTGCGATGGCCCGTCCCAGCGAACCACCGGCTCCGGTCACTACAGCTGATCTGGGCATGAGACCTCTCTCAGGGGCGGATCGCGGGCTTGCCGACGAGGCGGCGCCCGGCGCGGTCGGGGCGGACGTGCGGTCCGGCGTTGTTGCCCCAGTCGGCGGCCTCGCTCAGCCGCGCGATCGCGTCCTCGTCGACGGTGTAGCCGAGCCCAGGCGACTCTCCGAGCACGAGGTGACCGTCGACGATCTCCTGGTCGGCGGTGATCCCGGCCGGGGCGGTCAGGTCCTGGATCTCGATCGACAGATGATTCGGTACGACGGCCGCCGCGTGGCCGAGCGGGTTCCCGTCGTACCCGACCGGGCTGATCGGCAGGTCGAAGGCGTGCGCGAGCGACGCCACGCGCAGGAAGTGGGTGATCCCCCAGACGCTGCCGGTCTGGACGACGTCCACGGCGTTCGCTGCCAGCAACGGGCGGAACTGCTCGAGCCCGGTGAGGTTCTCGCCGGTCGCGACCGCCGCCTTCACCGACTGGGTGACGAGTGCGAGCCCGTCGACGTCCCAGCGGCGGACCGGCTCCTCGACCCAGGCCAGGTCGACGTGCTCCTCGATCCGGCGGATGTGCCGGACCGCCTCCTTGCGCGACCAGGACTCGTTCGCGTCGAGCAGCAACGCCGGCGTGTGACCGGTCTGCTCCTGGTACACCGCGCTGACCAGGTCGAGACGGCGCAGATCGGCGGCCACGTCGAGGCCGCCCTTCAGCTTGACCGCCCGCAGCCCGCGCTCGGCGAACTGCTTGTGCAACCGGCCGAGCTCCTCGTCGCCGAGCGGTCCGTCCAGCCCGGACGCGTACGCCGGGACGACGTGGTCCCGGGCACCGAGAAGACGCCACAGCGGCTGCTCGGCCGCCTTCGCCTTGAGGTCCCACAACGCCATGTCCAGGGCGCCGATGGCCCCGAACACCGAGCCGGCGTGGCCGCGCTTGAACACCCAGGCGAGCATCCGGTCGTACAGCGCCACCACCGCACGAGGGTCCTGCCCGTCCAGTGCGGGGAACACGACGTCGATGCCTTCGAGCGAGCCGAGCCCGACCCCTTCCAGCCCGGTGTCGGTGGTCAGTACGACGATCGGCACCGACGTCTTGCCCGAGTTCACCGCTCCGTTGGCGTCACCGATAGGCCGGCCCCAGTCGTGCACCGTGGCGAGGGTGCGGTATCCCGTGATGCGCATGCCTTATCCCTTGGTCGCGCCGGCGGTCACGCCGTCGGTGATCTGTCGCTGGAAGAACAGGTAGATCGCGATCACGGGCAACGCCGCGACCAGTACTCCGCCGGCGAACAGCGGAATGTTGTCGGAGTACTGACCCCGCAACGCGGTCACGCCGACCATCAGTGTGCGGTTGTGCTCCGACTGCATGACGAGCAGCGAGATGAGCACGTCGTTCCAGCAGAACAGCGCGTTCAGGATGCCGACCGACAACAGGGCCGGCAGCCCCAGCGGCAGCATGATCCGGCGGTAGACGCCGAGTGTCGTGCTGCCGTCGACCCGCGCGGCCTCGACCACCTCGGCCGGGATACGCGAGTAGAAACTGGTCATCAGGAAGATCGTGAACGGCAGGAACTGCCCGGTGTAGGCGAGGATCAGCCCGAAGTGGGTGTCCAGCAGCCCGGTCTGCCCGAGCACCCGGAAGAACGGCACCATGATCACCTGGAACGGGATCATCAGCGCGCCCAGGCAGACCAGGAACAGCCACCGGCGGCCGCGGAAGGTCAGCTGGCTGAACGCGAACCCGGCCATCGAGCCGAGCAGCAGCAACAGTGCGACGGCGCCGGCGGTGACGACGACCGAGTTGACGGTGTACCTCCCGAGGCCGGAACTGTTCCACGCCTCGGCGATGTTCGCGGCGGTCACCTGGTCGGCCAGCGAGAACCGGTCGAGCACGTACTCCCGCCGCGACTTCATCGCGACGTTCAGGGTGAACAGCATCGGGTAGATCGTGGCCAGCGCCAGCCCGAACATCGGCACGGCGACGACCCAGCGGCCGATCCCACGTTCCGGCACCGGTCAGGCCTCCTTCGTCGCGCGCTTGATCAGCCGGACCTGCGCCAGCCCGACCAGCAGCATCAGGACGAACAGCACCATCGACGCGGCCGACGCCAGCGCGGGGCTGTTCATCTGCCCCTGGGTGACCCAGATGTAGAACTCCGGCAGGTACGTCGCCCCGCCAGGACCACCCGCGGTCATCACGTAGACCAGGCCGAACATCCCGGTCAGCATCCCGATCATCGTGGTCACGAAGACGAACTGGATCGTCCGGCTGAGCTCGGGGATCACCACGTGCCGCACGGTCTGCATCAGGTTCGCGCCGTCACACCGGGCGGCGTCGAGCAGCGACTGGTCCAGGGTCGAGAAACCCGCCATGAAGATCACCAGTGCCATCCCGAACGTCGCCCAGATGTGCACGCCGATCACCGCGAAGATCGCGACGTGCGAGTTGCCCAGCCAGTCGACCGGAGGCAGCCCGGCCTTCGTCAGCACCTGGTTCAGCGGCCCGTCGAACGAGAGCAGGATGTTGAAGATCGCGCCGATGATGACCGGCGACAGCACCACCGGGAAGAAGTACACGCTGCGGTAGAACCGGTGACCGGGCACCTTGAGGAACAGGAACGTCGCCAGGATCCCCGGCACCGCGACGGCCACCGGCAGTGCCAGGAACAACAGGCCGACGTTCCGGATCGCCGTCCGGAAGACCGGATCGCCGGCCAGCACCTGATAGTTGCTCAGGCCAACGAACACCCCGTTGCGGGCCCCGTCCCCGGTGAGCGAGTACTGCGCACCGAGGACGAGCGGGACGATCCGCAACCCGACGATCACCAGCAGAGCCGGCGTCACCAGCACCAGGGCGGCGACCTTGTGTTCACTGACGTGCCACCGGCGGACCGCCGTCGTACGCTGCGGGGCCGTGATGGCCTCTGCCATGCCGGACTCTCCTACCGAGGTCACTTGTCGGACGCTGCCAACTGGGTGAGCGCGGCGTCGACGGTGACATCACCGCTGATCAACTGCTGCGACAGCCGGTGCATCAGGTCGAGCGTCTTGGCCGACAGCGCGGTGTGCAACAGCGGCTTGCTGTCGGGCAGCCAGGAGACGATGACGCCGGCGGCCTTCACGTCGACCGACGAGGTGTCGACGGTCTTGTCGGCCGCGATCGCACCGGCCTTGTCGAAGAACAGCTTCTCGGCCTCCGTGCCGGCCAGACTCTTGATCAGGTCGACCGCCAGGTCCGGCGACTTCGTCCACTTCATCACGCCGTACCCGATGCCGCCCTCGGCCGGCAGGAACGTCCGCGAGACGTTCGCCGGGTTCAGCACCGGCGGCTTGTAGACACCCAGGTCCGGGCCGAGGAACTCGTCGAAGTCCTTCCAGTGCGCGGTGTCCGAGATCAGGCCGATCACGTTGCCGCCCTTGCCGCCGGAGAACATCGTGAACTGGTCCATGAACATGGCGGTCGAGTTGACGCCCTTGTTGTACCAGCCCTCGTCGTTCGACTTCTTCCACAGGTCGAAGATCTGCCTGACCTCGGGCGACTTCCAGTCCCGCCGGCCGGCCAGCCAGGCGTCGTACTGCGCCGGGCTGAACACGCCGGGCGCGAACCCGGACAGGAAGAACTCGATCCCGATGCCTTCCTTGTTGCCCAGGTTGAAGCAGGCGTTGCCCGACTTCTTGATCGCCGCGCAGCCGGCTTCCAGCTCGGCCAGCGTCTTCGGCGGCGTCTCCGGGTCCAGGCCGGCCTTCTCGTAGACGGCCTTGTTGTAGTAGAAGGGGAAGCCCTGCAGGGTGATCGGCACGGCGTACGTCGTACCTGCGCTCTTGAACGCGTCCCAGCCGACGAGCCTGTCCTTCAGGTCGCCGGTCTTGTCGTCGAGCGGCAGCAGCGAGCCGGCGCGCTCGCGCATCTGGGCGCCGCCGTTGAACATGGCGACGTCCGGTCCCTTGCCGGCCTGGATCGCCGTACCGAGGAGTGTGTAGTACTGGTCGTACGGCTGGGCGACGTACTCGACCTGCACACCCGGGTGCTTGGACTCGAAGTCGGCTTTCGCCTTCGCGTAGTACTCCTTGGTCTTCGCGTCTCCCGAGTGCCAGTCCCAGACGACAAGCTTCCCCGTCCCCGCACTACCCCCCGACGCAGCACTCTGCGGCGCAGCCGCGCCACACCCCGCCGCCACGACAACCAACGGCGCAGCCACCAGCGCAACCCACCGCCCCCGCGCCTTCCGACCGACGGCGCCCGCGGTCCGGCGCCGGCTGAACACCGT
>NZ_SMKR01000084.1 GCF_004348725.1 Kribbella turkmenica
GCTGAAGACGGCCGGCGTCGACCCGGCGACCTCCCCGGCCACCTGGGACGACTTCCGGGCGACCGCGCGCACGCTGACCGAGAAGACCCCCGACGACGTCTTCGGGCTGGTTGTGCCCGGCAAGGAAGCCGCCTATCTCAATGCACTCGTCAACCGGCTCGCCATGACGGCCGGGGCGGCCGGCGGCGTCGACTGGAAGACGGGGGAGTACGCCTACGGCTCGCAGCCCTATCTGGACGCGCTCGAGTACCTGCTGTCGCTCAAGGCCGACAAGGTGATCCATCCCGCGTCGCCGTCGATGGGGCCGCGGGACGCCCGCGCGCGCTGGGCGGCCGGCCAGGCGGCCGTCTACCCGTGGGGACCGTGGTTCATCGGCGGCCTGAACGTCGAGGAGCCGGAAGCGATCCAGCGCGGGGTCGGGGTCTGGCGCGTGCCGACCCCGGAGAGCACACGCAACCTCGTCTACAGCTCGCCGGCGTCCGGACCGTTCTGGGTGTCCAGTGCCTCGAAGAACGCCGAGACCGCGGCCGACCTGATGCTCCGGCTGGCGACCGAGGAGGTACAGACCAAACTGGCCTCGACGATGGACGTTCCGCCGGTGCTGCTCGACCGGGTCCGCGGTTCCAAGGCGCATCCGACGTACCAGCAGAACGTCGCGTTCATGGAGACCGACGTCCGGATCGCGCCGGTGCCCGAGGTCGGGACGCCGGGCGTGGCCAAGGTGCTGGCCGCCATGCGCGACGTCCACCCGAACGTCGGCGAGATCGCCCAGTCGGTGCTCAGCGGGTCGGACGTCGACCACAAGAGTGCCTTGAGCAACTACGCGGCCAAGGTGACCGCCGAGCGCGAACGCGCGCTGGCGGCGGTCAGGAAGGGCGGCGCCGAGGTGGACGTCGACGCCTGGGTGTTCGGCAACTGGGACCCGAAGCAGGACTACACGCAGACGTCGTACGCCGGTCGCTGACCGGGCCGGCGGCCGCGAAGGAGCGCGATGACAACCCTGCTCGACAAGGAGGCGGCGCCGCCGCGCGATGTCCCGGCGCGCGGCGGCGGCCGGTCCCGTGGCCGCCGGAATTGGTGGATCTACCTGTTCCTGCTGCCGACCGTGATCGGCTACGGCGCCTACACGGTGTACCCGCTGATCGCGTCCTGGTGGTACGCGCTGCTCGACTGGCCCGGGTTCGCCCGGACCGGGACGTTCGTCGGGCTGGAGAACTTCCGGCGGCTGTTCGAGGACGACCTGTTCTGGAACGCCTTCCGCAACTCGCTGGTGTTCCTGGTCGTCGCTGTCCCACTCCGGGTCGGGCTGGCGCTGGCGCTCGCGCTCGTGCTGAACTCCCGGCGGACGCCGTTCCGCGGCTTCTTCCGCACGTTGTTCTTCCTGCCGGTGGTCACCACCGGCGCGATCGTCGGCATCGTGTTCACGCTGCTGCTGGACGCGAGCGGGCCGATCAGCCTCGGCCTGGTGAAGTCCGGGCTGCTCGACAGCCCGGCCAACTTCGCCGCGAACGCCGGTACCTCGTTGTACGCCGGGATCGCGGTCTGGGTCTGGAAGTGGCTCGGCATCACGCTGATCTACTGGCTGGCGGCACTGCAGACCATCCCGCAGGACATCCACGAGGCGGCGCTGGTGGACGGCGCCGGCGCCTGGCGCGAGTTCCGGCACGTCACGCTGCCGCTGATGGTGCCGTTCCTGGTCATCATCACGCTGATCGACACCGTTGCCGCCCTCAACGTCTTCGACCTGATGCAGACGCTGACCGCGGGCGGCCCGTCCTTCTCCTCCGAGGTGATCGAGATCTACATCTTCCGGACCGCCTTCCAGGCCACGGTTCCCGAGCTGGGCTACGCGTCCGCGGCGGCCGTGCTGTTCGGCGTACTCACGATCGCGCTCGCCGTCGGGCAGGCCGTCGGGGTCCGCTGGGCCCGCGGCCGGATGGGCACCTCATGACGCGGCGCCGTCGCAGCTGGCTGACCGGAATCGTGCTCGCGGTCGTGGCCGCGGTGTGGGTCTACCCGTTCGTGTGGCTGGTCTCGGCCTCGCTGAAGTCGTCGAGCGAGGTGTTCGGCAAAGGGCTGGACCTGGTCCCCGCCGACCTGCGCTGGGAGAACTACGCCCGCGCCTGGACCGACGTCGGCTTCGCGTCATACATGATCAACACCGTCGTGATCACGCTCGGGACGGTCTTCCTGGTGATCGTCCGCAGCGCGCTCGCCGGCTACGTGCTGGGCCGGCACGACTTCGCCGGCAAGAAGGCGCTGATCGGGATCTTCCTGCTGACGTTCTTCATCCCCGAGGGCTACACGATCATCCCGATCACCCAGCTGACCGACCAGCTCCACCTGCTCAACACCCACGTGGGCGTGATCCTCGGCCTCGGCGCCGGCGGGCACGTGGCGGCGACCCTGCTGTACGCCGGGTACTTCCGCAAACTGCCGAAGGAGCTGGAGGAGTGTGCCGAGCTGGACGGCGCCGGGCCGATCACGATCTTCTTCCGGGTCATGCTGCCGCTCGCGTGGCCGATCACCGCGACCGTGTTCATCCTGACCTTCCTGTTCGCCTGGAACGTCTACCTGCTGCCGCTGGTCTTCACCCTGAGCGACCCGGACCTGCGGACCCTCGCCGTCGGCATGACGGTGTTCGTCGGTGAGCAGAGCACCGACTGGTCCGGGCTGGCCGCGGCCGCCGTGATCTCCTTGGTGCCGGCGGTGGCCGTCTTCGCCGTACTGCAGCGGCGGTTCGTCGACAGCATCGCCGGAGCCGTCAAGCAGTGACCGCCGGACCGATCGAGCAGGGGAGTCGCATGGAACGGCCGAACGTCCTGGTGCTGTGCACGGATCAGCAGCGGTTCGACGCCTTGGGTGCGGCGGGCAACCCGCACATCCAGACGCCGCACCTGGACCGGCTGGCCGCGCAGGGAGCGAGATTCACCAACTGCTACGTCCAGGCGCCCGTCTGCGGACCGTCGCGGGCGAGCCTGATGACGAGCCGCTACCTGCACAACCACGGGCTGTGGGCCAACGGCGTCGACATCTCGCCGGACGAACGACTGTTCACCCGCGACCTCGCCGACGCGGGCTACGACTGCGGCCTGGTGGGGAAGCTCCACCTCGGCGCGGCCGCCGGCGGACGAATCGAGCCGCGGATCGACGACGGCTTCCGCGTCTTCCGCTGGGCCCACGATCCGTACCTGCCCTGCGAGCAGAACCACTACCACCGCTGGCTCGAGAAAAACTTCCCCGGTGTGCTGGAGCCGGCACTGGCGAAGGGCCACGACGCCTTCGACCGGATGCCCACCGAGTCGCACTACAGCCGCTGGATCGGCGACGAGACCATCGCCTACCTGCGCGACGCCGCCCGTGCCGATACGCCGTTCTTCTTCGTCGCCAACTTCTTCGATCCGCACCACGGGTTCGGGGCACCGGCGGAGTATCGCGAGCGCTACGACGCGGACAGCCTGCCGCCGCCCGTCGGCAGTGCCGAGGAGCTCGCGGGCAAACCGCCGATCTACACCGAGGCGTCGATCAAGTCGTACGCCGGCGGCAGTCCGGGCTTCCGCGACTACACGGCCGCCGAGATCCAGGAGATCAAGGCGCAGTACTACGCGATGGTCACCCTCGTCGACGACGAGGTCGGCCGCATCCTGGCGGCCCTGGACGAGGAGGGGCTGGCCGGCAACACGGTGGTGATCTTCACCAGCGACCACGGCGAACTCCTCGGCGACCACCAGATGCTGCTCAAGGGCCCGATGATGTTCGACTGCTCGGTCCGGGTCCCGTTGATCGTGCGCTGGCCGGGGCAGGTGGCCGGCGGCGTGGTTCTCGACGAGCTGGTCGAGTGGATCGACCTCGCGCCGACGATCCTCGCCGCGGCCGGCGTCGACGGACTGGAACGGGCCCAGGGCCGCTCACTGCTTCCGCTGCTCACCGGTCGCTTCGCGGACTGGGTACGGCGTGACTGGGTGCTCAGCGAGTACCGGAACAGCGGATCGCCGTACGACCCGCCGGTTCACACCACGATGCTGCGGCACGGGCGGCACAAGGTCGTTGTCCATCACGGTGATCCGGCGTCCACCCGTGCCAGGGACGGCGAGCTGTACGACCTCGAGGCCGATCCCGATGAGCTCGTGAACGTCTGGCACGATCCCGATCACGCCGACCTCCGGATCACCCTGCAGGAGCGGCTGCTCGACGTACTCGTGGCGACCGAGGACCGGTCGGCTGCCCGCGTCGCGCAGTTCTAGGATCAACCCGCGCGAACGACCGGCTGCGTGCCGGGTGAGCCGCGATTAGAACTTGCCGGGGCGGGTACCGGCTGAATTCGATCGTGTGTTCGAATGGAGGCCATGATGGACGTGCAGCCGGTGCCGGAGCGGAACCCGGAGAAGGACCCGGAGCAGTGGACCACCGGGGACGAACCGATGACGGGTCCGCAGCAGTCGTACCTGAGCACGCTCGCGCAGGAAGCGGGTGTCGACGTCCCGGACGACCTCAGCAAGGAGGAGGCGTCGCAGCTGATCGACGAGCTCCAGTCGCGTACCGGACGCGGGACCTGAGCGGAGTCCGTAATCCGGTTGATGTGCAGACGGGTCTAGTGCGGTACGCCGCGGCGGTGGCAAACTGCGACGTGGCCGGTCTGTTGAGCAGTCAGCAGCCGAATGCGGCATTCGGGCTGACTGGGAGGACCGATGACCATCGGTGGCGTCGACACCTACTACGACTACGACGAGAAGCAGTGGAAGAGCCGGAGACTCGGCGGGGGTCCGATCCGCCAGGGTCCCGTCTGTCCGACCCCCTCGGAACAGCCGGGTGCTGAGCCGGTGGCGCGTGTGCGGACCAGCCGGCCGAAGAAGACCGCGGACCGCGTCAAGGCGTAGCGCCGGGGCACCGGGCGGCGCATGAGGCTCTCCGAGTGGCGCCCGGCGTTGATCCTGCTGTGCGCTGCGGACGTTCTCGTCACGCTCGACGGCACGATCGTCACGGTCGCGCTGCCGGCGATCGAGCGTGACCTGGGCACCGCTCAGGCCGACCTCCAGTGGGTGGTCACCGCGTACACGTTGACGCTCGGTGCGTTCCTGCTCGTCGGCGGGCGAGCCGGCGACCTGTTCGGCCGGCGCCGGATCCTCGTCGTCGGACTGGTCGTCTTCGCCTTGGCGTCGGGTGTGGCCGGTCTTGCGCACACGACCGCGTTGCTGTTGTCGGCCCGGGCCGTTCAGGGGCTGGGTGCGGCGCTGGCTGTGCCGGCCGCGCTGGCTCTGCTGACGGCGACGTACCGGCGGGAGCGGCAGCGTCAGCGCGCGCTCGGCTACCTGTCGGCGGCGATGGACCTCGGCATGGTGGCGGGTCTGGTCCTCGGTGGGGTGCTGACCGCGACCGTCGGTTGGCCGTGGTGCTTCTTCATCGTCGTCCCGGTCGGCCTGCTGGCGGCGGCGCTCGCGCCGACCACTCTGCAGGAGAGCCGGGACGACGACGCACCGCGGCTGGACGTACTGGGGGCGATCCTGGTCGCGACGGGGTTCGGCACGCTGGCGCTCGGGATCTCCCGCGCCGAGCAGCTCGGGGTCGCCGTCGTTCCGGTGATCGCCGCGGCGGTCGCTCTGCTGGGCGGCTTCGTCGTTCTCGAGCGTCGCACGCCTGCGCCGATGCTCAGGCCGGCGATCTTCCGCCACCGCGCGCTGACCGGGTCGAATCTGGCGCTCATCGCCAACGCGGGCGGTTTCGGCGGCATGATGTTCCTCGCGACGCTCTACCTGCAACAGGTCCTCGGGTTCTCCGCTCTGGAGACCGGGCTGGCGTTCGTACCGCTCGCGTTGTCGGCCTGTGCCGGCGGTCTCGCCGCGCCGCGGATCGTTGCGGCTGCCGGGCCACGGCGGGCGGCGGCGCTGAGCATGGTCACGTCAGCGGCGGCCTTCGTGCTGCTGTCGCGCACTCCGGAGGTCGACGGGTACCTGACCCACCTCTTGCCGGCCTTCACGATCGCCGGCTTCAGCTTCGCCGCCGCCTTCGTGCCGCTGACCTCGCACGGCATGTCCGGCGTCCGTGACGGCGAGAGGGGCCTTGCCTCCGGCCTCCTCCAGACCTCGACCCACCTCGGTGGCGCGATCGTGCTCACCGCTCTGGCCACCACGGCCACCAGCGCCGCCGCCTTCACCGCGGGCTCCTCCACCGCCTTCCTCATCGGCGCCACCCTCCTGACCCTCGGCGCCCTCACCGCCATCCGCACCCTCCCACGCACCGACGGCTAGCGCGTGGTGCGTCGCCGGTCGACGGTCGTGCCGAGGGCGGCGAGGACTACGACGGCGGCAGCAGCCAGGGGAAGGCCTCGGGGCCCGAGGGAGGTGAGGACGCCCGCCAGCGCCGAGCCGGCGGAGGCCGCGGCGATCTTCAGGGAAGCCATCGTGACGAAGACCTGGGTCCGAGCGGCCGGTGGCGCGTACTCCGATCTGGCGGCGAAGGTGGCCGTTCCGAACGGCGCGTTGGCGAAACCGACGAAGGCGAACGCAAGGAGTGCCAGCGGGTAGTTGGTCGGCAGTGCACAGAGCGCGGTGGCGATGCCGACGAGAGCGACGTACCGGGTCGTGAGCCGGTCGGGCTCACCACGGAGCGGGAACAGGGTCAGCAGGACGGCGCCGGCGAGGCTGCCCACGCCGAGGAAAGCCATCATCGTCGCGCCGCCGGTCGCGCGTCCGGTCAGGTGGACGGCGAGGATGACGGCGACCACCGGCAGGCTGCCGTTGCTGATGGCGGTGAACATCGTGGCGTAATTGACCCGACGAAGCGGTCCGTTCCGGATCAGCATGGTCAGCACCGACCGGACCGAGGCAGCGACCTTCGGATTGCCGTCGTCGGCGGTGCTCGGCGGGAGGGTGAGGGCGAGGAACGCGGCGAGGACTGCCGCCGCGCCGAGGACGGCGAGGGCGGTGAGCGGGTTGGTCGCCGCGGCCAACGCGGCGACGCCAGCTGGTCCGCAGATGGCGGCGGTGCTGTAACTGAGCACGTCCAGACCTTCACCGCGACGACGGGCGCGTTGGTCCGGCCCGGTCAGGTCGGCGACCCGGCTGCTGATCCCGCCCGTCAGGACTGGGCCGCAGGTGCCGGCCACCACGGTCATGAGTACGACGAAGGGGAGCGGCACGCGGCCGAGCAGGAACGCGGCCGCGGCCAGCGCGCAGCCGAACAGCATGAACGCGGCGAACAGATACCGCCGACTGTCACGGGCTTGATCCAGCCGCTTCGCCACGACCGGACCCAGAAGGTGTGGGGCGGTCAGGCCGGCGGCGAGAAGTCCACCGACGGCCTCGGGATGCCTGAGCTCCGAATGGTCGACCGCGAGCAGAACCAGACCGACTGCGGCTCCACTGTCCGCCGCGCGTGCGAGGCTCGCCGCAACGAAGTATCGGGGCAGGGCTGCCCGGCGCAGCCAGTGGCGGGGTGACACGGCGGCTGGGTCAGGCTTGGGGGGTGTCGCCTGGGGTCGGCGGTGTGTTCTCGATGGTGGACTTGATCGTTTCGAGGGCGTGGTGGAGGTGGTGGTCGATCTCCTGGTCGGGGGCCTGGGTGGTGTGCAGGCGGACGGTGAGGCGGGAGGTGCCGTCGGCCACGAAATCGACGTCGAGCTCGCCGTGGTAGCCGTTGTCGCCGGGTGCGCCCCAGCGCAGGCTGCGGTTCTCCTCGACGACGTCGATCCACGCCTCGCTGTGAACCGGCTGTTCGGACGGTTCCGCGGCCGGGTCCACCGCGGTCACCTCGACCTTTTGGTGCACGGGCTGCTGCGGCCGGCGCGCTTCCATTCCCTGCGCCTCCGCGGGCCGCGGTCCCGTCGGGTATACGCCGGTCAGCCAGGGCAGGTACTCCGGCAGCCGCTCGACGTCGGCCAGGTAGTCGAAGAGGATGTTCGGCGCGACGTCCACCGTGGTCGAAGCCTCATGGTCCGCCATGCGACTCACCCTCCTCGGTCTTGGCTTCCGACCGAGCCTCCGCGCCGGACTGCCCGACCTCGGGCTCGTCGCCCGCGACCCGTCCGACGAACTCGTCGCTCTCGCCGGTACCGGTGGTCGCCGGCGTCCCTCCGTGCGGGTCGCCGCCCGCGGTTCGTGTCATCGCCGTGGAGGTGTCCGCCGGCGCGTCGCGCTCGTTGAGCTCGTGCGACAGGCGCCAGCGTTTGATGCGCTCCCAGATCGACATGCTGTGCTCCAACCGTTGCCGGCTCCGAACCTGGTCCCGGTGCCCTCGGCCACCACGGCGAAACCGGCTATTCCGGTTGGCAGCGCGGGCACCACGCCGTACCCCGGCCACCCACGCGGCCGTGGTTGAGCGTGGTCCCGCAGCGGGGGCAGGATCCCGGCTTCTCGTCGCGGCGACCGGTCAGCCAGGTCGTCCGGGGTGGCACCCGTCCTTGCGAGACGGCCTGCCGCAGGACGTTCCGCATCCGGGTGTGCAGGCGGGCGAAGTCGTCGGTGTCGAGGTCGGCACAGGAACGGCGCGGGTGGATGTAGGCCCGCCACAGAATCTCGTCGGCCAGGAGGTTGCCGAGGCCCGCGACGACGGCCTGGTCCACGAGCGCCGGCTTCACCTGCCGGCGCAGCCCGGCGAGCTGGTCGCGAAGCCCGGCCCGCGACAGCTCGGCCGCGTCCGGACCGAGTCCGGCGACCACCCGCCGGACGTCGTCCGCACCGTTGGCCAGCCGGAGACCGTGGAGCTTGCGCATGTCGCGGTAGGCCAGCTCCCCGTTGCTGAAGGTGAACACGACGCGGTCGTGCCGGTGCCGGTCGCATGCCCAGTGCAACGCGCCGGTCATCCCGAAATGCAGGAGTACGGCGCTGTCCGATCCAGCGACCGGGACGACGAGGTGCTTCCCGTGCCGCCAGGGTTGCCCGAACCTCCGGCCGACCAGCACCTGCTGGAGCGTGCCGACGCCGACGCCCCGGAGTACGCCGGGGTCGAGGACGTCGACGCGACGAATCTTCCGCCCGACTGCATGGTCCGACAGCACCCGGCGGAATCCTTCCACATCCGGCAGTTCCGGCACCTTCCCGGCGTACCCGGATCGGGTCGTCCCGACACGCGCGGAGCGGGTTTGGCGGCGGTGGGCCGTGGCTACCGGCGGGCCGTCGACGGAACTGGAGGATCGCCGGATGGACCTGGGATTCACGCTGATCGCCGAGGCCTACGACCCGGCCGAGATCGTCGAGCAGGCGGTCCGGGCGGAGGAGGCTGGCTTCGACTTCGTCGAGGTGAGTGACCACTTCCACCCCTGGGTGAGCGAGCACGAGCACTCCGGGTTCGCGTTCTCGATGCTGGCCGCGATCGCCGCCCGGACCTCCTCGATCAGGCTGGCGACGGGCGTCACCTGTCCCTTCATCCGCTACCACCCGGCGATCGTCGCCCAGGCAGCCGCGACGACCGCGATCCTGTCGGGCGGGCGCTTCACGCTCGGGGTCGGTGCCGGTGAGCGGCTCAACGAGCACGTGGTCGGCGCCGGCTGGCCCGCGGTGACCACGCGGCACGAGATGCTGCGTGAGGCGCTGGAGATCATCCGGCTGCTGTGGAGCGGCGGTTACCACTCGTACGACGGCAAGCACCTGCGACTGGAGGACGCCAGGGTCTTCGACCTCCCGGACAAGGCACCCGAGATCGCCGTGGCCGCGGGCGGGGAGTCCGCCGCCGAGCTCGCCGCGGAGCTCGGGGACGCGTTGTTCGCCACCGAGCCGAAGGCCGAGCTGATCTCGGCGTACGAGAAGGCAGGGGGACGCGGACCGAAGTACGCCGAGGTGCCGTTGGCCTGGGCGCCGTCGGAGGACGAGGGTGCCGAGTCCGCGCGACGGCTGTTCCGGTTCGGCGTGACCGGCTGGAAGGTGCAGGCCGAGCTGCCCAACCCGGTGAACTTCGACGCCGCGACCGCGCTCGTGACCGCGGACCACCTGCGCGAGCAGTTCGGCTGCGGACCGGACGTCGGGCGGCACCTGGAGGTTGCCCGGCAGTACATGGACGCGGGCTACGACCGGCTCGCGCTGATCAACGACGGACCCGACGTGGACGGCTTCTTCGACTTCTTCACCAAGGAGCTCCAACCCGAGCTGCGCACGATGTGAAAGGAAAGGTGTTCGAGATGACAACCGCACGCGACCTGATGACGGCCGGCGCCGAGTGCGTCGGCGAGAACGAGACGCTGGTGGAGGCCGCCCGGAAGATGCGGGACCTCGACGTCGGCGCGCTGCCGATCTGCGGCGAGGACAACCGGCTCAAGGGCATGCTGACCGACCGCGACATCGTGGTGAAGTGCATCGCCGAGGGCGGCGACCCGGCCTCGGCGATCGCGGGCCAGTTCGGTCAGGGCAAACCGGTCACCATCGGTGCCGACGACAGTGTCGAGGAGGCGCTGAAGACGATGAGCGAGCACCAGGTACGGCGGCTGCCGGTGATCGACGGTCACGACCTCGTCGGCATGCTGGCGATGGCCGACGTCGCCCGGAGCCTGGGGAAGTCCGAGACCGGCGACGTCATCCAGGACATCTCACAACCTTGACGGAGGACCGGATGAGCCGGCAGGAGTTTCGCAAGGGCGACGTGGTCGAGTGGGACAGCCACGGCGGGACGGCGCACGGCACGGTGGAACGCAAGATCACCGAGCGCACCGAGGCCGGCGGCCGGACGGTCGACGCCTCCCCGGACGAGCCGCAGTACCTCGTGCGCAGTGACAAGTCCGGCGGTACGGCGGTGCACAAGCCGTCCGCGCTGCGCCGCGCCTCGGGGAAGTCGTCATGACCGACCAGGACGACACCTACCAGGAGTTCCGGGACGTCGTGAACATGACGCCGACGGAGCTGGAGAGCTGGCTGGACACCGACGAGTCGCGCGAGGTCGGGCAGAAGAGCTCAGGGGGCGAGTCGGTGGGTCACCGCAGTGGGCAGCGGATCATCGAGTTGCTCAACACGCGGAAGGGCGACCTGAGCGACGACGACTACGCCCACATGCGCAAGGTGGTCGGCTACGTACACCGCCACACCGCGCAGCGTCCCTCCGGAGACGTCACCGACACCCCGTGGCGGTACTCGCTGATGAACTGGGGTCACGACCCGACCAAGTAGCCGACCGGGCCGGTCACGCTCACGGCAGTGGCCGGCCGCCGGTGGCCCCGATGCGCTCACCCGTGATGTACGTCGAGTCGTCGGAGGCGAGGAAGACGTAGGCCGGGGCCAGTTCGGCCGGTTGGCCGGCACGACCCAGCGGCGTGTCCGCACCGAACTCGCCGACCTTCTCGGCCGGCATCGTGGCCGGGATCAGCGGCGTCCAGATCGGGCCCGGCGCGACCGAGTTCACCCGGATTCCCTTGGGTGCGAGCTCCTGTGCGAGTCCCTTGGTGAAATTCAGGATGGCCGCCTTGGTGGTCGCGTAGTCGAGCAGGTTCGGCGACGGCTCGTACGCCTGGATCGATGTCGTGTTGATGATCGCCGACCCCTCGGACAGATGCGGCAGCGCGGCTTTGCAGAGCCAGAACATCGCGTAGACGTTGGTCTTCATGACCCGGTCGAACTGCTCGGTGGAGATGTCCGCGATCCCCTTGCGGGACATCTGGTAGGCAGCGTTGTTGACCAGGATGTCGAGGCCGCCGAGCTCCTCGACGCACCGCTCGACCAGACGCCGGCAGTGCTGCTCCTCCTGGATGTCGCCGGCCATGGGCACGGCCTTCCGCCCGGCGTCCGTGACCAGGCGGCAGGTCTCCCGGGCGTCGTCCTCCTCGGCCTCGAGGTAGGAGATCATCACGTCGGCGCCCTCGCGCGCGAACGCGAGCGAGACCGCGCGGCCGATGCCGGAGTCCCCGCCGGTGATCAGGGCCCGGCGCCCGGTCAGCTTGCCGCTGCCGCGGTAGGTGCCCTCGCCGTAGTCGGGCTCGGGCTCCATCGCGTCGCTGTGACCGGGATGTTCCTGCTGATCGGGCTCCTGCTGCTCCGGGCCGACGTACCGCGTCCGTGGATCTGTGCTCATGACTGCCTTCCCGTTGTCTGCGGCAGAGGTGGTGACAGTTCGTGCCCGCCTCGGGTACCCGCCGCGAAGCGCTCGAAACGGGTCGTTCAAACAGGTATGTAACACCCCGCCCCGGTGGGCGATGTAGAGCATGTGGGGGAGGGTCAGTAGGCCGTCGTGCCGGCGGCGCGATCCGGGTCGTGGGGGCTCGAGTAGGGTCGCGCCGCTGTGCGGCGAGCTGGCCCGCCTGGCGGTTCTGGACAGGTTCATGGACCGGTGGGGGCAGGAGCACGCCTCGTGGGGTGAGGGTCGCGCAGGCCCAGCGCTTCCGGTCTCACTGTCCAGTTTGTGGGGTAACCGCCAGGCGAACACTTCCACAGTAACGCGATCGAGACCGATCCGTGCAGAAATCCACCGTCCCTCCCTCGCAGCGCTTCAGGAGGGACAGTGATCAGATGTGGGCGACGAGAGGCCGTGCGTGACGGAGTCCGGTCGTCGCGGTGACCTGGTGCGCCGGCGGTCGCCGGGGCCCGTCGGGTGGACGAGCGGATGGGCGTCAAGCGGGTGTGCCGAACCAGATGCCTAGCTTGGTCAGCAGCTCGTCCTGCTCCTCGCCGGCCCAGGCCACGTGACCATCCGGACGCAGGAGTACGCCGGAGACGTCCAGCTCCTCGTCGACGTCGACGACGTGGTCGACCCTGTCCTGCCAGCCCGTGACCGACAGCCGGCCGGTCCGGTCGACGAGCAGTCCGCGGCCGGTGTGCAGCTTCTCGTAGAGCCGTCCGCTCTTGAGTTGCACGTCTCGCATCCGCCGGCCGAGCAGCTGATGGCCTTCGCCGAGGTCGTAACGGATGCCCAGCCCGGTGATCTTCTCGATCAGGTAGGTGTGTACCTCTGGCAGGTCCATCAACTCGGACACCAGTCGCCGCGCGGCCTGTGGCCCGGGCTCGACGGACATCAGTTCGCTCTGGGCGCGGGTGTTGTCCAGGACCTCGGCGGCCACCGGGTGCCGTTCGGTGTGGTAGCTGTCCAGCAGCCCCTCCGGCGCCCAGCCGCCGACCTCGGCGGCCAGCTTCCAGCCGAGGTTGAACGCGTCCTGGATGCCGAGGTTCAGGCCTTGCCCGCCGAGAGGCGGGTGGACGTGCGCCGCGTCACCGGCCAGCAGCACCCGGCCGTCCCGGTAGCGCTCGGCCAGCCGGGTGGCGTCGCCGAAACGCGACAGCCACCGGGGTGAGTGCACACCGAAGTCGGTGCCGGCGACCGCCTGCAACTGCTGCCTCAATTCGTCCATGCTGGGCGGCACCGTGCGATCTTCGGCCACCGTCGCAGCGGGTACGACGACGCGGTACAGCCCGTCGCCGGACGGCCCGACGCCGAACCGCAGATCGGTTGTGCGGACCTCGGTGACGACGGCCACCACGTCGTCCAGCGGAGCGGTCAGCTCCATCTCGCCCAGCAGCCACTGTGTCTGCGGCGGCTCGCCGGGGAAGCCGATACCGAGCAGCTTGCGCACCGTACTGCGGCCGCCGTCGCAGCCCACGAGGAAGCGCGACCGCTCGCGGGTCCCGTCGGCCAGTTCGGCGGTCACCCCGTCGTCGTCCTGGCTCAGGCCGACGACTTCGCGTCCGCGCCTGATCTCGGCGCCGAGCTCGGTGGCCCGTTCGGTCAGCAGCCGTTCGACGATCGGCTGCTGGATGCCGAGCGTGAACGGATAGTCGGTGCCGAGCCGGACCGGCTGCGGTTTCACGATACCGGCGAAATGGTTGCCGACCGGGAACTGCCGGCCGAGAGCCAGGAACCGGTCGAGCAGGCCGCGTTGGTCGATCACCTCCACGCTGCGCGCGTGCAGACCGAGCGCGCGCACCTCCTTGGTCGGCTCCGCCTGCCGTTCCAGCACGAGCACGTGCACACCGTGCAGTCGCAGTTCACTCGCCAGCATCATGCCGGTCGGTCCACCGCCGGCAACGATCACGTCGAACATGAAACCCCCGGGTCGAGTCGCTCGTCCGGCCGGTCGCTTTACGGCACCGCCAATCCCTGGCCTGTCCGTGGTTTCCGGCCACGGCCGAGGATTCTCCCGTACGATCCGGGCCTTGCGGCAAGTCCCCCCGTGCGCTATACGTTGGATGTGGCAAGGAGTTCCGACTCCTTGCCACCTTCGTTCCCCCAGTGAACGAGCGCCCTCCGGAACCGACGGCGGACCACCGCGTCCGGGGGAGGACATCCGATGCAACGACTGCATTCTCTGGTCGACGAGATCGACGATGCCGACAGCACGGCCGAGCGCGATGCCCGGGTCCGCGAGTTCGTCGAGACCGTGAGTTCCGCGAACGACGCCGTACTCGAGCTGTGGCTGGACGCCGAGGAGCAGGAGATCACCGCACTGGCCGCCCAGGCGCCCGCGGCCCGGCACGGTCAACTGGCGCCCGCTGCCGCGCTGCTTCGAGTTCAGGCGGTGACGAAGGCGCTCGGTCTGGCCGCGAACTCGGTACAGAAGGGTGTGCGGAAGGTCCGGAATCTGCTCAACAAGTGGATCGGCCGGATGCAGACCTGGCTTGTCGGGACGGTCAAGCAGAGCACCGGAGCCACGGCGGTCAGCCTCGAGGTCGAGCTCGGGCCCGTCAGCATCGGTCTCAGCTGGTAGGTGTGAGGGTGCCGCTGATGCGGGCTCGGCGTTCGGCGCTGGCGGGGTTGAGGCCGACGATCTCGACGGTCGTGCCGTAGCGCTCGTACTTGGTGCTGATGGCGTCCAGGGTGACGACGGTGGAGGCGTCCCAGATGTGGGAGCCGGACAGGTCGATGACGACCGTCGCCGGGTCGTTGCGGTAGTCGAACTGGTTGACCAGGTCGTTGCTGGAGGCAAAGAACAGTTCGCCGGTGACGGCGTACACCTTGGTGTCGTCGTCCGGGTGAGCGACCTCGTCGACCGTGGTGAAGTGCGCGACCCGGCGGGCGAACAGCACCATCGCGACCAGGACCCCGACCACGACGCCGATGGCCAGGTTGTGGGTGAGGACGACGACCACGACGGTGGACAGCATCACCAAGGTCTCGCTGCGCGGCATCCGCCGCAGGGTCCGGGGCCGGATGCTGTGCCAGTCCAGGGTGCCGACCGACACCATGATCATCACCGCGACCAGCGCGGCCATCGGGATCGCGCCGACCAGGTCGCCGAGGCCGACCACGAGGATCAACAGGAACACCCCGGCCAGGAACGTCGAGATCCGGGTCCGCGCGCCGGACGCCTTCACGTTGATCATCGTCTGGCCGATCATCGCGCAGCCGCCCATGCCGCCGAACAGCCCGGTGATCATGTTGGCCGCGCCCTGACCCCAGGCCTCGCGGGTCTTGTGGGACGGAGTGTCGGTGACGTCGTCGACGAGTTTGGCGGTCATCAGGGACTCGAGGAGCCCGACGATCGCCATCCCCAGCGCGTACGGGCCGATGATGCGCAGCGTCTCGAGACTCAGCGGGACGTCCGGCCAGAACAGTGAGGGCAGGCTGTCCGGCAGTTCGCCCTCGTCGCCGACCGTCGGCACGGAGATCGCGCTCGGGACGACGACCGCGGTCACCAGCAGGATCGCGATCAGCGGAGCGGGTACGACCCGGGTGTACCGCGGCAGGAGGACCATCACCACCAGGCCGCCCGCGACCAGCGGGTAGACCGGCCACGGTACGTCGATCAGGTGCGGCAACTGTGCCATGAAGATGAGGATCGCCAGCGAGTTGACGAAGCCGACCATCACCGAGCGCGGGATGAACCGCATCAGCCGGGCGACGCCGAGCACCCCCAGCACCACCTGCAGGATGCCGGCCAGCAGGACCGTGGCGATCAGGTAGTCGAAGCCGTGGTCCCGCATGACCGGTGCGATCACGAGTGCGACCGCACCGGTGGCCGCGGAGATCATCGCCGGCCGCCCGCCGAGGAACGCGATCGAGACCGCCATCGTGAACGACGCGAACAGCCCGACCCGCGGGTCCACGCCGGCGATGATCGAGAAGCTGATCGCCTCCGGGATCAGCGCCAGACCGACCACCAGGCCGGCCAGCACCTCGGTCCGCAGCCGGCGCGGCGAGCGGAGTGCGGACCGGACGGAGACGATGTCGGCGTCGGTCGTGGTGGGGGATCCGGGCGTGGCTGACTCAGGCGTCAGCGAGGTCATGCGGACTCCAGGCAGGGACAGGCGGCAGCCTCGGTCAGGCAACGCGGCGCGTCGTTGCACCGGGCGGACAGCACGAGAGCCGCGTCAGGAAGGGCGGCGGCGGTGAGGAGCACCAGATCGCCTCACGACCGCTCACTCTACCCGGACCCCGCGGGGTCACCGTGCCAACGGCCCGAGGATGGAGATGCCGTGGCCGGCGGCTGTCCTGGTGAGGGCGGCGAGATCCGGCGGTGCGGCGGGTTCGGGCGGAAGGGTGCGGGCGAGGGCGGGCCGGCCGACTTCGGCGGCGAAGTCTTCGAAGCCGGCCGGCATGTGCAGGCTGAGGAAGCGCGCGGTGGGGGAGGTGACCTGGTAGGCGTGCGGGACCCGCCGTGGCAGGACGGCCGCGGTGCCCGGGCCCGCGGTGTGCTCGTCGTCGCCGACGACGACGCGCAGTTCGCCGTCCAGGACGATGAAGGTCTCGTCCTCACCGTCGTGGACGTGGATCGGGCTGGCGTTGCCGCGACGGGCGAGGTTGTCGGTCACGGAGAACGCGCCGCCTGTCTGCTCGCCGCTGATGCGTACCTGAGCCAGCACCCCCAGGAACCAGAGGGCGGTCTGAGTGTCCTGGCTCGAGATCGCGGCGCGGCTGATGGGCGTGATGCGGTCGGTCATGGTTGCACTCCTTCCTGGGGAGCTTCCAGCCAAGCGTGCTGTACGCAGCCTGTCCAAGGCTTATCGGCGTCAAGCCGGGAGCTCGGCGCCGGTGGCCTCCGCGAGGTGTCGGTCATTCCCCGGGGACGCGCGCTCGGCGTCACCCTGTCCACGCCGGAGACGGACCGCTACGGGTACGACGACGACTACCTGCGCGGCCGGATCATCGGGGCACTCGGCGGGATGGCGGCCGTGGCGTAGGCGTCGGCCCGGTCTCCCGTGATCCCGGCCGACGGTGACCCGCAGGCGGTTGCGTCGACTCGCTGCTGGAATGAACCGGCGTCCGTCGTGTTGACGTGTCAACTGAAACGTGCACAATCGACCTGCCAACCCGTCGTCCAGCGAGCTCGTGCAGGACTTCCTGCCTGGCTCACGGGTGGTGAAGACGTTCAACCACATGGGGTACCACGATCTCGAGGACGGCGCCCGCCCGGCCGGCGCACCTGACCGCAAGGCGATCGCCGTCGCGGGCGAGACCGATGACGCCATGGCGGTCGCTGCGGTCGTCGACGCGCTCGGCTTCGACCCGGTTCTGGCAGGTCCGCTGGCCGCGGGCGTGCGGTTCGGTCCGGACACCGAACTGTTCGGCGCGAACGTCGCCGCCGACGAGCTCCGCGCGATGCTCGCCCGTTGCCCGGACACCCCGCGCGGCCAACTGATCGCGCAAGCACGGTCGACCGCTGGCGAGACAAACGGAATCGACTCGGGGTGGGTGAAGGCGTCCTGGAGGGGCGGAGGTCGGTAGCGCCGGTCTGAGCCGGATGTTCGCGGGCGGTAAGGGGTTCGAGGGGTTCTTGGGGGTGGTTGGCGCGGTGTGATGGGAGCATGAAGCCGACAGTCCCTTCCGTGGGAGCGTTCTCGTCTCCTTTGCATCACCCGCGGGTGATGATCGTGCTCGGACGTTGGCTCGGGGTTGCGGTGGTGGTGTGCTTCCTCACCGGGCTGTTCAGTCACTTCCAGCAGTCGGCGCCCGGCTGGGTCTACCTGCCGAGCAGGCCGGCGTCGCTGTACCGGGTGACGCAAGGGCTGCACGTGCTGAGTGGGATCGTCGCGGTGCCGCTGCTGCTGGCCAAGCTGTGGACCGTGTATCCGAAGCTGTTCGCCAAGCCGCCCTGGCCGCCCAGCCGGCAGGCCGTGGCGATGGTTCTCGAGCGGCTCTCGATCCTGGTGCTGGTGTCGGCACTGGCCCTCGAACTGTTCCTCGGCTTCCTCAACACCCTGCAGTGGTACCCGTGGCCGTTCCCGTTCCGGCAGACGCACTACGCCCTCGCCTGGATCATCGTCGGCGCACTCCTGGTCCACCTGGCCGTCAAGCTGCCGCTGATCGTCGCGCATTGGCGCAGGACGCCGCCACCTGTGCCGGAAACGGGCGGTCTGAGCAGGCGTGGCCTCTTCCGGACCGTCGCGGGGGCCGGAGCGCTGGTCGGGATCGCGTCGGTCGGGCAGTCGGTGCCTGCGCTCGGGCCGGTCGCCGTACTGGCGCCACGCACACCGGGGATCGGGCCGCAGGGACTGCCGGTGAACCGGACGGCCGGGGACGCCGGCGTCGGTATGGTCGGTGCAGACTGGCGATTCACGATCAGTGGCCCTGAGCGACTGACGTTCACGCTGGACGAGTTGCGGGCGCTGCCGCAGAGCCGGTCCGACCTGCCGATCGCGTGTGTCGAAGGCTGGAGCCAGGGTGCTCGCTGGGAGGGCGTCCGCATCCGCGACCTGCTGGCGTTGTGCGGTGCACCGGATGCGTCCCGGGTCCGCGTCGTCTCGATGGAGAACGACGGTTTCTACGCGACCAGCGAGCTGCCGCCGCAGTTCGCCGCCGATCCGCTCACCCTGCTCGCGCTCCGGCTCAACGGCACCGACCTGGACCTCGACCACGGCTTCCCCGCCCGCATCATCGCCCCCAATCGGCCCGGTGTCCTGCAAACCAAGTGGGTCGACCACCTCGAGGTGCTCTCATGACAGTACTGATGCCATGCCTCCGGCGCGGCGGGTCGTGGGGCCGTGACTCCCGGCCTTCCCTCGTCGCTCCAGTCGCTTCGCTCCCTGCGCTCCTCAGTCCAGGCCGGGAGGCCCCATGACCAGGGCACGTACGGCGTTGGCCGCCTGCGGGATCGTGGTCGGCCTGTGGGGGCTGTGGTTGTTGCTGGGGAACCTGAGCGCGGACCAGTTGATCCGGCTGCCGCTCTGGCTGGGCGGCGCCGTGGTGGTGGACGACTTCTTCCTGGTGCCACTGACGATCGGGGCCGGCTGGCTGCTGACCCGCCGGCTGACCGGCCACACGAGGGCGATCGTGCGCACGATGCTGTTGTACGTCGGCATCACCACCCTGATCGCGACCCCGCTGCTGCTCCGCCAGGGCAAGGGGATCAACCCGACCGTCCTGCCCCGTGACTACCTCCGCGACTGGTTGGTGCTCGAGGCCACGATCGTGCTGGCGGGCGTGCTCGCACTGGTCGTCCAGCGGTTACGGCGTGCTGACGGATCGGCCGGGTCGCGGCTGCGCACAGCTCGGCGCTTCTAGGGTCGGAGCCATGGCAGAGATCGGTGTGATCGGTGGCTCAGGTTTCTACTCGTTCCTGCAGGACGCACGCGAGGTGACGGTGGAGACGCCGTTCGGCCCGCCCAGCGAGCATCCGGTCGTCGGTGCGGTCGCCGGGCGTGCGGTCGCGTTCATCCCCAGGCACGGCGCCGACCACCGGTTCCCGCCCCACCGGGTGAACTATCGCGCGAATCTGTGGGCCCTGAAGTCGCTCGGCGTCCGGCAGGTCCTCGGCCCGTGTGCGGTCGGCTCGTTGCGTCCCGAGCTCGTGCCCGGCACGTTCGTCGTACCGGACCAGTTCGCCGACCGGACCTGGGGCCGTGAGCACACCGTGTACGACGGTCCACCGCGTCCCGTGGTGCACACCTCGCCCGCGGACCCGTACTGCCCGGCCGGGCGGAGGACGGTGATTGCCGTGGGCAACGAGGAGGTGGTCCCGGACGGCACGATGGTCGTCATCAACGGGCCGCGGTTCTCGACCCGGGCCGAGTCCCGGTGGCACGCGGCCCAGGGCTGGTCCGTCGTCGGCATGACCGGCGCGCCCGAGGCCTCGATCGCCCGCGAGCTCGGGCTCTGCTACACCTCGATCGCCGTGGTGACCGACCACGATGCCGGCGTGGCCGCGGGGGAGGGCGTCACCCAGGCCGAGGTCTTCGAGGTGTTCGGCCGCAGCATCGAACGCCTCAAGGTCCTGCTCGCCGACGTGATCGCGACGCTGCCCGCGCCAGACGTCGACTGCTCCTGCCGGCACGCGCTGGACGGCACCGCGGCCGAGAACCTCCCGCAGGCGGAGGTCGTCCGGTGAAGGTCCTGCTCACCGGCGGCGCCGGCTTCATCGGCCGGCACGTGCACAGCCAACTCGTTGCCGAGGGCCACGAGGTCACGGTGCTCGACTCCCTGCGGCCCGACGTCCACGGCCATCGCCCCGACCTCGACGACCTGGTCGTGGCCGACGTCCGGGACGCCGGGGCGGTCGCGGCCGCGCTCGACGGAGTGGACGTGGTGATCCACCTGGCGGCGAAGGTCGGGCTCGGCGTGGACCTCGACGACATCGACGACTACGTCGGCAGCAACGGCCTCGGCACCGCGGTGCTGCTCCGGCAGGTGGGGCACGCGAAGGTCGGCCACCTGGTCTACGCGAGCTCGATGGTCGTGTACGGCGAGGGCCGCTACGAATGCACCGAGCACGGCGTCGTCGCGCCGGGACCTCGCCGAATCCGGGACCTCGAAGCCGGTCACTTCGAACCGCCGTGCCCGCGCTGCGGGACGTTCCTCCGGCCGGGCCTGGTCGAGGAGGACGCCCGGCTCGATCCGCGCAACGCTTATGCGGCGTCCAAGCTGACGGGCGAACACCTGGCGGCCTCGTGGGCCCGGGAGACCGGCGGCCGGGTGGTGGCCCTGCGGTTCCACAACGTCTACGGGCCGGGCATGCCGCGGAACACGCCGTACGCGGGTGTGGCGGCGCTCTTCCGGTCTTGGCTCGAGCGGGGTGAAGCACCGCAGGTGTTCGAGGACGGCCGCCAGCGCCGCGACTTCGTCCACGTCCGCGACGTGGCGGCGGCGGTGACGCTGGCTGCCTCGGCCGACCATCCGCAGTTCGCGGCGTACAACGTCGGGAGCGGCACCGTCCACACCATCGCCGACCTGGCGACGGAGCTGTCGCACGCGTACGGCGGGCCGGACCCGGTGATCACCGGTCGCTTCCGCCTGGGCGACGTCCGGCACATCACTGCCAGCTCCGACCGGATCAAGGCCGAGCTCGGCTGGAAGCCGGCGTACGACCTGTCCACCGGTGTCGCCGAGCTGGCCGGCTCAGCCGGCGGGTAGGTCGATCTCGAAGGTGCAACCGCCGGGAACCCCGGCGACCGCGATGCTGCCGTGGTGAGACTCGACCACGCCCCGGGCGATGGCGAGCCCGAGACCGCCTCGGCCATTGGCGGGGGTGCGCTGGGCGTCACCACGCCAGCCGACGTCGAAGACCCGCTCCAGGTCCTGGTCCGGGATTCCGCCGCAGCCATCAGTCACCGCGAGCCGGACGCGGCCGTCGGACTCGCGGTCGACGGTCAGGTTGACGGCACCACCCGGCTCGGTGTGCCGGATGGCGTTGTCGACCAGGTTCGTCACCGCGCGGGTCAGCTCGTCGGCGTCACCGTGCACCGCGAGCCGGTCGTCGTCGCCGGGGGTCGACACCGTCAGCAGGACGCCCTCGGCCCGAGCGTGCTCGCAGGTCTCGCCGGCGACGTCCTCGGCCAGCTCCCGCAGGCTGACCGCCGTCCGCCGGCGCGGTGGCGGCGCGGCCGCCAGCCGGGACAGCTCGAAGAGGTCGTCGACCAGCCCGGTCATCCGGTCCACGGTCGTCCGCATCTGCCGGAGCGCACCGGGTACGTCGTCGACCACGCCGTCCTCGAGGCCCTCGGACACCGCCCGCAACCCGGCGAGCGGCGTACGGAGGTCGTGGGACAGGAACGCAACCAGTTCGCGCCGGCTCTCCTCGAGCGCCTTCTCCCGCAGATGTGAGGCGGCGAGCTTCACCCGGGTCGCCTCCAGCTCGTCCGTCAGCGCCGCCAGCTCGGCCGGAACCGTCGGGGTCGAGGCAGACGCCGGAGCGTCGTACGAGGTGCCGAGATGGCGCAGCCGGCGGCCGACGTCACGGGAGCCGGTACTGATCCAGTGCGCGAGCACGACCGACATCGCCAGCCCGAGCAGCGCGGAGAACGCGAGTGTCCACAGCACGACGAGCGAGTCGTGCGCGGAGATGAACATCGCCCGCACGCTCTGCAGGACGGCGGCCAGCGCGGCCACCATCGGCGCGACCGCGACCACGATCATCGTGATCCGCAGCGACCTGCGCCGGCACTTCCACAGCACCAGCGCCCCCGCCGCGGCGACGATCAGCGTCCAGAGCGCCGTCAGCCCGAGGATCGTGACCGTGTCCCGGTTCATCCGGCCTCACCCACGAAGCGGTAGCCGGTCCGCGGAACCGTCAGCACGAGCCGGGGATCGGACGGGTCGTCCTCGATCTTCTCCCGCAACCGCCGGACGTGCACCGTCACCGTGGAGGCGTCGCCGAAGTCCCAGCCCCAGACGCGCCGCAGGAGCTCGGTCTTGGTGTACGCCTTGCCCGGATGGGCGACGAAGTAGCTGAGCAGGTCGAACTCCCGATGGGTCAGCGACAGTTCCACTCCGTCCAGGGCGGCGATCCGGGCCGCGGTGTCGACCGTGACCGGGCCGGCGGTCAGTTTCGTCGGCGTGAGGTCCTGGCCGGCCAGTCGCTCCTCGCGGCGGAGCATGGCCTGGACGCGCAGCACGAGCTCGCGCGGGCTGAACGGCTTGACCACGTAGTCGTCCGCACCGACCTCGAGCCCGACGAGCCGGTCCTCCTCCTCGCCGCGCGCGGACAGCATGATCACCGCGGCACTGTCGTCGGCTGCCCGCATCCGGCGGAGCACCTCCAGCCCGGACAGTCCGGGAAGCATCACGTCGAGGACCACGACCGAGGGTTTCCACTGCTGCCAGACCTCGACCGCACGTACGCCGTCCGCGACCATGCGGGCCTCGTACCCGGACTTGGTCAGGTACGCCGAGACCACGTTCGAAACGGTCGGGTCGTCGTCCACCACCAGCACACGAGTCGCCACGTCACGAGCGTAGGACCGTTCGCGGCGGTTCCGGTCCCGCTCGGCCGGGCAACGGCCCGGCCGTAAGCAAGCCGTAGCCGATCCGGCGACGTAAGCGAGCCGTAGTCGCGCGCGGGCCCACCGGCCGACAGGATTTCCCTACGGTCGAGGAGTGGCTGATGCTGAGGTCGACCTGATCCTGCCGTGCCTGAACGAGGCGGCCGCTCTGCCGTGGGTGCTCGGCCGGTTGCCGGACGGCGTCCGGGCCGTTGTCGTGGACAACGGTTCGACCGACGATTCGGCCGAGATCGCCGCCGGGCTCGGTGCCACCGTGATCCGGTGCGAGCTGCGCGGGTACGGCGCCGCCTGTCACGCCGGCCTGGAGGCGGCGACCGCCGGCGTCGTGGCCTTCCTGGACGCGGACGCGTCGCTCGATCCTGGCCAACTGGTCCGGGTCACCGCTCCGGTCCTGGCCGGCCGGGCCGAGTTGATGCTGGGCCGGCGCCGGCCGGTCTCCCGCGGTGCCTGGCCGTGGCATCTGCGGTTGGCCAACGCGGAACTCAGTCGCCGCATCCGCCGCCGTACCGGTGTCCGGCTGCACGACCTCGGGCCGATGCGCGCCGCCGGACGGCAGGCCTTGCTGGACCTCGGGCTGGCCGACCGGCGGTCGGGCTATCCGTTGGAGACCGTGGTGAAGGCCGCCGACGCCGGCTGGCGGATCGCCGAGACCGACGTCGATTACCTGCCACGGTCAGGGCGCTCGAAGGTCACCGGTACACCGCTCGGCGCCGTCCGGGCGGTGAAGGACATGACCAAGGTGTTGTCCGCATGAACGCGGGCACGCTGATCGTGATCGCGAAGGAGCCGGTTCCCGGCCGGGTGAAGACCCGCCTGCAGACGGAGTTCACCCCGCGCGAGGCGGCCGCGCTGGCCCGGGCGTCACTGGCCGACACCCTCGCCGCGGTCCGGAAGACACCCGCAGGGCGGTACGTTCTCGCGCTCGACGGAACTGGCGGGTCGTGGCTGCCGGACGGGTTCGCGGTGGTGGCCCAGCGCGGCGACGGACTCGACGAGCGGCTGGCCGCCGCCTTCGAGGACGCGTACGCCGGGACGCCGATGCTGCTCGTCGGCATGGACACCCCGCAGGTGACCTCGGATCTGCTCGGGTGCGACTGGTCGGGTTACGACGCTGTGCTCGGCCTGACCGAGGACGGCGGCTACTGGTGCCTCGGCCTGCGTGGGCCCGATCGGCGTGCGCTGGCCGGCGTACCGATGTCGACGGCGCACACCGGTGCCGATCAGTTGACGAGGCTGGAACTGCTCGGCTACCGGGTGAAACTGCTGCCGGCGCTTCGCGACATGGACACCCCGGCGGATGCGGCGGCGATCGCGGCGAGCTTCCCGGACCTGAGGATGTCGCGGCTGCATCGCCGGCTGCAGCACACGGCACACCCGGCCGTGCTCTTCGAGAAGGCACTCGACGGTGGACGGGTCGTTGTCACTGGCACCGATGGCCGGACTGTTCCGGAGTTGTCGGAGGTGGATCGCTGGCGGGCGCCGGCCGACGCGGTCGACCGGATCGCCCTGAGTCGGTGTGAGGGGCCGGTGCTGGACATCGGCTGCGGACCCGGCCGGATCGTGACGGCGCTCGCCGAGCAGGGGATCGCGGCGCTCGGCGTGGACATCTCCGCGCACGCCGTACGGCTGACGACCGACCGGGGCGCGGCGGCGCTGCGCCGGGCGGTGCAGGAGCCGCTGCCCGGCGAGGGGCGGTGGGGGAGCGTGCTGCTGATGGACGGGAACATCGGAATCGGAGGAGCACCGGGCGTGCTGTTGCAACGCTGCGCCGAGCTGGTCCGGCCGAACGGGGTGGTGCTGGTCGAGGTCGATCCGGATGACAGCCTGGACGATACCGGCGAGATCGTCCTGCGCAGCCCGAACGGGCGCCGGTCGAGGCCGTTGCCCTGGGCAAGAGTGGGCGGCCGGGCGGTCATCCGCGACGCGCGGGCCGCCGGTCTCCTCGCCACCGAGGACTGGCGCACCGGCGACCGAGCCTTCCTGACCTTCCGCCGGGCGGCCGAGCTCGTCCGGACCGGTCCGGTCGTCAGCACGGTCCGATGACGGAACTTCGGACGGCCGCGGTCACGACCCGGAGGCGGTCGGTGCCGCTCCTGGCCGGCGGGGTCATCGGTGCGGCGGTGTGCACAGCCGCCATCGCGGCGGCCGCGGCCGACTGGTGGCCGAACCTCACGCTGGTGGTCGGGACGCTCGTGGTGCTCGGGGTCGCCTGGGGGATGACGCGGAGGCCGATGGGGCGCCGGACGGTGCTCGGGATCGTGGGTGTCGCCGCCGTGTGTCAGGTGCCGGGGCTGACGGCGGCGCCCATCACGAGTACGGATGCCTACCGGTATGTCTGGGACGGTCGCGTGCAGTTGTCCGGGACTTCGCCGTACGCACACGTGCCGCTCGACGACGCGCTGGCGAGGCTGCGCGATCCGGTTCTGTTCCCGGGGCTCTCCCCGCAGGACAGCTCCGGGGTCACCGGACCTCCGCGAGTTCCCCGTGATCCCGCCGCGTTGGCCGCACTGTCGGCCGACGACTCCCGGACCCGGATCAACAGGGCGCGCGTGCCGACCATCTATCCACCGGTCGCCCAGGCATACTTCACCGCTGTCGCCTTCTTCACGCCCTGGTCGGCCGGAACGTTCGGCCTCCAACTGGTGGCGGCCGCGCTCGCCGTCGGCGTGACCGCGTTGCTCGCCACGGAGCTACGCCGCCGCAACCGCGATCCTCGCTGGGCCGTCCTCTGGGCCTGGTCTCCGGTCGTCGCGCTCGAAGCGGGTAGTGCCGCCCATGTCGACGTGCTCGCCGCCGGCCTGGTCGTAGCGGCGGTCGTCACCGCGGCCCGTCGTTCGCCGGTGATCACCGGCCTCCTGCTCGGCGTGGCCGCGAGCGTCAAGTTGCTGCCCCTGCTGCTCCTGCCCGCCTTCACCTCGGTACGGCGACGCGGCGCGACCACGCCACTCGTTGCCGTCGGCACCTTCGCCGCGACCTACGTCCCGCACGTGCTTGCCGTCGGCACCTTGGTACTCGGATTCCTTCCCGGCTACCTCGGCCAGGAGGGGTTCGCCGACGGCAGCTCGCGCTCGGCGATCCTCGCACTGGTCCTGCCCGCGGACGCGCGCCAGGTCGCCACCGCGGTCCTGGCGATCGCCGTCGCCATGCTCGCGATCCGTCGGCACCAGCAGGAGCCGATCGCGGTCACGTGCTGCTGGCTGTACGGCGCCGCGCTGCTGCTGACCACGCCGACCTACCCCTGGTACGGCCTGCCACTCATTGCGCTCGCCGTGCTCGCGGGCCGCATCGAGTGGCTCGCCGTACCGTTGGCGTCCTATCTGGCGTACGCGAGCTTCGGGCACGAGGTGCGCCAAGGCCTGATCCACCTGGCCGCGGCGGCGGTCGTGCTCACTGTGACGGCACGAAGGTCAGGCGGTTGCCGTCGGGGTCGTGGGCGTCCGGCCGGGCTGTCGTTGTCGCCAGGCCGAGGTGGTTGACCGGGGTGGTCGCAGCCGGCGGGGACTCGAGCAGCTTGACGGCGTCGTCGCCGATCCGGAAGACGCTGTGGTCCGACGGGTCGCGGTTCAGACGAAGGTGGGTGCCGTAGAACTCGGCGGCCGCCTCGAAGTCGGGCGCGGGCAGCGCGATGAAGGCGAGGCGTCGTACGGGCCCCGACCTGATCGGCGGGACGCGGAACTCCTCCGTGCGTTGCAGGAGTTCGATCCGGACGCCGTTCGGGTCGGAGAGGAACGCGAGCCGGCCTTGTCCGCTGCCGGCAACTCTCGGGGGTGTCAGCTCGGCGTACCCGAGGCCGATCAGCCGGGCGTAGTCGGCGTCCAGCTCGTCGGTCATGAAACCGACGTGGTCGAGACCGAAGGTTGCGTCCGGCGCGGGCTCCTCACTGTGCAGGAGCTCGACCAGGCCGGTCGCGAGCTGGAGATGCACCCGATGGACGCGGCTGCCGGTCATGAACAACCGGTCGACCACCTCGGCGCCCAGCCCGGCGTAGAACTCCAGGCTCGCGTCGAGATCACCGGCCGGCCCGCCGACGTGGTTCAGCTCGTAGATCACCCTGTCGAGGATAGCGCTTACCGCGCGATCACCCGGTGGTTTCCAGCGCGTTGGTCAGCAGCGCGACGAGCGCCTCGAGCTGCAGGTCCGCGGAGGCCGCGATCTCGTCGTCGGAACCGTCGAGCGCCTTCGCCGCCAGTCCGGCCTTGGCGTCGATCAGGTCGGCGATCCTGGTGTCGACGGTCTGCGCGGCGATGATCCGCCACGCCGTCACCGGCTCCTCCTGGCCGATGCGGTGCACCCGGTCGATCGCCTGCGTCTGCTCGGCGTTCGTCCAGGACAGCTCGGCCAGGACGACGTTCGACGCGACCTGCAGGTTCAGGCCCACGCCGGCGGTCAGCAGCGAGCAGACCGCGATCGACACCTCCGGGTCGTTCACGAACGCGTCGATGTTCTTCTGCCGGCTCTTCGGCGTCTGGTCGCCGCGGATCGAGGAAAAGGCGATGCCGCGCTCGGTGAACAGGTTCTCGGCCGCGTCCATCACCTCGATGTGCCGGGCGAAGAACACCACCTTGCCGACGTTGTGCGCGAGCTGCGCGGCGTAGTCGGCGGCCAGGCCCGCCTTCGCCCGGCCGATCCGGCGGACCAGGCTGAACACGTTCTCGCCGGACTTCGCGGTGTCCGGGTCGGCCCGCTCCCAGCCGGCCACCCGGCGGACGAGCTCGTGGTCGATCCCGTCCACGACCTCGCCTGACGTCCGGGTCGCGAGCGCGCTCCGGTAGCGCGCGACCAGCCGGTTGGTGAGCTCGCGCTCGGCGTCCCGGATGGAGCGGCCGACGGCGTCGTCCAGCTCGACCGGTAGATCGGCGATCCGGCGGGCGGGGATGTCGGCGGCCACGTCGACCTTGCGGCGGCGGACGATGCCCAGGTCGATCACCCGGGCCCGGGCGGCCGCGTAGAAGCCGGGATCCGCCGGCGTCAGGCCGGTCTCCTCGAGCGACTGCATCAGCTCCGCCCGCGGACCGGTTTCGTCGATCCAGCCGAGGAACTCCCAGATCGCGGTGAAGTCCTCGATGTCGTTGATCAGCGGCGTACCCGTGAGGGCCATCAGCAGCGGGCGCGGGGTCCGGCCGCGGATCCGCTCGGCCAGCCGCAGCACGTTGCGCGAGCGCTGTGACTTCTTGTTCTTGATGAAGTGCGCCTCGTCCACGACCATGCCGCGGAAACCCAGGGCGCCGAGCCAGCCGACGTGCCGGTCGAGCACCTCGTAGTTCACCACGACGATGTCGGCGAACCCGTCGATCGTCGCGCCGTCGCCGTGAATCACGGTTGCCTTCTTGCGCGGCGTCCACAGACCGGCCTCACGGGCCCAGTTGGTCTTCACGACGTTCGGGACGACGGCGAGCAGCGGGTACGCGTCCGCGGCCTGAGCGGCGAGCAGGGCCTGCGCGGTCTTGCCCAGACCGGGCTCGTCGGCCAGCAGGAAGGTCCGGTGACCGGCCGCCGCGGCGGCGATCAGCTGCGCCTGGTGCGGCATCAGGTCGAGACTCGCCGCGGTCCGGAAGGAGGTCGGCCTCGGCAGTGATTTGGTCGCCGAGGCGGTGGCGTACTCGAAGGACTTCAGCAGCGGGCTGATCAGCTCCCAGCCGGCCAGCCGCCGGGGCTGGACCTTGGCGGGTGCGGCCGCGCTGAAGTCCGGCGCGAGGAACGGGTTGGCGAGCTGTCGCTGGATGACCGACTGCGGGACTACCTGGCGGGCTGCCGGCGCGGCGGGCGTCGACGGCTCTTCGGCCGGCGGCTCCTCCTCGGCCACCTCGACGCCGGCGGCCGTCAGCATCTGACGCTTGAGCGCGGCGGCGGCCTCGGAGACGACGGCGTCCTCGGCGAGCAGTGCGAGCAGCGAGGGTTCGAGTGCCGCGGTCTTGGCGAGGATCGTCGCGATCCCGTCAAGGCGCCGGAGCTGCTCGGCCCGCTGGGTGTCGGTGTAGCTCTGGTCCGAGTTCACCCGGGCGCGCTCCTCGCGCACCAGCAGGGCGATGACCTGGAACTTCGTGCGGACCGACGGGCGGACGGCCGATCGCTCGACCGCGCCCTCGACCTCGCGGACGGCGCGGGCGAGCACCGGCATCAGACCTTCGACCTCGACGTCGCGGGGACGACGGCGACGCCGGGGAGCGGCAGTACGGGGAGCGTCGGACCGACGCCGGCCTCGCTGGGCCAAAGAGTCCTCCTCTGGACTGCCACGGCAGGGTCTGCCGTGGCGGAACGCGGCACCGCACGACCTCGCGCGGACGACGCGGCGTCCTGCCGAGTCCTCCAGGGCGGTCACCTGCGGGCGATCGACAGGCGGACGCGGCGGGACCCGCCACCGGATGGGCCCGACGCCCACTGGTGGATGGCCGTGAGTTCCTGCTCGAGGCGTAGCCTTCGCGGCGCGATCGGCGTCGCTGGAGGCGCTGCCGACGTACGGTGCTCCCTCAATACTAGCCACAGCCAGGTCGTGGGGGCACCTCAGGACGCCTGGCACGCCGGGCGAAGGTCACCGGGAGAGCGCGCGGACCGGCCGGCCGCGGCGGTGGTACGGCCTCGCGCCGATCGCCAGGGCCGCCCCGAGGCCGGTGAAGGCGAGGCCGCCGAACGTGATCATCCAGGACCGTTCGGTCGCGGTGAACGGGGACGGATCACCGGCCGGCCGCACCAGGCCGGTGAGGACCACCGTGCCCCAGATCGTCAGTGGTACGCCGTACAGGATCGACCAGGCCCGCACGGCCCGGGCGATCCATTCCGGCCACCGCGTGTACGCCAAGACAACGAGTTTGTGCTGCGGGTGCCGGTCGCGGATCCCTCGCTCCGGTGAACCGGCCCCGATCAGTCGGCGCTGGGCAGGCGGCGGTGCTGGACGACGTACTCGGCGATCTGGCGCAGCTTGGTGTTGCTGTGCTGCGAGTGCCGGCTCAGGACGTGGAAGGCGAGGTCGGCGCTGATGTCGAACCGCTGCATCAGGATCCCGACCGCCTGGCCGACGAGCTTGCGGGCCTCGACGGCGTTCGCCATCGACTCGCGGTGACGCGCCTGCGCGATCGCCACCGCCGCATGCTGGGCGAGGAGAGTGGCGACGGACAGCGGGACCACGCCCAGCCGGCCGGCGTCGGTGTCGTACAGGCTGAGGGCCCCGACCTGGCCGGCCGCGACCTTGAGGGGCAGGTGGGTGACGGCTGTGATGCCGGCGCGTTGCGCGGCCGAGGTCTCCTCGGGCGGCCGGTTGGCCGTCCTTCGCGTAGTCCACGACGACCAGATCGTTGCCGCGGGCGACCATCAGCAGGGGGCTGCCCTCGGTGAGCAGCAGCGGGCAGAGCGGGCCGATCGCCGGGTCGGACAGTGCCACCGGCCCGACCCGGCCGGCTCGCCGGGTCAGGACGAGCCCGGCGAACGGCCAGGCGAGTCTGTCGACCGCGAACTCGACGACGGCGGCCGCCACCTGGTCGACGCTGCCGTCGGCGTCGTGCAGTTCCAGGGTGAGTTGGGCGAGCGCGGCAGCGACCCAGAGGTCCGGCTGGTTCGGCACTACGGGACACTCCAGAAGACACAGGGAATCGACCACCCACATCTCCGGAGTGCTGGGCCAAGCATGCTCGAATCGGCCCGGAAATTCCTCATCGGACGCGCTGGCCCGGGTTGACGGAGTCGATCGGAGCGAATCCGGGTACCGGACGGCCGTCGTCCAGCAGCGGACGGAGGAATATCGGCCTGTTGGAGGTACCCGTGGTAACTGTCGGCGGCATCGACACCTATTACGACTACGACGAGCGGCGGTGGAAGTACAGACGTCTGGGCGGCGGGCCCGTCCGGGACGAGCCGCCGCGCCCTGAGCGGAAGGATGCCAAGGCCGAGGAAGTACCGGCGGCACCACGGCGCAGCCGGCCCGCGAAGCGCGAATCGGCGCCGGCGAGGTGACCGTTCAGTCGGGCGGTTCGACCGGTTGCCCCTCGTCGCCGCTGGTGACGTCCTGCTGCCGCGGCGGACGCCGTTCGTCGTTCTCCGGCACCTCGTCCGGTGTGGCTTCGCGGTGCTGGTCCTCCGGACCGGGTCGGTCGGAACTCATGATCGCCTCCCTCTCGCCGGCTTGTCCGGTAACCAGCGGGACCGGTGGCAATCGTGATCCCGAAGACTGATCGGTTGGCCCGTTCTCTGTACGCCGGGCGTTCGTTGATCGACTCTGGCTGAAGTAGCCGCTCATGGGAGGTACCAGATGACCACCGACCAGAAGTCAGGGCCGGCCGGAGTGCGGCCGACGAGTGGTGTCGTCCACAAGCGCAGTCCGGTCACCGTCGCCGAGACCGTCCTACGGCTGAGCGCGGCCATCCGCGAGGCCGGCGGGACGGTGTACTTCGTGGTCGACCACAGCGGCGAGGCCCAACGGGCCGGCGCCGAGTTGCGGGACACCAAGGTGCTCGGCTTCGGCAACCCCGCCGTCGATGTGGCCACCATGACCGCGTCGCCGCTCGCCGCCCTGGATCTGCCGACCAAGATCCTGGTGTGGTCGGACGACGACGGCACCGTCTGGATGACCTACCTCAAGCCGGCCTGGCTGACCAAGCGCCACAACCTCGAGCCGGACCAGGCGGAACCGTTGTCCGCTGTGGACGACCTGATCGCGCGGGTGGCCGCCGCCTAGGTGTGATGTCCAGGGAGGTTGCCCCGCTTGGCGGCGGTGAGTCGGGCTGACAGGTGAAGGCCTCCGGTTGTGAAGTGGAGCTGTCTAGTTCACCGCTTCACCAACCGGAGGCCTTCGTGTCCCACGCT